>JAJZQW010000013.1 GCA_021802985.1 Acidobacteriota bacterium | reverse complement strand
GATGGCAAAGGGCTCCCATGCGGCGTCACCGGGCTTGAACGGTGAACCCGCACCGCCCTGCGCCCGCTTCCTTGCCTGGAATCCCTTTGCCATCAATGCGGCCCCTATCGATTACTTGGACACGCTCCTAGGAGTAAGGCTTGACGGATCCGACCGGATTCCCGAGGCTGGAGCCCGAATCCCAACTTTCATCGGAGGTTCCCGTGGAGAAACTCCTCCCCGCCCCTGCGCTGCTCCGGCTCATCTCGGCAGGCCGCTTCTTCAAGGTGGTCTTCGCCTGGCTGCTGCGGCTCTGGTCCCTGGCCGCCGTGCTGGCGGGTGTCTGGCTGTCCATCGGGCTCTGGAAGGATGGCGGGTCGAGCACCCAGGCCGTGTTCGCCCAGCTGGTGTTCCAGGTTGCGCTGGTGGTCGCCTTCTACCTGGCTGCACACCTGACTTGGCTGCGGGCCCAGGATGTGGCGGCCATGCCCCAGGCGGGCGGCGATGTCATCCTCCCGCTGGCCCGGCTCCTCATGCGCCTCGGCGGCGAGGTCTACGCCAGCCTGCTGGCGGTGCTCAGCACCGGCGGTGCCCTCCTGATCTGGATCAGCGCCGGCGACGCCCAGTCCGGGCTGGCGGGCCTGGGTCTGCTGCTCCCGCTCTACGGCGGCGATCCCTTCCCGGCGGGGCTCTCCCTCTTGGCGGAAGGCCTGGCCTTCGCGGCCTTCGGCCTGCTGGGCGCCTATACCGCCTCCGAGGTCCTGGCCCTGATCTGCGCCATCGAGCGCAACACCCGGGCGGGGGCATAGGCGACCCCCTGCTTGTTAAATGATGTTAAGTTTGGGGCGACGTTACAAAGCCGTGACGAATGAGGTCGGCATCGGTCCAGGGTCTTCGGATGGAGCCTCTGTCCATGACTCAATACGTCCTGATTTTCCTGGATCCCTCCACTGGTCGGCTGACCGAACTGCCCTGGCGGTTCGAGCGGCGGGAGGAGGCGGCCTCCAAGGTCGCCGAGCTGACCCTGGTTCATCCAGGCCGGACCTATGTCGTGAAGATCCTTCCGGCCGCCTGAGCGGATCCCCTTATCGATAGCGTGCCGCCATCGCCTTCAGCGTGGCCGCGAGGTGGGTGCGCAATGCGCGAGGTTCGAGCACCTCGGCGTCGGCGCCGAACTGCAGGATGATCCGGGTGGGGCCCTGCAGATCCGTGGCCCGGAAGCTCAGGAGGACCGCGCCGGCCTTGTCCTTGGCCACCTCCACCTGGGGCAGGGCGGGGGGCGCGTCCTGGAGAGCCCGGGGCCAGTGGGTGCCGCCCACCCGCACCCGGATGCGGAAGGGGGGATCGGGGCTGAACCAGCCGCCGATCTGGTAGTCCCGGGCCTGCTCCAGGGGGCCCTTGTCGGGGACCAGGCCGCGGCGGGAGAGTGCCTTGGCCTCCAGGATGCGAGCCAGGCGGAAGTGCCGCGGCTCCTGCTTGGCGGGATCCCAAGCCAGCAGGAAGGCACCCCCCGAGAAGACATCGTGGGTCAGCGTGAAGGGCACCACCGTGCGCGTGGTCGTGCGGCCCGAGGCTGCCTGGTAGCCGAGCTCCAGCTCCCGGGGACCCTCCGGGTGGCCCAGGGCCAGGAGAACCTGGGTGAGCATCCGGGTGTCGAGGGCCTGCTGGTCATCGGCGCCGCCACGGACGCAGACGTGCGCCTGCAGGGCCCGGAACAGGTCGCGGTCGCGGCTGCTCAGATGGCTGTCGGCCAGGGCGCGCAGGCCCTCCAGCTGGTCGAACCACAGCTCGGTGGCCGTGCCCTCCAAGGCCATGAGCGCAACTTCGAGAGCCATGCGGGCGTGCGGAGTGATCTTGCTGTCCCACTCGGGCGCCTTCTCCAGGGTGAAGTGGATGAGCGCGGGGCGTCCGCTGCGGGCCTTGCCGAACCGCGCGCCCTGCTCCTCCAGGAGCGCGATGGCCCGGTCCACGGTGCGCAGGGCCGTTCCGCCCAGCCGCTGGGCCAGCGCCGCCTTGGTGAGGCCGCGCTCACCGGCATCGCGGACGGCTTCCAGCACCGCCTGGAGCCGCTCGGGCTTCACCAGGTGGCCGCTGTCGGGGCGCGGGGATTCGAGGACCTTGCGGGACGACCTGCGGGCCATGGTGACCTCCCGCCCCATCATTCGCCAGGAACTGTCCAATGGGAAGGGGTAAGGAGCTGGAACGGAATAATCGATGGCAAGGCTTACTTCGTTCCAGCTCCTCGGTCCCAGAAACCCGAGAAGGGGGCCGGATCCCAGGCCGGATCGGGGCTGCGCCGGAACCGGCCCAGCAGGCCGCCGCGCGGGGCCGGGGCCTCGGATTCCAGCACCGCGTGGCTCCCAGCATAGAGGGCACTCCACAGGGCGGCGCGGACCGCGGGCGCTTCCAGACGGTCGAGGGGAAGGGTCACGACCGTCTCGTGGTCCCAGCCCAGGCGGTGATTGAGGCGCGCCAGCCGCTGCAGAACCTCCGCGTGGGTGAGTCCGGCGTGGAAGGGCGTCGCCTCAAGGACCACCCGCTCCCGGTCGTGGTAGGGCCCGCGACCTTCCTCGGCGTTGAAACGGGGGCCGCCCAGGACCTCGGCGGGAATGCTCCAGCCCGCGGGTTCCCAGGCCAATCCCGCAGCGGCGACGGCCACCTCCGCGGCCCAGTCCCAGGGCGTGCCAGTGACCGCGAACAGGCTCGGCGGCGGGTCTCCCGGGCCGGCCAGGAGGCCGAGGGCCACGCCCTCGACCCGGTTCCGCAACTGGGCGTAGCTCAGGGTGCCCCAGTCCGGGGTGGCAAGGGCCGGTCGCTCCTGGAGGCGGGCGGCACGCTGGATGAGGAGGTCGCGCAGGGTGTGGGCCATGGCCGCCCAGTATCGCAAGGCGAGGGACCCCGGACCAGGAATCGGCCCATTCTCGTGACACGGAGGTGAAAAAGGGCCTCCCGGGTCAACCGAGGGGGCCTGATGCCTGTCCCAGGAAGCATCCAGTCGTCCGTCCCCTTCCGGAGCCCAGCTCCGATTCCTTCATGGAGGCCTGCATGCGTTTCACACCCCGTTCCCTGACCCGCCTGGCCCTGCCGGCGGGTCTCACCACCCTGGCCCTGCTGACCGCCTGCGGCGGGAGCGGTTCCTCGACCACAGCCACCGCGACGGCCCCCGCGCCCACGGGCACGGCCGCGATCATCCTCACCGATGCGCCCTCGGACCAGTGGTCGGCGGTGGAGGTGGTGGTCACCAGGATCACCCTGGTCGACAAGGCCGACCACACCAGGGAGGTGGTGGCCTTCCAGGGCACCTCCGCCAAGATCAACCTGGTGGACCTGGACAGCGTGGGCGAACTGCTGGCCACCGCCCAGATTCCTGCCGGCACCTATGACGGAATGCGGGTCAGCATCGATCCCAATCCGGCCAACATCAATCTGGTGAAGGCCGATGGCACCGTGGTGCCCTCCAGCCAGATCAAGGTGGTGGGCGGTACCAATGTCTGGGTGCCGCTCAGCTCCGACCTGGTGGTCACCCAGGGCAGCAGCAACGCCCTGCAGCTGGACTTCGACCTGGGTCATCCGCTGTTCCTGGTGCAGCTGCCCGATGGCACCTGGGTGATGAACCTGCAGATCCGCCACAAGCCCAACGCCAACGGCATGATGGGCATGGCCCAGATGCTGTTCCGCACCCGGAAGGGCACGGTCGCCTCCGTGGGCACCGGCAGCTTCATGCTGCATGCCGACAGTGGCAACGACCTGACGGTGAATGTCGACAACGGGGCCAAGTTCATCGATGTGGATGCCCACGCGCCGGGCACCTTCGCGGGGCTGGCTGCCGGGAAGAACGTCCTGGTCTCCCTGCGCATGCAGCCCGATGGCAGCCTGTGGGCCATCCGCGTGTGGTACTCCACGTCGGCGCTGCCCCAGTGGACGCCTGAGGGGCACGTCTATGGTGTGGACCGGACCAACAACACGCTCTTCGTAAGCACCGACACGGGCGCACCCAAGGCGATCACCATCGACAGCGACACCGCCTTCACCTACCACACGACCCTGAGCCTGGGCACGGGCGGGACCGGCGGCGGCCTGGATCATGTCTGGGCTGGCTTCAAGGTCCAGGTCGAGGTGAAGGATCCGCTTCAGGCCCAGCTCCACGCCGCTTCCGTGAATGTTCAGCGGGCCGTGGACGGCGGTCGCATCACCGCTGCCAACGCCGCCACCTTCTCCTATGCCAATGCCTTCAGCCTCACTCGGACGTATGCCTACGGGAACGGGTTCGCCTGGTGGTATCTGGGCCTGCCTGGAACCCCCTACATGGATCCCGGCGCGTTCGCGGCGGCCGTGACTGGCGCTGGGGACGTGCGGGTGCAGGGCGTGAGCGACCTCACCTGGAATGGCACCTCCTCCGCATGGGATGCCGCCAATGCGATCTTCCTCCCCGTGGGTCTGCCGCTGGGCGCCATCAGCACCTCGTACAACGGCGGCCAGCTGGGCTTCACCTTCACCAATTCCAGCGCGACGCCGCAGGCCATCACCACCACCCTGAGCACGACGGTGGGCCAGCTTCCCACCGTTGTGGAAGTCCACAACCAGGCGGGGGTCATCAGCATCACGCCCCTCGACCCGACCACCTGGAGCGCCAAGCTGGTGGCTCCCACGCCCGCCAAGGTGGCCGTGGTGCCCAAGCCCGATGGCACCTTTGCCGCCTACGCGGTGGCGATCTTCACCGGGTTCTGAGTGGGTCAAAAGCCAGGACTGGACACAAGGATGGCGCCTTTGGGCGCCGTTCTTGTGTTGTAACATGGTTTTCGGGAACCACCTGGTCCCTGCGGGCATTGGATCAGGACACCCGCCCATGACGGCGCAGCCACTTCCTGGCCACCTGGCCCAGGAGCGCTCCCTGTCCATCCCGGAGTATTGTGCGACTCCATCCGATCCCATCCCTCCGTACTTGCCTCTTTGCGGCCTGTCATTTTCTGACGGCCGGCAGCCTGGTCGCCGCCCCTCCGGGAGCCGGCCAGCCCGCGCCGGTCCTCCAAAGCACCGATCTGGACGGTCATCCTTTTTCCCTCGCCGCCCTCAAGGGTCACGTGGTGATTCTGGATTTCTGGGCCTCCTGGTGCGGGCCCTGTCGCAAGAGCCTGCCCGGCCTTGATCATCTGCAATCGAAGTACAAGGGCCAGGGCCTTCGGGTGGTGGGGGTATCCCTGGATGAGACCCAGGACGCCGTCACCGACTTCCTGACGAACGTGCCGGTCCACTTCACGATCCTGCAGGATCCCTTCGGGACCACGGGCCAGACCTTCGGCGTGGTGGCCATGCCCACGACCTTCCTCCTGGACCGGGAGGGCCGGATCGCCGCCCGGTTCGAAGGGGGCGACCACCTGGAGGCCGCCGTGGCCCCCTCCCGCCAGCGGACGGAAAGGACGATGCGGGGGATCCCGTCTGGCACGGCACCCTGCGGGTGCCCCTCGCCGGGACGGGGCTGAAGGATCCCGTGGTGCTGCGGATTACCTACCAGCCCTGCACCGAAGGGGAGGACAGCGTGTGCGACCTCCCGCAGCACCGGCTCCTGCCGGTGACCGTCGCCGGAATGCGCTGACGCGGGTCACGCCATGGCGCTGATGGCCCCCACGTTGAAATTGGGGTGCCGGTCCAGGAGGGGCCTGGGCGGGGGGATGGATTCGAGCTTCCGGAAGCCGGCGTGCTCCAGGGCCCGCAGCCAGGCCTCGGGGGTGAGGAAGCCGTGGACGGGGCGCCAGCGGGGGTCAAGTTCCACATCCGTGAAGCTGCGGATGAAGGAGAAGAAGAATTCCAGGTAGATGGGGTGGCCGAGGACGGGCTTGAGGCATTCGCCCAGGATCAGGCGGCCCCCGGGCTTGAGGCGGCTCCGCAGGTCGCGGAGGACGACCTCCAGGTTGTGGGCCACGTGCGCCACGTTGATGCCGACGAGGGTGTCCACGCTCTCCGGCGCGATGCCCTGGTCCCCCAGGGGGCGGTTCAGATCCAGGGCCTGGAAGACAAGGGGAAGGCCCACTGCCTCGGTCTTCAGCTCCCGCTGGGCCCGTCGCAGGAAGGACGGGGCCACGTCGGTGAACCGGTACTCGACGATGCGATCCAGCCAGCCCTCCTCGGTCCCCCTCTGGGCCACCAGCCGCGCGAAGGAGCCCGCCCCCGCGCCCAGTTCCAGCACCCGGCTGCCCGGGGCCAGGTCCTGGCGGAAGGCCAGCAGGGTGAGCAGGTTGTTGGGGTAGTAGCCCAGGTTGCCGTTGCGGAAGTAGGCCAGCCAGAGGGGGAACAGTGCGAGGTCGAAGAGCAGGCCATCGCCGGCCCGGCCTTCGGTGAAGAAGGGCGGGATGTGGGACCGCACCCCATCCAGCAGATCGAAGTTGGTCGCGTGGCCCGGTGCCTCGGCCTCCACCAGGGCCCGGATCCCGGGCAGATCGAGCCGGGGCGACCCCGCCAGGACGAAGCGATCCCCCTGCCGGGTCAACAGCCCCTCCTGGGCGAGGAAGGGCAGCATCCAGGCCAAGGGGATGCGGGCCTGGGCCGGCAGGTCGAGGCAGAGCTCGTCCACGGTGGTGCCGGTCCGGAGCCGTGCCTCCCAGCCCAGGTCCAGGAGCAGCCCCAGGGCGGTGCCCGCCGTGTAGAGCTCCGACGCCCGGTGGAGGACCAGGAAGGGGCGGGTGAACAGGGCCTTGATCTCCTGGGCATGGGGCCCCAGCAGATCCGGTTCCGGCGGCGCCCCGAGGGTGTCGAGGATCTGGGCCGGTCCGAGATCCATGGCCGGGCCCTAGTCCATCATTTCGCTGATGCTGCGGCCACCATGAATGCGCAGGATGGCGTCGCCGAAGAGGGCGGCGGTGGAGAGCACCCGCAGGGTCGGCAGGCCCTTGGCCCGCTCGGGGGGGATGGGGATGCTGTCCGTCACCACCAGCTCGTCGAGATTGGCCTCATTGAGGGTCTCGATGGCCCCGCCCGAGAGCACGGGATGGGTGACCCCCACCCGCACGCTGCGGGCGCCGAACTCGCGCAGGATCCGGGCCGCTTCCTTGATGGAACCTCCAGTGGCGATCTCGTCGTCGTAGATGATGGCGTCGCGGCCCTTCACGTCGCCGATCAGCGCCACGCTCTGGGCCTTCTCGGAGTCGTCGAAGCGGCGCTTGTCGATGATGGCCATGGGCACGGACAGCCGCTTGGCGAAGTGGCCCGCGAACTTGGCGGCGCCGGCATCCGTGGCCACCACCACGGCGTTGGAGAGATCCTTGGTCTTGAAGTAGTTGGTGAGGATGGGCGTGGCCAGGAGCTGGTCGGCGGGCTTGCGGAAGAACCCGAGGATCTGCGGCGCATGCAGGGTCATGGTGAGGACTCGGTCGGCCCCGGCGGTCTCCAGCAGATCGGCCACCAGCCGGGCCGTGATGGAGATGCGCGCCTCGTCCTTCTTGTCGCTGCGGGCGTAGGGGAAGTAGGGCAGCACCGCCGTGATGCGCGCCGCGCTGGCGAACTTCAGGGCGTCGATGAGGATCAGCAGCTCGAGGAGGTTGTCGCTGACGGGCGGGCAGGAGGTCTGGATGACGAAGACGTCGGACTCCCGGACGTTCTCCTCGACCTTGATCTTGATGTTCTCGTTGGAGAACCGCGTGACCTTCACCCGGCCCAGGGGCATGCCCATGTGCGTGGCGATGCCTCGCGCGAGGTCCGGGTGGCTGCTCCCGGAAAAGACCTTCATCTCGCCGAACATGGATCCCCCGATCGTGACGCCAGTGTAACCGAGCGGTCGGGAGGAGGTCGTCACATGGAAATGGCGGGGTTCAGACCTTGCCCCCACCCACCCGCTCGATGCGGGCCCCGACGCCCTGGAGCTTTTTTTCCAGGCCAGCGTAGCCGCGGTCGAGGTGGTAGATGCGATCCACGACGGTTTCGCCCTGGGCGACGAGGCCGGCGATGACCAGGGCGGCGCTGGCGCGGAGATCCGTGGCCATGACGGTGCAGCCGGTCAGTGCCGAGGGCCCGGCCACGATGGCCTGGTGGCCGTCCGTGCGGAGGTTCGCCCCCAGCCGTTCCAGTTCCATGGCGTGCTGGAAGCGGTTCTCGAAGATGCCCTCGTTGATGACGCTGATGCCGCAGGCCTGGGTCATCACGGCCATGAACTGGGCCTGGAGGTCCGTGGGAAAGCCGGGGAAGGGCTGGGTGCTGGCGTCCTTGGACCGCAGCTTCTGGCCGCATTCCCGCTGGAGGCGGAGCTGGCGGCCATCCTGGCCTTCGCGCTCGGTGATGACGCACCCGGCCCGCTCGAGCAGGTCCAGGAGGGCCCGCAGGTGGTCCGGCTCACAGCGGTCCAGCACCACGTCGCCACAGGCGGCGGCCATGGCGCAGAGGTAGGTGCCGGCCTCGATGCGGTCCGGGATCACGGCGTGCTCGCAGCCGTGGAGCCGCGCCACGCCGGTGACGGTGAGGGTGCCCGTGCCGATGCCCTCGATCTGGGCGCCCATCTTCACCAGCAGGGCGGCCAGATCCCCGATTTCCGGTTCCTGCGCCGCGTGCCGCAGGACCGAGGTGCCCTCGGCCAGGGCCGCGGCCATGAGGATGTTCTCGGTGGCGCCCACGCTGACCTTTTCGAAGGCATGGTCGATGGCCTTCAGGCGGCCCTTCACCGAGGCCTCGATGTAGCCGTGGCTGATCTCGATGACCGCGCCCATCCGTTCCAGGGCCTCCAGGTGGAGGTTCACGGGCCGGGCGCCGATGGCGCAGCCGCCGGGGAGGCTCACGGTGGCCTTGCCGAAGCGGGCGAGCAGGGGGCCCAGCACCAGGATGGAGGCCCGCATGGTCTTCACCAGCTCGTAGGGGGCCTTGGGATCCTCGCTGCCGAGACAAGCCAGGTGGGCCGTCAACTCGAAGCCCTCGCCATCGGTTTCGATCGTGGCCTCCGTGCCCAGGGCCTGGAGCACCTTCACCATGGTCCGGATGTCCGCCACGGCGGGCAGGTTGGAGAGCACGACGGGGTCCGCCGTCAGCAGCGCCGCCGCCAGGCAGGGCAGGGCCGCGTTCTTGGCCCCTGAAACGCGAATGCGGCCCCGCAGGGGCTGGCCACCTTGGATCACCAGTCGGTCCATCGAATCTCCTGGCCTCCAGCGTAGCCCAACCCTTCACGCCCGGGCGGCCCGGTCCCTCAAAGCCGCATCCAACCGCCAGGATCCGGGGGACCTGCCTTCGTTCCAGCATCCTTCAGCTCCAGCACCTCGATCCGCGAGGGCAGGTCGGCGCTGTGGTAGACCCGCTGCTCGGCCTTGTGGAAGTCTCCGGGCTTGGCGTGGGGGATGTCGCAGAAGGTCTGGGGATTGCGGTCCACCAGGGGGAACCAGGAACTCTGGACCTGGACCATGAGCCGGTGGCCCTTGCGGAAGGTGTGGAAGACATCCGGCAGGGTGAAGGCCACCTGCGTGGGTTTGCCGGGCACGAAGGGCTCGGGGGTGGTGTAGCTGTTCCGGAACTTGCCCCGGATGGCGTCCCCGCGCACCAGCATCTGGTAGCCGCCCGCGTGCCAGCCCCGGGGGCAATCGGCGGGATCCGGCGCGTCGTCGGGGAAGACATCGATGACCTTCACGATCCAGTCGCTGTCCGTGCCCGTGGTGCTCACCTGCAGCACGGGATGGATGGGGCCCGCCAGGGTGAGGTCCTCTTTCAGGGGCGCCGTCTCATAGACCAGCACGTCCGGCCGGCGGGCGGCGAAGCGCTGGTCCTCGGTCATGTAGGGGGCCGAGTAGTCGAAGCTGATGTCCTGGGTATAGGGCACCGGCTTGGCGGGATCGCTCACGAAGGCGTCGAAGCCGTCCGTGGCGTTGGGTCGCGAGAAGCTGATGCGGCCCCGGGATTCGAGGTAGAAGCTCCGCGGCTTCGCCTGCTTCGGCGGCCAGGCGTCGAAGTTGCGCCATTGGTTGGTGCCGGTCTCGAAGACCGTGGCCTTGGGGAGGGTCGGACCTGCCTCGCCCTTGAGGTAGTGGTTGAAGAAGGGCAGTTCCACGTCCTGCTCGAACCAGGCGGCGGTCTTCGATCCGAACTCGGCGTTGCCGACCCGGCTGCCGTCTCCGCCGGCCCACTGGCCGTGGGTCCAGGGGCCCATGACCAGGTGGCTGTCCGTGTCGGGGCTCTGTCGGTCGAGGGTGCGGGCGCAGGCCAGGGCGCCGAAGAGATCCTCCGCGTCGAACCAGCCACCCACGGTGAGCACGGCGGGCTTCACGTCCTTGATCCATGGCCGGAGGTTCCGGGCCTGCCAGTAGGCGTCGTAGGTCGTGTGTTTGATGTACTCCTCCCAGATCTCCTCGGGGGCTTGCTTGACCTTGGTCTCCAGGCCGCCGACGGGGCCGGCATCCAGGTACCAGCGGTAGCCATCGGGCGTGCCGACCTCCGTGATCCTGGGCCGGGCGGCGGAGGGCTGGTCGTGCTGGCTGTGGAAGAAGAGAAAGAAGCCGAAGTTGGCGGCGAGCTGGAAGGCGCCCCGGTGGTAGCTGTCATCCCCCTCCCACAGGTCGATCATCGGGGCCTGGGGCGACACGGCCTTCAGGGCCGGATGGCCGCAGAGCATGCCCTGGACCGTGTAATGGCCCGGATAGCTGATGCCCCACATGCCCACCTTCCCGTTGTTGTCCGGGAGGTGTTTCACCAGCCAGTCGATGGTGTCGTAGGTATCGGTGGTCTCGTCGACATCCTTCAGCCCCTTGGCCGGCTTCACGGGGCGGGCGTCCACGAAGGTCCCCTCGCTCATGAAGCGGCCCCGCACATCCTGGTAGGCCACGATGTAGTCCTCCTTCGCGAAGAAGGGAGAGGGGCCCACGCCCCGCCGGAAGGCCTCGGGCCCGTAGGGACCCACGCCGTAGGGGGTGCGGTTCAACAGGATCGGATGGGGCTGGTGGGTGTCCTTCGGCAGGTAGATGGACGTGAACAGCTTCACGCCATCCCGCATGGGGATCAGCACTTCACGCTTGGTGTAGCGGGCCTGGACAGCGTCCGGGGACACCGGCATCTGGGCGCCGAGGGTGGCACAGAGGATCGGAAGGAGCAGGAGCCGACGCAAGGACATGGAATCCCCGGAAAAGAGGATGATGCTCCCACGGGAATCGCGGAGCGGGAAGCGCCGTGGGAGAATCCACGGGAAGGGGCCGCTCCGCATGAGGTTCAAGGTCAACGAAGTATTCCATTCGATCCAGGGGGAGGGCGCCCGGGCCGGGCGGCCCTGCCTCTTCATCCGGCTCACGGGCTGTCCGCTGCGCTGCTCCTACTGCGACACCGAGTACGCCTTCTACGAGGGGGCGATGCGCGAGCTGGAGGAGATCCTGGGCGAGACGCGCCAGCGGCTCGGGCCTCCGCGACAGGGCCCCAGCGCCCCCTTCGTGGAACTCACGGGCGGCGAGCCCCTGGCCCATCCCCAGGCGCCCGAGCTGCTGCGGGCCCTGCTGGGCCTGGGCTACGAAGTCGCCCTGGAGACCGCCGGCAGCCACGACCTGGCGCCCGTGCCTCGGAAAGTGGTCAAGATCGTGGACCGCAAGACCCCTGGCAGTGGCGAAGTCCACCGCTGGCTGGAGTCCAACCTCGACCACCTGGTGCCCGGCCAGGACGAGCTGAAGTTCGTGCTCTGCGACGAAGCCGACTTCGCCTGGGCCAAGGCCTGGTGTGCCGAACGGGCGGTCTGGGATCGGGTGGAGGTCCTCTTCAGCCCCGTCTGGGGCGGCCTGGACCCGGCCTGGCTGGCCGAGCGCGTCGTCGCCGAGGGCCTTCCCGTCCGCGTCCAGTTGCAACTGCACAAGGTCATCTGGGGGGCGGACCGGAAGGGGGTCTGAGGGCCGATCAGATCAGTAGAAGCTGATCAGCTCCACACCCCAGGGCGAGCCTGAGTAGAATTTGCCTCCCCATAACGCGAGGCCGGTTCCATGGAAGTTCAAGGTATCGATGCCATTCAAGGATGGAACCGGGCTCGCAATGCCTGTGGGGGAGAGTTGCCAGATCGCCGACCCCAGAAAATCCGATACGTAGACGTTTCCGCTTCCATCCAGCGCAATGCCTGTCGGCGAGAAAAGCAGGGGCCCCGCTGTCGCAGCACCGGCACTGCCCAGCCAACCCGCCAAGAACGGCAGGGTTGTCACGACCCCATCGGGGGTGATTTTGCGTACGGCCGCGTTCCAGCCATCCGCCACGAACACGGTTCCCGAAGCATCCACCGCGATCCCGTAGACATGGTTGAATCTCGCCGAGGCACCCGCGCCGTCCGTGAACCCGAATTGTCCCGCAGCTCCGGCCAGGGTCGTGACGTTGCCAGCGGGCGTCAGCTTCCTGATCGAAGCACCGCCATCGGTCACATAGACATCCCCCTGGCCATCCACGGCGATCCCGGTCGGGGCATTGAATCTCGCTGCAGAGCCGAGGCCATCCTGGCTGCCCTTCTGGCCAGCCATGCCGGCCAGCGTGGTGACCTGTCCACTCGGCGTTATTTTTCGGACGGTGGCATTGAGCTGGTCCGTGACATAGACGTTCCCGACACCATCCACGGCCGTCGCAGCGGGGTAACCGAACAACGCTTGCACTCCGGGTCCATCGGCGGACCCGCTTTGATTGGGAATGCCGGCGAAAGTGGATACGGAACCCGCCGGGGTAATCTTCAGGATCGTGTTGTTGCTGTCCGGCATGAACACGTCGCCGAACGGGTCCACGCCCAGATTGACCGGGCCGAAGGATGGGTAGAACGGACCACCAGCGAGGGTGGACACCCCGCCTCCAGACGTCACCAACCTGATCATGCTGTTCTGGTAATCGGCAGCGCAGACGTTGCCGGAGGCATCGACGGCCAGTCCTGTGATGTTGGAGAATCTTGCCGCGGAGCCGGTGCCGTTGGACAGGCCGAACTCCCCCTCCTTGCCTGCCAGGGTTATCACCATGCCGCCAGGGGCGATCTTGATGATGGAGTTGGAACCGCCCACGAAAAGGGTCCCGTCGGAGCTTGCCGCCAGTGAAGTCGGTGTCCAAAGTGGGAGCGTGGTCGGCCAAGGTGGAAGGGTCGTCACGACGCCCTGAGGCGTGACGGACCGGATGGCCCCGTTGCCGCTGTCCACCACCAGGATGTTGCCGGACGGACCCACCACGAGGCCTTTCGGCGCACTGAAGCGGACCGAGGAACCCGTTCCATCGGCATTCCCGGTTTGCCCGGCAGAACCGGCGAGGGTGGTCACCACGCCCTGGGGGGTGATCCTGCGGATGGTGTGATTGGCCGTATCGGAAACATAGACCTGCTCGGAGGCGTCCACGGCAAGGCCGGAAGGGTCGCTGAAGCGGGCCGAGGCACCCGTTTCATCGACGCTTCCTGCCTGGCTGGCGGAGCCCGCCAGGGTCGTCAGAGTTCCGCCAGCGGTCAGTTCGCAGATGGAGTATCCCATGGAGAAATAGACGTTCCCGGAGGGGCCCACCGCGATGGCCGAAGGCCCAGCCGGCAGATTGGCAAGGGGGGTGGTCACGATTCCCTGGGGCGAAATCATGCGGATGGCCTGGTTCCCGTAGTCGGTCACGTAGAGATTGCCGGAGGCATCCAGCGCCACCCCTGAGGTGTAGTTGAACCTCGCACTGGCTGCGGGCCCGTCAACTAGCGGGATGTTGGGAATGCTCGCCAGCATGGATGCGGTGCCGACCGTGGCCGGGTAGACGGTTTGGGTGCAGGTGGCCGTCGTGGTTCCGCTCGGGTTGCTGGCCGTCAGGGTGTAGGTCGTCGTCGTCGTCGGATGAATCCAGAACGAGGTGCCGGTGATGGCCCCGATGCCCTGGTCGATGCTGATGGTGGTGGCGCCACTCACCACCCATTGCAGGAGCGCGCCCTGTCCACTGAACAGATATTGGTTACAGGTGAATGCAGTGATGCTTGGAGCGGGAGCGGGGGGCGGGGCCTGGGCGGACGTGGTGTGACTCCCGCCGCAGGCCAGGCCACCGGCCAGGATGGTTACCGCCGCAAGCATGGCGGCGGAGGAGGTGGCTCGTCGGACAAGGGCGCGGATTCCGTGAACCACAATCCGAGGGACATGACGAGCGGCCATCGTTGACATGCGGCACTCCATGTTTAATGGAAATCCGCATAAGTCTACAACCGCGGACGGAATGGGGCTTCGGGAATACGTCCTTCCGGCTGAACCAAGGAACCCCGGGTTAGGGTTTTCCCTTTCTGGTGCGGTGTTTACGGGGCCATGGCTTGCCGCGTTTTCATGTCAAAACGCCACCACGTAATTTCCATCCCGCATCGGCGCGACGGTGCCTCCGTCCGGCAGGTGCAGATCCACCACGCCCAGACCCAGCTCCGCGAGGTTGCCATAGGCCGGTTCCCTGGCCAGCAGGGTGGCCTCCTCGCGGGACTTCGGACCTTCGGAGAGCACCGCCACCGCCTTGTTGGCTTCGATGCGATAGCGCATGAGCTCGGCCCCGAACGGCACTGGCATCACCCCCGCCGCTGAGCCGGTCGTCCATGGGGCCTCCTCGATCCGAGGATGGCGGAAGGGAGCGGGGCTTGTCGAGCCGGGCCGTCTATGATGGAAGGGCGGTGGCCGTGTCCCACCTGCTCCTGGTGGCGGCATGGCGAAGAAGAAGGGCTGGGGACGGCGGATCCTGAAGGGCCTGGTCTGGCTGGCGGGGGGCTTCGTGGCCCTCACCGCGCTCCTGGTGCTGGTGCTGCGCTTCGTGCCGGTGCCGGTGTCGGCCCTGATGGTGGAGCGGCGGGTGGCCTCCTGGACCGGCTCGAAACCCTACGCGCCCCACCACCGGTGGGTGCCCCTGGACCAGATCTCCCCGAACATGGGCGTGGCCGTCATCGCCGCCGAGGACCAGAACTTCCCCGACCATTTCGGCTTCGACTGGCAGGCCATCGAGAAGGCCTACGTCCACAACGAGCACAGCCGGCGCAAGCGGGGCGCTTCCACCGTCTCCCAGCAGACCGCCAAGAACCTCTTCCTGTGGGAATCCCGCTCCTGGGTGCGCAAGGGCTTCGAGGTGTGGTTCACGCTGCTGCTGGAGACGGAGTGGTCCAAGCGGCGGATCCTGGAGGTGTATCTCAACGTCGTGGAGTTCGGCGACGGCGTCTACGGTGTGGAGGCGGCCTCCCGCACCTACTTCGGGAAGCCGGCGAGCAGGCTCACCCCATCGGAGGCGGCCCTTCTCGCTGCGGTGCTGCCCAACCCGCACAAGTACCGGGTGAATGCTCCCAGTGAGTACGTGCGTGGGCGGCAAGCCTGGATCCTGAACCAGATGCGCCAACTGGGTGGTGGTGCGGTGGTCAAGGATCTCGGAACCTGAACATCGATCAGGGCGCCGACCAGACCAGGCTCTCGGGGGGCAGCGAGGCCCGGAGGCTCACGGCTTTCTGGGCGATCTCGGCGGCGGGATCCTGTTCGAAGCGCCGGGCCAGGCCGGCGGGCTGGCCAGGTAGCCCCGAGACACCCACCCAGGCATCGCGGCCGGATCGCTTGGCCGCGTAGAGGCAGCGGTCCGCGATGCGCACCTGGTCCTCCCAGGAGGTGGATTCCGGAAGCTCCGCCTGGAAGGGGAACAGGGAGAATCCGATGGAACAGGTCATCCGGTGGGGGGCGCTGGTCTCCAGGTCGAAGACGTGGTCACGCACGGCCTGGTGGAGACGGGCCGCCACGGAAGCCGCGCCGTCCAGATCGGCGGTATGCCCCACGAAGAGGATCTCCTCGCCGCCCCACCGCACGAGGAAGTCCGATTCCCGGGCCTCGCGCTGGAGGATGCAGGTGAGTTGTTCCAGGGCGCGGTCCCCGGCCGCGTGCCCCCAGGCATCGTTCACCCGCTTGAAGTGATCGATGTCGAGCATGGCGAAGACCAGGCAGGATTCGGGACCCGGCTCTGCGGTTCGGCCTTCCAGGTAGGCACGATGAAGGCGCTGCACGAGGGCAAGGGCGGGGGGCAGTTCCTGGGCCAGGTAGCGCCGGTTGCGGAGGCCCGTGAGGGCGTCGGTCATGGAGATGGCGGTGAGGGCCAGGTTGCTCAGTTCCAGGGCGCCGGTCCGCTCGCGGACCAGGGATTCCAGCGCCTCGGTGTGCCGCCGGAGGCGGCGGGTGCGCCAGCGCAGGTACGAGGCCCCGGCCAGGCCGGCCAAGCCGACCCAGAGGACCCAGGCCCACCACCGCCCCCACCAGGGGTGGCGGATCCGGAACTGGACCGACGTGACCGGGCTGGCGAGGCGGTCATCGAGGAGGGCCCGGACCTCCAGCCGGTAGTGCCCTGGGGCCAGGGCCGGGTAGCGGACTTCATGCACGTCCGTGTCCATCCAATCCTCGCCCAGCCCGATCATGCGGGTCTGGAACCGCAGGCGCCCTTCGTATTCGAAGGCGAGGGAACTGAACCGCACCGTGAGGGTCCGGTCCTTGGAGGGGACATCGTCCAGCACCCAGGCTCCGCGGATGGGACGGTCCCAGTTGAACCGGCCCAGGTGCAGGCCTGTGAGGAGCGGCTCGGGAGGCGGGGCCTGGGCCTTCCCGAGGCCCGGGATGTGATGCAACAACCCGGTGGTGGTTCCGAACCAGACCTCGCCATCCGCGTCTGCCCAGGTGCTGAAGGGGTTGCAGTCCGTGCCGGCCAGGCCGTCTGCGCGCGTGAAGAGGCGCATGCCCTGGGCGTCCAGGCGCTGCACCCCACGGGGGCCGCCCACCCACAGCCGGCCTTGGTGGTCGGCCGTCAGGCTGTAGACGGAATCGCTCGCCAGCCCCTGGACCCGGGTCCGCTGCTCGAGCACCTTCGGCGCAGCGCCGTTCAGATCCACGTGGGTGAGGCCCATGGGCTCGAGGTAGGCCAACCAGGCCGTGTCATCGGGCAGGACCGCCATGGCCCAGGCCGGGGCCGGTTTGAGGCCGATCTCGACGCCCCAGCTGCGCCAGCGGGTACCGTCGAGGCAGGCCAGACCCTGGGAGCCGGCGGCCCAGAGGCGGCCGTGGCTGTCCCGGTGGAGGGCCGTCACCTGGCCGCCGGGGGGGAGGCCGGGAATGTCGGCCCGCTCGAAGGACGGCTTGCCTCCGTGCAGGGTCATGCGCTGGAGTCCCGCGTCGGTGGTGGCGATCCAGAGATCCCCCGAAGGATCGAAGGACAGGGCCACTGGCCGCCACAGGGAGGGCGAGGCGGGCAGGGGAATGCGGTCGATCCGCGTGCGCCCTGGATCGATGCGGATGAGAAAGGGGTGTTCCCCGCCGCCCCAGATGGACCCATCCGGAGCCTCCGTCAGGGCATAGCAGACGAGGCCCTTCCCCGCCGGGAAGGGCTCCGGCCCCTTCGGTCCCATGCGGGCGAGTCCGTTGCTGGTATCCACCCACAGGACGCCCGCATGGTCGCGAAACAGCCCCCAGGTGCTGTCCGCGGGCAGGCCATCCAGGCGGGTGAAGTTCTCCCAGTCCGCGCCACCCATCAAGCGGTGGAGGCCCTGGTTCGCCACCCAGAGGTTCCCGTCGCGGTCCACGAGGGCCTGATTGGCCCAGCCCATGGGCAGACCCCGGCTGTCGTCGATCAGCCGCCATTGGCCGGAGGCTTCGAAATGGAGGAGGCCCTTGGCGGTGGGGACGAAGAGGCCGGTTTCCCCATCGGGGACGAGGGTCTCCTCGTAGAAGCTGATGGCCAGGGGCGGCAGGGGCCCCGGCAGGGACGTGAAGGCCCGGGCACCGGCCCGGCGCAGCCTCAGCGCCGACGGGGTGCGGATCCACAGGGTCCCGGCGCGATCCTCCAGCACGGCCTTCACCTGATCGCGGGGCACCCCGTCCGCGGGGCCCAGGACGGTCCATCGGCCCGACGTGTCCAGACGGCGTACGGAGGCGGTCCCGCCGATCCAGACCCCACCCTCACCCTGGGCCAGGGCGAAGGCCGGTCCCCCGGGCCAGCCCGGCACGGGCGAGAAGACGCCCGGACCGTCCTCCCAGTAGAGCCCGGATTCGGTGGCGACCCACAGGCGGCCGCCCCGGTCCACCAGCAGGGCCTGGATGCGGGCCGTGGCCAGGGGCTGGTTGGCGTGCAGCTGCTGCACGCGCCCGTTCTTCTGGAGCACGCAGAGTCCCGCCCGGGTCCCGATCCACAGTCGGCCGTCCGGTTCCGGGGCGAAGGCTCGCACCCAGGCCGAGGGCAGGCCCTCCTCCAGGGACCAGAGGCGGAAGGCCGTGCCATCGAACTGGTAGGCGCCGCCCTCGGTGCCCACCCAGAGGAAGCCGGCGGCGTCCTGGGCCAGGGTGGTGATGCTGCCATGGAGCAGCCCTTCCGAGGCCCCGTAGGACCGGAACACCATGCGCCCAGAGCGCGGCAGGACCACGCCCAAGGCGATCCCCCACCCGAGGAGGAGGATGATGAAGGCTCTCAGGGGACGGGGAAGAAGAGGCATCGGCAAATGGAATCGGAGATTCCATCCTACCTGCCCTCGCATCCTTCCAGTGCCCAGGAAGCTGTGGATCTCAGCCTTTTTGTGACTTCGTTATCCCGGAACCAGGACCAAAGGCGATACGATGATCCACTCTGAAGGAGGAATCTGCTTATGAAGACTCCCGTTCGCGTGGCCGTCACCGGCGCAGCCGGCCAGATCGGATACAGCCTGCTCTTCCGCATCGCCAGCGGCGCGATGCTCGGGGATGACCAGCCGGTGATCCTGCAGCTCCTCGAGATCACCCCGGCCCTCAAGGCCCTCCAGGGCGTGGTCATGGAGCTCAAGGACTGCGCCTTCCCCCTGCTGGCGGGTGTCGTCACCTCCGACGACCCCATGGTGGCCTTCAAGGATGCGGACTACGCCCTGCTCGTGGGCGCCCTGCCGCGCAAGGCCGGCATGGAGCGCAGCGACCTGCTGTCCGCCAACGGCGGCATCTTCAAGCCCCAGGGCCATGCCCTGAGCGAAGTGGCCAGCCGCAACGTCAAGGTGCTGGTGGTGGGCAACCCTGCCAACACCAATGCCCTGATCGCCCTGTCCAATGCGCCGAAGCTCAAGCCCAGCCAGTTCCACGCCATGGTGCGCCTGGACCACAACCGCGCCATCTCCCAGCTGGCGGAGAAGGCCGGCAAGCCGGTCACGGCCATCAAGAAGATGACCATCTGGGGCAACCACAGCACCACCCAGTACCCCGATCTCTACCATGCCGAAGTGGAGGGCAAGAACGCCCATGCCCTGGTCAATGACCAGGAGTGGTATGAGAAGACCTTCATCCCCACCGTGGCCAAGCGCGGCGCGGCCATCATCGAGGCCCGTGGCCTCAGCAGCGCCGCCAGTGCCGCCAACGCCGCCATCGACCACATGCACACCTGGGCCCTGGGCACTCCCGAGGGCGACTGGACCAGCATGTCACTCGTTTCCGATGGCAGCTACGGCGTGCCCGAGGGCCTGGTCTACGGCTATCCCGTGACCGTGAAGAACGGCCAGGTCGAGATCGTGAAGGGCCTCGACATCAATGCCTTCAGCCGCGCCAAGATGGACGCCACCGCCAAGGAGCTCGACGAAGAGCGCCAGGCCGTCCGCCAGCTCGGGCTCGTCAAGTAGTCCACGCGCCACCCTTCGGGAAAAGGCAGGGGGTTCGCCCCCTGCCTTTTCTATGCCGAAAGGCCGCGGTCGTCGGGGCCGGGCTGGCCCTAAAGAATCCGCCCCTGGAGCGCTTGGCTGGGAAGGGGCCCCCAGGCCCGTCCATCCAGGCTTTCGGGCCGGTTGTCGCCCAGCACCAGGTAGCCCCTGCCGCAGGCCCGCTCACCCGAGCCAGTGCGGTCGGGATGGACCACCCAGGGTTCGTCCAGGGTGCGGCCGTCCACCCGGAGGTCCGGGCCTGCCCAGGCCACGGTCTCGCCGGGCAGGCCCAGCACCCGCTTGACGGCTTCGCCTTCGGGCCCGGCCACCACCCAGACCTCGCCCCGTCGGGGCGCGTGGCTGGCCCAGGCCCGCAGGACCCAGCGCAGATCCCCATTTTGAAGGCCCGGCTCCATGCTCCGGCCCGCCACGCGGACGGGATGAACCACCGCCAGGGGCGAGAGGGCCAGGGCCAGGGCGGCGAGGGGGATCCAGGGCTTCATGGTCATGCCCTCTGGATGCGGGGGGGAAGGCTCCGGTTCCGCAGCCGCTCCCTCACGGCTGGACGGCCAGCCGCCGTCCCTGGCCGTCCGTGAGCGCCACCTCCTTCAGGCGGGCCGGGGCCGGCACGAAGGGGGAAAGATCGGTCGACAGTTTGCGGGCCAGGGCCAGGGGGCCCGCCAGGCCCAGGTCCGAGAGCAGGCGGCCTTGCAGGGGCACCAGGGCCCGGTCCAGGGCCGCTTCCAGGTCCCGGAAGTCCACCACCACGTCGAAGGCGTCCAGCCCTTCCCGTTCGGCGATCACTTCCACCGTGTAGTCATGGCCTTCCCAGCGGTCGGCGCTCCGGAACACCACCGACAGGGGGCGGGTCACGGCGGCTTCGAAGTGGAGAGGTTCGGGGACACCCAAGGCTGACTCCGGGTCGGGCCTTCAGTTTGTCATGGCCACGGCTACACTGTCCGTTCGAGCACGGCATACCTGACAAACGGGTGAGTGAACCGCTTGCGGCCCGGCCTCCGCCACCGCCCCGGCACCGCTGTAAGGATTCTGGAGGGACGTCCCATGCAGGCCCTGGAAATCGCACTGTTCTGGCTCTTCACCCTGGCCATGGCCGGGTTCTTCGTCTGGACGATGCGGAAGCGCTTCGCGACGATGAAGGCCGGCCTTCCCGACAACCGCTTCGACCGGCCCGGCGAGCGCCTCAAGGGCGTGTTCACCCTGGTGTTCGGGCAGAAGCGGCTGCTGCGGGACAAGTACGCGGGCTTCTATCACGTCCTGATCTTCTACGGCTTCGTGGTGCTGTCCCTCCGCTCCCTCGGTCTCATCGTCGAGGGGCTGGTGCCTGCCTTCCACATGACGGAGGCCCTGGGCCGCTTCGGCCTCGGCTACCAGGCCACGAAGGACGTCTTCGAGGTGCTGGTCCTGCTCGGGCTCGCCCTCTCCGCCTTCCGGCGCCTGGTGATGAAGCCCTGGCGCCTGGAGAACTCCGCGGACGCCTGGGCCACCCTCAGCCTCATCGGCGGCCTCATGGTCACGGATCTCCTCGCGGATGGCGCCTTCATCGCCCTGCATCACCCGACCTGGGCCGCCTGGTCCCCGGCCGGCGCCCTCGTGGCCGGCTGGCTGGGCGGGATGAGTCCGCTGGGCCAGCAGGTCCTCTTCAAGACCATGTGGTGGCTGCACCTGGCGACGCTCTACGCCTTCGCCAACTTCCTGCCGTACTCCAAGCACTTCCACGTCTTCACGTCGCTCTTCAACATCTACTTCCGCGAGCTGGACCCCCAGAAGAACCTGAAGCCCATGGACATGGAGGCCGAGCATTTCGGCGCCAACCGCATCCAGGACTTTACCTGGAAGCAGATGCTGGACTTCTACACCTGCGTGGAGTGCGGGCGCTGCCTGGAGAACTGCCCCACCACACTCACTGGCAAGCCCCTCCGGCCCAAGGACTTCGGCAACGATCTGCGCGACTACCTGAAGGCCACGCCCCTGGAGCAGATGGGCCAGGACAAGCCCGTTCCGGAGGATCGGCTGCTCATCGGCGGGCCCGTGCCCGAGGGCTCCGTGTGGAAGCGCGACGAGGAACACGCCCCCTGGAGCAAGGAACAGCTGGAGGGCTGGATCAGCCAGGACACCATCTGGGCCTGCACCACCTGTGGCTACTGCGAGTGGGCCTGCCCGCTGCAGATCAGCTTCGTGGACAAGATCGTGCAGATGCGCCGTTACCTCACCCTGGAAGAAAGTAATTTCCCCACCGAGGCGCAGACCGCCTTCAAGGGCATGGAGCGCCAGGGCAACCCCTGGAACCTGCCCCAGGCCGACCGCGCCAAGTGGGCCGAAGGGCTGGAGGTTCCCACCGTCGCGGAGAATCCCGACGCCGAGTACCTGTTCTGGGTGGGCTGTGCGGGCTCCTATGATGCGGCCGGCCAGAAGGTCTCCAAGTCCCTGGTGAAGCTGCTGAAGGCGGCCAACGTCTCCTTCGCCATCCTGGGCACCGAGGAGTCCTGCACCTGCGAATCCGCGCGGCGCCTGGGCAACGAGTACCTCTACCAGTCGGCCACCGAGGCCAACATCGAGACCCTCAAGGGCCACCACGTGAAGAAGGTCGTCACCAACTGCCCCCACTGCCTCAACACCCTGAAGAACGAATACCCCGCCTTCGGGGGCGGGTTCGAGGTGGTGCATGGCACCGAGCTGGTGGCCAAGCTCATCTCGGAGAAGCGGATCAAGCTGGAACAGACCGTGGCCGCGGATCTCACCTACCACGATCCCTGCTACCTCAGCCGCGTCAACGGCCAGGTGGAGGCGCCCCGCGCCATCCTCGAGGCCATTCCCGGCGTGAAGCTCACCGAGATGGAGAAGCACGGCGAGGCCACCATGTGCTGCGGCGCCGGCGGCGGCCGCTTCTGGCTGGAGGAGCACCTGGGCAAGCGCATCAACCACGAGCGCTTCGAGCAGGCCCTGGAAACGAAGGCCACGACCATCGCCGTGGGCTGTCCCTTCTGCAACGTCATGCTGAACAACGCGGCGGGCGAAACCGGCCATGAGGGCATCGCCACCACCGACATCCTCGAGTTGGCGGCGAAGGCGCTGAAGTAGACAGAGGCCTCGCGAGGCAAAACGGGGCGCCTCGGCGCCCCGTTTTCGTTTCGGGCCCTTCCGTTCAGTGGCGGTCGGCGATGGCCTGGATGGCCTTCACGAAGGTCCGGGCGGCCGCGGTGTCGAAGGGCGGCTTGCCGGCTTCGGAGAGGGCCCTGTTGGCGGCGTTGTAGTCCCGCATGGCCGCGTCCAGGTCGTCACGGTGGCCGTAAGGACGCCGATCAGGGTGCATTCCACCCGGGCCAGGGCCAGTTCCCGGGACCCCGCCGAGGCCAGGACCGCTGGGATGACCACGATCGGCGCGGTGATGCCCGCCAGGAGGGCGCCATACCCATGCACCCCCCGCAGGCCCAGGAGCGCCAGCTGCACGTAGGGATGCACGGGCAGCCGGAGCAGCAGGAACCCGGCGCCGGCCCCCAGCAGTGTGCCCACCACGCGGAAGAAGGCGCGCTCGAGCAGGACCCCACGGGAAGCCTGGGCCACCACTCACGCGGGCATGGCCGCCCAGTAGGCATGCTGCACGTGCCACACCGAGGCGATGGCAAAGGCGACCCAGGCAGACAGGGCCAGCGAGGCCGCCCGGACGGCGAGGTTCTGGTCGATCCGAGAGAAGCGCAAGGTCCGTTCCAGATCCTTACCGGCTGAACAGATTCTTCAGGACGTACATCGCCATCATGGGGTTGGCGGCCAGGCGGCGCTTGAGGTAGTGGATGGCGTACTTCCACTCTTCGGCGAAGGGCACGTAGAGGCGCACGACATGGCCCTGCTTGACGAGGTCCTGCTGGAGGGCGGTGCGTGGCACGCCCAGGAGCATCTGGAACTCGAAGCCCCCGGTGGGGACGCCACGCTTCTCCAGGTAGGCCAGGCAGCGCCGCACCAGGGATTCCTCATGGGTGGCGATCTCGGGGTAGTGGCCGTGGTCCAGGAGCAGGCCCACGTGCTCGAACAGTTTTTCCTTCATGGCCGGCTTCTCGGTGAGGGCGATGGCGGCCGGCTCCTTGTAGATGCCGATGCAGATGCGGACCTTGCAGGGTTTGGCGTGCAGGTTCTTGATGTCCTCGGTCGTGCGGAAGAGGCGGCTCTGCAGCACGATGCCCACGTTGTCGAATTCGTCCCGCAGCTTGCGGAACATTCGCAGGGTCACATCGGTGAAGTCGTGGTCTTCCATATCCACGGTGATGTGGAGGCCGTGGGGCGCGGCGGCGGCGACCACCCGGCGGAGGTTGGCCAGGGCGTAATCCTCGCTTTCGTTCAGGCCCAACTGGGTGGGCTTCAGGCTGATGGAGGCGTAGGGGCGGTCCTTCAGGGCCTCGATCATGCGGAAGTAGAGGGCCACGGTGGCCTCGACATCCTCGCGGTTGAAGACTTCCTCCCCCAGCAGGTCCACGGTGGAATGGAGGCCCAGGTCCTTGTGGAGCTGGTCGGCCTTGGCCACGCCCACCTCCAGCCCCTTGCCGGCGATGTAGGGGGATGCCGTGAACCGCACGAACGGTGCGGGCATCAGGTCCACGAGGGTGCGCTTGAAATCCATGAGCCACTCCTTCCCGGGCCGTACCTCCGGCCGGGAAGGACTACGATAACGCATGGTCCCGGGCCCTGTCGGGAGGGGGCCGGGAATTGGGATGCGGGTCACAAGCCCCGGCTTTCCCGCGAAACGCCTGCCCCCGCAGGGATTCTTCGGAACAGGGCGGAGAATCCCGCGGGTCCCCGGGATCGGTTCCTCGCTAGGCTCCCTCCGGTGGGCGTCAGGGTGCTCCCGCCTCGTCCCGCACCCAGGTCTGGGTGCGGCCGAGGAGGCTGAAGCCGATGAACCCGCGAACCCGCAGCTTCCGCCCGCCGTCATCGAGGCGCAGCTTGGTCTTGTAGACCCTGCCGTTGTCGGGATCCGGCGCACCGACACCCAAGGCCACCCCCGCCCTCCTCGGAGCCGAGCCATGAAGCTGATCACTGCCATCATCCGTCCGGAAAAGCTGGAGGAAGTGAAGGCCGCCCTGTTCACCGTGGAAGTGACGGGGCTGACCATCCTGAAGGTCGCAGGCCACGGCGGCGAGAAGATCGCCCTGGAGAGCTACCGGGGCGCACCGCTCGTCTACGAGTTCCACGAGAAGGTCCAGTTCGACATCGCCGTGTCCGAACCCTTCGTGGACGTCACCATCAACGCCATCCTGCAGGCGGCGCGCACCGGGGAGGTGGGGGATGGCAAGATCTTCGTCCGTCCCCTCGAGCGGGTCATTCGCATCCGCACCGGGGAACAGGATATCGATGCCCTCACGCCGGAGCCCATGCGGCACCCTTGAACCGCGCCCGACCCGGGCGGCCGGACGCCGATTCCGATAAGCTGATCCCCATGCCGCTCGATCCACGCCTTCTCGACATCCTCTGCTGCCCGGCCTGCCACGGTGACCTCGTGGAGAAGGCGGAGGGTCTGCATTGCCAGGGCTGCGGGCTGCTCTATCCCATCGAGGACGGCATTCCGGTGATGCTGGTCGATCAGGCGAGGCAGGTGGACAAGTGAGACTGGATCGGACCCAGGCCGAATCGCTGCTCCAGCGCATGGAAGGCCGCAAGGTGGCCGTGCTGGGTGATGTGATGCTGGATGAGTACCTGTTCGGCGAGGTGAGCCGCATCTCGCCCGAGGCGCCCGTGCCCATCGTGCGGGTGGTGCGCGAGCAGGCGGTGCTGGGCGGCGCGGCCAATGTGGCCGCCAACCTGAAGGCCCTGGGGGCCGAGCCGATCCTCATGGGCACCCTCCAGAAGGACGCGGCCGGCGACCGCCTGCTGGGCCTGCTGGGTCGCCTGGGGATCTCCATCTCCGGCCTCGTGCTGGATGCCTCCCGCCCCACCATCATCAAGACCCGGGTCATCGGGCAGCAGCAGCAGATGCTCCGCATCGACCGGGAGGAACCCGGTCCGCCCGATGCGGCCGTGCTCCTGAGCCTGAAGGACCGTCTGGCGCGGGCGGTGGACGAGGCCTCGGCCCTCATCGTGTCCGACTACGCCAAGGGCGTGGTCTGCGCCCCGGTGATGGAGGTCGTGCGAACCCTCTGCGCGGCCAAGGGCATCCCCTGGATTGTGGATCCCAAGCCCGCCCACAAGGCCCTCTACCGCGGGGCCACGCTCATGACGCCCAACACCAAGGAGGCCTCGGAACTGGCCCAGCGCCCCGCGAAGCACGATGCGGAGGCCGCCGAGGCCGGCCGGACCATCCTGGCGGAGCTGGGCCTCCAGGGCCTGCTGATGACGCGCAGCGAACGGGGCATGGCCCTCTTCACGCCAGAGGGGGACCATGCCGCTCCCTGGCTGATCCCCACGGAGGCCCGGGAGGTCTTCGATGTGAGCGGTGCGGGCGATACCGTCATCGCCGCCTTCAGCGCCGCCGTGGCCGCGGGAGCCGACTGGCGCGAGGCCGCCATGCTGGCCAATGCCGCCGCGGGCGTGGTGGTCGCCAAGGCCGGCACCGCCACCGCCACGCCCGCCGAGATCCTGGCCCACTATCACGACCAGGAAGCGAACTGATCCCGGTCCGGGACCGCCCGGATCAGTCCCGCAGTTCGATCGAGAGCAGGAACCGGTCACCCTTGGGGAGGCGCTCCTTCACCTGGGTGAAGTTCAGATCGAAGGTCTCGGTGTCGCCAGGCTTCACGGTGCCGAGCTTGGTGCCGCCCGAGGCCACGCCCAGCAGCTTGCCGTCCTTGTCCAGCACCGCCACGGCGAACCCCGGAACCTTGGCGTACCTGCTGGTGTTGGTCACTTCCAGCTGGGCGCGGGTACCGAATTCGGCGCCCTGGAAGAGATTGAAGAAGCCGGGCTCTACCTTGCGCGTGTTGAAGAAGATGCTCGTGACCTTCAGGCCGTCCAGGTCGATGGACATCGGGATGGTGCGATTCCAGATGTACGGAAAGCTCTCGCTGTAGAAGGACAAGGGCTGAGCCGGAACCGCCTGGGTGGTGGCCGGTGCGGGGACCGGGGTTGGAGCCGGAGGGGGCGCCTGCTGAAGACCCAGAAGCGCGGCGAGGATGAGCGGCTGCATGTCAGTTCTTTCCTCCGAAGAGGCCCCCGAAGAGGCTCTTCTTCATGGGCGCGGTCTCCGAGGGCGGGGGGAATTCATCTCCCAGGGAGGTGCCCGGGGCCGCCGAACGTTCCCGGCGCAGGCGTTCAAAGACGGGACGCAGGCCAGGCACCTTGTGGGCCTCGAGCCAGTGCTCACTGAACTGCCGGGCCACGAGGTGCCCCTCCAGGATCCGTCCCTCCTCCACCCATTGGGTGAGCTGGGACATGGTCAGTCCGGGGTAGATCTCCTCGCCGATCTTCAGGCGGAGCAACTCCGCCTCCGGGGTGCCGGGGGCCGGGGGGGCGGGGATGGGCAGAGGCCCCGTCATCAGGGTCCTGGCGGCGGCCATCGCCTGTGTCTGATCAGGGGCCGCCATCAGATCGCTGGCCCGCAGGGCCACGGTGGGCTCTGAAGCAGGCGCCGCCGGCACCATGGGCGTGGACGGCCCGCCCTCGGCCATGGCGGCGATCACCTCGTCCCGGGTGAAGCGCACGGTGGAGGTCGAGGGTGGCATCGACAGGCCGGATGGGGGGACGGTGCCGGCATCGGTGGATCCCTCGCCGAAGGGGGCTTCGGGCAGGGCCGAGGGGGGCGTCGGGTGGGTGCCGCCCAGGGTCGCCTCCAGGGCAGAAAGGGTGGCTTCCACATCCATGCTGGAGCGGTCTTTCCCTGCCTTCTCCCCGCCCACCAGGGCGGGACTGTCGCCGAACAGCTTCTCGATGGCGTCGCGGGCCGAGGTGTAGCCCGAAAGGGTGGATTCGGTGATCTCGGGAGGGAAGGCCGACGGGGCCGGGGGCGGAACCGGCTCGGGCTTCACCTCGGGAAGCGCCACGGCGAGATCCGGGGGGGCCTCCACCAGGGTCTTCTCCAGAATCTCGGCCTCCGCGCCTTCCAGGTCACCGAGGGTCAGGGAGGGCGGTTCGAGGGCCTCCAGGTCTTCGAGATCGTGAGCCGCGGCCACCTGATCCGCCCTGAAGGACGTCGTGCTGGTTGTATCCGGGTCCGTTGCCAACAGCCGGCGCACCACGTCGCCCACGGGGAAGATGCCCTGACACGTCAAGCAGCGGGCACGACGGGTGGACGCCTTGAGCCGCTCGGGCCGCAGGCGGTATCGGGTGGAGCAGCTCGGGCAGTGGATCGCTTCGGCCACCTGGAACTCCTGGCGTTTCCCGAAGCATAACACCGGATTCCGCCAAGGTATGCTCGGAGGGAGGGAGGTCCGGTGCCGGGCGTGTTGATCACCATCGAGGGCGTGGAGGGCTCGGGGAAGTCCACCCAGCTGCTGCGGCTCTCCGAGCGCCTGCGTCATCTGGATGTACCGCTGGTGGTCACCAAGGAACCGGGGGGCACTTCCCTGGGCCGCGAGCTGCGCCGCCTCCTGCTGGAGCCGCATTCCAGCGGCGAGACCTGGTGCGCGGACGCCGAGCTGCTGCTGTTCTACGCGGACCGTGCCCAGCACCTGCAGCGGGTGATCCGTCCGGCCCTGGAGGCGGGGCAGGTGGTGCTGGTGGATCGTTTCGAGGATTCCACCCGCGCCTACCAGGGGGCGAGCGGTGTGTCCGAGGCCGCCCTGGATCGCCTGAACGAGCTGGTGCTGCGTCGGCTCAAGCCCCACCTGACCGTGCTGCTGGACATGGATCCGGAGGTGAGCCTCCAGCGCGTCGAAGTGCGGAACCTGGCCTACGGCGCCGAGTTTGCGGAGACCCGCTTCGATCAGGCGGCCCTGGACTTCCACCGTCGGGTGCGGAACCGGTTCCTGGCCATCGCCCAGGCGGAGCCCAACCGCGTGGCACTGATTCCCGCCCGGGATCCCATGGACCAGGTGGCGTCCGTCATCTGGAGCCGGGTGTCGGCGCTGCTCCGCAGCGCGGGTTTCGGGGTGGATTGATGTTCTCTCCCGACATCTCCGGCCACCTGCCCATCCGTCAGCGGCTGCTGGAGCGCCTCCAGGCCGGGCGCATCCGGGGCTCTCTGCTCTTCGCGGGGCCGGAGGGCATCGGCAAGCGCCGCGTAGCCCTGGAACTGGCCCAGCGGGAGATCTGCTTCCGCCGCACGGCCTGCGGCCAGTGCGAAGGCTGCCGGATGTTCGCTGGCGACGAGCTGCCCTTCGAGCTGCCCAACCTCCTGCGCGTCACGCCCGAGGGCAAGGCGGGCATCATCCGCATCGACCAGATCCGAGAGGGGCTGGATTCGGCCAATCAGCCCCGCTTCAGCCGCGGGGTCATCGAGTGGGCCTCTCTGGCCCCCCCGCCGAAATGCCACCGCTGGATCCTGGTGGAGGAGGCCCACCGGCTGAACGAAGCCAGCGCCAACATCCTGCTCAAGACCCTGGAGGAGCCGCCGGAGGGCACCCACTTCATCCTGGTGACCCACCGGCCCGAGGCCCTGCTACAGACCATCCGCAGTCGCTGCGAGCGCATTCCCTTCGCTCCCCTGGCCGAGGCGGAGGCCTGGGCCGTGGCCCGCGCCCGGGGCTGGGCCGAGGCCGATCGCGCGCGCTGGTCCGCCCTGGGCGAGGGCAGCCTGCGCCACCTGGAGGAGGACGCCTTCCGCCGGGCCGAGGCCCAGGTGGAGGCCTGGCTGGCCCTGCTCGGCGGGGCGGCCTTCACACCGGTGGCGGGCCCGCTGCTGCCCGAGAAGGACGCGGCCCAGGCCCAGAGCGAGCAGCTCCGCCTGCCCCTGGAACTGCTGCTGCGGCTGCTGGCCGACCTGGCGCGGATCCGCGCGGGCAGCCCACCCGCCCTGGCCCCCTGGGGCGAACGGCTGGCCACCCTGGCCGCCGGACCCCTGAACCTCAGGCCCGGTCAGGAGGCGGCCCTGGAGGCCCTGCGTCACCTGCCCCGCAACCTGAGTCCCGAACCCCTCCTGCGGGAAGTGGCCCTGGCCTTGCGAGTGGCCTGAACCGGTTGTCGTGACCCCGATCACGGGGGCGGGGCCTAGAATGGGTTCAGGAGTTTTGACTCCTGAATGGGAGACCGCCATGTCCGAACCCCTCTATGGCCACGACCTGTTGAGGCTGGTGGTGGCGCGCGGCGGGGCCTGCAGCCTGGAGCAGCTCCGTGCTGATGCGGTGGGTGCCTACGGATCCGAGGCCACCTTCTGCAACTGCGCCGGCGATACCTTCGACCTCGAGGGCGTGCTGGGTTTCCTGGCCCGCAAGGGCAAGATCGATCTCGCCGACGGCCAGGTGCGCCTGGGCAGCGCGTCGGCCTGCCAGCACTGAGGTAGCCCGTGGATGCAGGGAGATGTTGTTAGGATCTTCGTGATCCATCTCCCCTCCAGGAAGCCGTGAACACTGCCCAGGCTCCACTCCCCTCGAAACCCGCCTCCAGGTCCTTCCTGATGCGGCTGGGCATCGGCATTGCCCTCTTGAACCTCTGTCTGCTCATGATGGCGGGGGTTTCCCTTCGTCGGAGCTTCCACAACCACCGGGAACGCGCCGTCATCGCGGCCCAGAACCTCGTTCAGGTGCTTGACCACTATGTGGGCGATACCATCGGCAAGGCCGATCTCGCCCTATGGGCGGTGAAGGACGAAGTGGCGCGTACGACCAGGGATCGCCGCAGCCGGCCCGGTGATCTGGATGGGTTCCTCCGGCGGCAGCACGCGCGCGTCCCGGGCCTGCTGGCCCTCCGCACCACCGATGCCGAGGGCAGGATCGACCATGGCAGCGGGAAGGGTGCGGGGCTTTCGGTGAGCGTCGCGGACCGCGAGCACTTCATCCGGCTCCGGGATGACCCGGGTGCGGGGCTGGTGATCTCGAAACCCCTGCTGGGGCGGCTCACCGGGACCTGGGTGATCATCGTGGCCCGGCGACTGGAGGGACCGGACCACCGGTTTGCCGGCATGGTCCAGGCCGTGATCTCGCTGGACCAGTTCCAGCAGGCCTTCGCCTCGCTGGATGTTGGACCGCATGGCTCGGTGGCCCTGCGCGATCTGGATCTGGGGCTGATCGCCCGGTTTCCCGAGGCCGGGAGCGCCGGCACCGCCGTGGGGCAGAGGCTCGTTTCCCAGGAGTTCCGGGACTTTGTGCGTTCCGGTCGGACTGTCGGACTCTACCGGGCCCGGACGCCCTTCGATCAGGTGCGGCGCACCTTCGCCATCCGTCGGGTCGTGGGCCTGCCCTTCTACCTCCTGGTGGGGGTGGCCGACCGGGACTACCTGACGGGCTGGTGGTGGGAGGTGGCCCAGGAGAGCCTGGAGGTGGGGCTGATCGGGGGGCTCACCCTGGTGGGCTTCGTGCTCATCCGCCGCACCTGGCTGCGGCAGCAGGCGGCCCGCATGGAGATGGAGCGCGTGCTCGCCGAAGTGAAGACGCTCGGAGGCATGCTGCCCATCTGTAGCCACTGCAAGAAGATCCGGGACGACAAGGGCTACTGGAACCAGATCGAGGCCTACCTGAATGAGCACACGGATGCCGAGTTCACCCATGGCATCTGTCCCGACTGCGCCAAGGAGATCTTCCCCCGGAGTTCCGGGAAGCACACCACCATCTAGCATCTCTCTTGCCGCATGCCCGACAATGGGCCCTTCGGAGGCTCCATGCAGCTGCTGCGCATCAACCACCTGGGCATCGCGGCGCCGGGCCTGGACGAGGCCATGGCACGCATGGCGCGGCTCTTCGGGATGGCGCCGGAGCACCTGGAGATGGTGCCGGAGCAGAAGGTGAAGACCGCCTTCTTCCCCGTGGGTGAGAGCAGCCTGGAATTCCTGGAGAGCACCGATCCCGAAGGCCCCATCGGCAGGTTCCTGGCCAAGCGCGGCCCCGGCATCCACCACGTCTGCTTCGAGGTGGACGACATCGACGCCATGGTGGCCCACCTCGTGGCCCAGGGCGTGCGCATGATCGACGCGAAGCCCCGGCCAGGCGCCCATGGCTGCCGCGTGGCCTTCGTCCACCCGGCGGAGACGGGCGGGGTGCTGATGGAGCTGAGCCAGGAAGCGTAGTGCGGCCGCGCCGGGAGCAGACACCGTGAATCGAGCCTTCGTCAAGGATCCGGATGATGCGGGGCGCCCCGAGGAGGTGTCCGAGCGGCCGCAGAGCCCCCACCCCAACTACGTGACACCGGCCGGACTCCGGCAGTTGCAGGCTCTCGTTGCCGGGCTCGAGGAGGCGCGGGACCACCAGGTCGAGCAGGGGAAGCTCGCGAACCCGCAGGAGCTTGCCCTGATCCAGCGGGATCTGCGGTACTACGAAACGCGGCTGAAGCGGGCCGTGCTGGTGGATCCGGACGGCAAGTCCGTGGACCGGGTCCACTTCGGGGCCACGGTCGAGGTCCGCGACGAGGAGGGCCGGGTCGAGGCCTACCGCATCGTCGGAGAGGACGAGGCCGATGGCACCCCGGGCAAGATCAGCTGGGTCTCGCCACTGGCCGAGGCGCTGCTGAACGCGGAGCTGGGCGAGGACGTGGTGTGGCGCCGTCCGGCCGGAGCGGCCCGGCTGGAGATCATCGGCATCCAACGCGGTCCAGCCGGATGAGGGGGATCACGGCTACCCCACCCACCCCAGGTAGCCCAGCCAGAGCGCCTTCCCGAAGAACACGACCACCGGTGTGGCCAGGGCCAGGAAGCAGCCGAAGGGGAGCATGGTCTGGGCGCCGGAGCGGCGGATCAGCATGAGAGGCAGGCCCACGGCCACGCCCAGGGCCGCGCCCAGGAAGAGGATCCCCAGCATGGGGCCCCAGCCCCAGAAGGCGCCAAGCCAGGCCAGCATCTTGAAGTCGCCCATGCCCAGGCCGTCGGTCTTGCGGATCGCCTTGTAGGTGACGTTCAGCAGGGCGGGGCCGCCGTAGCCGAGGATCAGGCCGAGCAGGCTGGACTGCCAGGTGAGGGCTTCGCCGAAGGCATGCCAGGCCGGGGCGGGCTGCAGGCCGTTGTGCCAGAGGCTCACCGAGAGCAGGTCCGTGAGGCCGTGGGGGCCCATGACCACCCCGGAGTGATCCGCCAGGAAGACCTGGGGCAGGGTGAAGAGGACACCCAGGACCATCAGTGGGAACTGGAGGACGTCCGGCAGGATGAATTCGGTGAAGTCCGTGAAGAAGAGCACCAGCAGGGCGAAGGCGCAGAGCACACCCTTCAGCCAGATGAGGGTGCCGAAGGGCAGAATCCAGTGGGCGCCCCCCAGGATCACGCCGCCCAGCAACTCCACCAGGGGATAGCGGAAGGGGATCCGCCAGCCGCAGGCGGCGCACTTCCCCCGCAGCCAGAGCCAGCCGAACAGGGGCACGTTGTGCCAGGGCTTGATCTTCGCCTGGCAGGCAGGGCAGTGGCTGGCCTTGGTGACGATGTTGCGTTCGGCCGGATCCTCCTGGGGCAGGCGGTGGATCAGCACATTGCAGAAGGACCCGATGACCAGCCCGAAGGGGGCCAGGAACAGGGTGAGGATCCAGGGGGGGAGGTCCAGGAAGGGCATGGAACCACAATACCGGGAGCTTCCCGGCGCTTCGCGGCAGAATGGAGATGACGCCCTGGAGGCCCCGTGTTCCGAAGCCTGCTCCTCTGCACCACCCTTGGTCTGGGTGCCCTGTCCGCCCAGCAGCCCCCGGCCCCCGAACCGGTGTCCGCTCCAGCCGCGTCCCCGGCGCCCGCGCCTGCTCCCAAGGCCAAGCCCCGGGTGCGGATCGACACCAGCTACGGGGCCATCGTGGTGGAACTTGAGCCCGAGGTGGCTCCGGTCACCGTGGCGAATTTCCTGCAGTACGTGAAGGATGGCTTCTACACCGGCACCATCTTCCACCGCGTCATCCAGGGTTTCATGATCCAGGGCGGCGGGCTGACCGAGTCCATGGCTGAGAAGCCCACCCGGCCTCCGATCCTCAATGAGGCGCCCCAGACCTTTCAGGCCGGTCTGAAGAACACCCGCGGGACCATTGCCATGGCCCGCACGGAGAATCCCCAGAGCGCCTCGTCCCAGTTCTACATCAACACTGTGGACAACCCTTCGCTGGACCACCGGGACCTGTCCCAGGAAGGCTACGGCTACTGCGTGTTCGGGCACGTGGTATCCGGTATGGACGTGGTGGACAAGATTGAGAAGGTGCAGACCGAGTGGCGCAAGGGCCAGTCGAGCGTGCCGCAGTTCCCAGTGCGCATCAAGGATGCCGTCCTGCTGCCGCCGCAGTAGGAGATGTTGCCCCGTCCCTTCCTCCGGCCCTTGCTGGTCTGGATCCTCGGCGCCCTGGCCCTGGCCCTGGCGGTGCTGCTCTGTTTCGTGCTGGCCCCTTTCCTGGGCGGGCCTGGGGCGTTCTGGGCCGTGGCTCCCCGCTACATCCGGGGCACGGCGACGGCCTTCGGCGTCCGGCGCCGGCTGGAGGGCTGGGAGAACCTGCAGGAGGCGCTTCGCAGCGGCGCCCGTCCCGCCGTTTTCATCGGCAATCACACCTCGCTGTTCGATCCGCCGCTGCTGATCTCCACCCTGCCCAGCCGCCCGGTCTTCGTGGCCAAGAAGGAACTGGCCCGGGTGCCCTTCCTGGGCTGGGTGATCTGGCTGGCGGACTTCATCTTCATCGACCGCGACCGGCGGGAATCCGCCCTGCGCAGCCTCGCGGACGCCGCCGTCCGGATCCGCGCCGGGCAAAGCCTCGCCGCCTTCCCCGAGGGCACCCGCAGTGCGGATGGCCGCCTGCAGCCCTTCAAGAAAGGCATCTTCGCCCTGGCCTTCGAGGCCGGTGTCCCGGTGGTCCCCCTGGCCATCCATGGCGGCCTGGCGATCCTGCCCCGGGGCACCTGGCGCGTCCAACGCGGGACCTACCGCATGACCGTGGGTACGCCCCTGGAGTCCCGCGACTTCCCCGACGCCGAGGCCCTGCGGCTGGCCTCGGAGGCAGCCGTTCGACGGCTGCTGGAGGGTAGCGACGGCTAGGCGGGATCAGGGCCGAGGGTTGGGTACGAGGGTCCAGATGGGATTCCAATACTCCCCGAAGTCGAAGGCCGTGACTTGGCGGGTGCCTTCCGGCGTGCCATCCGTCCGCCAGAGTTGGCGGGTGAACGGGGCGTCGCCCCGGGTCTGGGCCGAGAAGTAGAGGGCATCCCCCACGGCGCAGAAGGCGGCCGGGAGCTTCGGCGCGCGGGCATCCCCGTCCGGGAGGCCGATCAGGCGGCGTGTCCCATCCGGCGTGCCGTCAGATACCCAGAGCACATGGTTCTCCAAGTTAGGGCCGCCCCCACCGAAATAGAGCCGCCCCTTGAACTCGAAGAACCCACCGGTGGGCAGCGTGAAAGCTGCGGACATGCCGGGGAACGAACCGTCCGTTCCCGTCGTCAATTCCTTGAACAACTGAGTTCCCCCGGGCGTCCCGTCGGTGACCCAGAGATCTACTCCGTGCAGGCCGTCGTTGGCGGCGAACCAGGTGCGGCCCTGGAAGCCGCAGGCCTGGGCGATGAATCCGGTCGGTTCCGCCAAGTCCACGAGCCGGAAGGTGCCCTCGGGGGTCCCATCCGTGCGCCAGAGCCCGTACCGGTCGGGCATGGCGCCCTCCCAGACCTCCACCAGCGCGTAACCATCGTTGAAGCGGAGGCCGACCTGGTTGTCCCAGTGGAGGCCGATCCAATCGGTCATCGGGATCAGGAGTTGGGAGGTCCCGGTGGCGAGGTCGCTGGACCAGAGCCCGAACCCCTGCCCCCCTGCGGTATCGCCCGTGGCGAGGAACAGGGCCCGCCCCTCGTGGGCCGCGAGGGCCGACATCGGGAGGAGGCCGGTTGCGGCCAGCTGGGTTCCACTCGGCGTCCCGTCGGTCCGCAAGACGGCGGCACCGAGGGTGGCGGTCCCCCCGTGGAAGATCAGTTCCGAATTCCAGGGCACCGGACTGGAGGCGTCCCCCGACCACTCGCCCTGGTAGCCGTCCAGCAAGCGGACCGGCGCATCCTGTCGCGGCCCTAGCCTCCAGAGGTACCCGTAGGAATCGGAGGATGTCTGGGCCAGGAAATACAGGTTCGTGCCTGCGACGCAGGGCTGGCGCAGGTCGTGGAGGGCACCGGACGAGGGTCCCGGAGAGGCGTCCACCACCAGCTGGGTTCCCGCCGCAGTGCCATCTGAGCGCCAGAGCTCGTAGCCATGGTCAGGATCCTGGGCGGGGAAGTACACCTTCCCGTCGAAGGGGGTGAAGGTCGTCGCGAGGCTGTTGGGGAAGGCCCATCCTGCCGGATTGATCTGCTTCACCAGGCGCGTGCCCTGGGGAGTCCCGTCACTGGTCCACAACTGCACCCCGTGGACCGAGTCCCCCGCCGTGAACAGGATCGGGGCCGTGGCCGGGAGGGCGGTCTGGGATTGGGCGCCTCCGCTGCCGCCCCCGCAGGCCATCCAGAGGGACATCCCAAGCCAGATGAAGGGTGCGAGGATGCGCAAGCCTGCCTCCTGGTCGCAGAGCGGCATCCCGGAACCGGTGCCGGGGCGCCTCCGCCAAGGCTACCTTAGCCGAGGCCCCGGAGGTGCTGCGGGACGCACACCCAAACAGTGGGAATCTGCCCTGCGAACGGGTCGCAATGCGGGTCCCCCCCGGGGAGATCCATCGGTCAGTTGATGATCTTGATGGACGGCGGCGGGCCCTGGGGGCGCTCGCGCTCCTTGGGGATGAAGATGGCGCCCAGGATGGAGGCGACGACGCTGGTCACCAGGGCGCCGAAGAAGCCGGCCCAGAAGCCGGAGACGCTGAACTGCAGGCCCAGACGCACGGAGAGGGTGCCCGCCAGCCAGAAGACCAGGCCGTTGATGACGAGGCTGAAGCAGCCGAAGGAACAGACCATGGGCACCAGGGCCACGAAGCGGAGCAGGGCGCCTACGGTCGCATTCAGCAGGCCCAGGATCACGGCCACCGCCAGCAGGTCCGTGAACGCGCCGTGGCCGATGCCTGGCACGATCGCCGAGGCCACCAGCAGGCCGAGGGCGGAGAAGAGGAAACGGAGGAGGGTCTTGATCATGTCAGGGCATCCCATCCTTCTCGTTGGCCTGGGTGATGACGCTGCCGGGCGGAACGCTGCGGGTGAGCCAGACGTTGCCGCCGATGGCCGAGCCCTGGCCCAGGGTGATGCGGCCCAGGACGGTGGCGTTGGAGTAGACGATGACATCGTCCTCCACCACGGGATGGCGGGGGATGCCCTTCACGGGGTGGCCTTCCGCATCGAGGGGGAAGCTCTTGGCGCCCAGGGTCACGCCCTGGTAGATCCGCACGTTGCGGCCGATGACGCAGGTTTCGCCGATGACCACGCCGGTACCGTGATCGATGAAGAACCGCTCGCCGATCTGCGCGCCGGGATGGATGTCGATGCCCGTGACGCTGTGGGCGTGCTCGGTGATCATGCGGGGCAGCAGGGGCACCCCCAGCTTCAGCAGCTCGTGGGCCAGCCGCTGGCTGGTGATGGCCAGCAGGCCCGGATAGCAGAAGAGCACCTCGTCGGGGCTGGTGGCCGCCGGGTCGCCCTCGAAGCCCGCCTGGATGTCGGTCGCCAGCAGGCGCCGCACCTCCGGCAGCCGCGCCAGGAAGGCACCGGACAGGGCCACGGCGCGGTCGGTGCAGGTGCCGCAGGCGGGATCCGAGGCCATGAGGCCGCGCTGGATCTGCTCGGCCAGGCCATGCAGCACGCGATCCATGCGGGCGCCCAGGTGGTAGCGGAGGGTGTCCGCCTTCAGTTCGGACGCGCCAAAGTAGCCCGGGAAGAGCAGGGCGCGCAATTCCTCCACGAGCGCCGCCAGGGCCGTGCGCGAGGGGAATTCGCGCCGTCCCAGGGGCATCTCCGTGAGGGCCGTGGAGGCTTCGGCCAGGGCGTCGACGACGGCGTGGAGGTCGGGGGGACTAGACGGTTCCTTCGGCATGGCAGTGAGGATACTCCGGGGCCGCTTCAGTAGGTCCAGTTGAGGGTGCAGCCGGCCTCCTTGGCCAGCTTCTCGGCCAGGTTGGGGTCGTGCTTCAGGCGCAGGTCCTGCCCGGCCCGCACGCGGGCGACGAGGCCCTCCTTCGAGCGGTATTCGAAGGTGACGGGCAGGTCACCGGCATGATCCCGCAGGAGGGCGGCCATGCGGGGGGGGCACTCGCCCACGGGCAGGCGCACCAGGGCGCCGGTGAACCCGCGGCCCTGGTAGCCCTCCAGGGGTTCGATCTGGGTGGCGAACAGCTTCACCACCAGCTGCTCGTCCTCCTCCTCGGCGTCGAGATTCCCATTGCCGTTGCCGTTGGCGGTGATCGTCTCCACCCGCAGCTCACCGGTGATGCGCAGCATGGCCTCGGGCAGCGCCAGGTGGCCGTACTGCTCGAAGGGCCGGCGCTTGGCCTTCTTCGAGAGGGGGTCCCACTTGCTGGCCATGAGCAGGACCTCCAGCTTGCCGGTCAGGTCCTCCACCTGGAGGATGGCCCAGGGTTCCCCCTTCTGGTTGGTCTTGAAGGCCACGGTGGTGACCATGATGCCCACGGTGACTTCGTCCCGATCCTTGAGGCGCCCGGCGGAGGCATCCTCCAGCACCTTGGCGATGGAACCGTGGGTGTGCACCTGCAGGGCGTCGGCGAACTCCTCCAATGGATGGCCGCTGACGAAGAGGCCCAGTACCTCGCGCTCGGCCTTGAGGCGCTCCTTGCGGTCCCAGGGCTCGATGTCCTCGGGCACGCGCCAGTCCTCGCTGAGGCTGGCCATCTCCGCGTCGTCGAAGAGGCTGGTGAGGCCGAGATCCGCACCGCCCCCCCGGGACGCGGCGGAAAGCGCATCGGGCAGGCCCTCCAGCAGGGCGCGCCGGTTGGGTTCGAGGCTATCGAAGGCCCCGGCCTTGATGAGGCATTCCCAGACCTTCCGGTTGGCCTTCTGCAGATCGGTGCTCTTCAGGGTGTGGAAGAGGTCCTTGAAGGGGCCCTCGGCCCGCCGGGCTTCGAGGATGGCCTCCAGGGCCGCATCGCCCAGGCCCTTCACGGCCGCGAAGCCGAAGCGGATCTCATGGTCGCCGGTCACGGTGAAGTCCAGGCCCGATTCGTTGATATCGGGCCCCAGCACCTCGATGCCGCGGTCCCGGCAATTCTGCACGTACTTGGCCACATCGTCCGTGCGGCCGGACTTGGTGGAGAGCAGGCCGGCCATGAACTCCACGGGGTAGTTGGCCTTGAGGTAGGCCGTCTCGAAGGCCACCAGGGCGTAGGCGGCACTGTGGCTCTTGTTGAAGCCGTAGCCCGCGAAGTACTCGATGAGGTCGAACAGCTCGGCCACCTTGGCCTTCTCGTAGCCGCGGGAGGCACCGCGCTCGATGAAGTGGTCCTTCTCCTTGGCCATCTTGGCCTTGTCCTTCTTGCCCATGGCGCGGCGGAGCATGTCCGCCTCGCCCAGGGAATACCCGGCCACCAGGCTGGCGAGCTGCATCACCTGCTCCTGGTAGAGGATGACGCCGTAGGTCGGGGCCAGGATGGGCTCCAGGTCGGGGAAGAGGTAGGTCACGGGCTCGCGGCCGTGGCGGCGCTCCACGTACGTCGTGCCCATGCCCGCGCCCAGGGGGCCTGGGCGGAAGAGCGCGTTCAGGGCGATGAGATCGTCGAAGCGGTCGGGGCCCAGCTGGCGGAGCAGCTGTTTCATGCCCCCGGACTCGAACTGGAACACGCCGTCCGTGTCGCCCGCGGAGAAGAGGTCGAAGGTCTTCTTGTCGTCGAAGGTGCGGATGGCCGTCATGTCTGCCGGGCCCCCATGCCGCTGGGCGATGACGCCCTGGATCTTGGCGATCTGGGTGAGGGTCTCCAGGCCCAGAAAGTCCATCTTCAGCAGGCCCGCCCGCTCGGCCTCGATCATGGTGTACTGCACCATCACCGTGTTGTCCTTGTCCTTCGAGAGGGGCGCGAACCGGGTGAGGTCATCCGGGGCGATGATGATGCCGGCAGCGTGGACCCCCGTGTTGCGGGACAGGCCCTCCAGGCGGGCGGAGATGTCGAGGATGTTCCTCACCTCGGGATCGGTGTCGTACAGCTCCCGCAGCTTGTCGCTTTTCTCCAGGGCCTCGCCGATGGTGATGGGCTTGCCGGGTTCCTGGGGCACCAGCTTGGTGAGGTTGTTGGCGAAGGCGAAGTCCTTCTCGAAGACCCGGGCGACATCCTTGATGACGGCCTTGGTCTTGAGCTGGTTGATGGTGACGATGTTGCAGACGCGGTCCTGGCCATATTTCTCGGTGACGTAGTCGATGACCTTCTGGCGGCCGTCACGGCAGAAGTCGATGTCCACGTCGGGCATGGACACGCGCTCGGGGTTGAGGAACCGCTCGAAGAGCAGGTCGTACTGCATGGGGTCGATGTCGGTGATCCGCATGGACCACGCCACGATGCTGCCCGCGGCGGAACCGCGACCGGGGCCCACGGGCACGCCCATCTCCCGGGCCTTGCGGATGAAGTCCCAGACCAGCAGGAAGTAGCCCGGGAAGCCCATCTTCAGGACGGTGTCCAGTTCGAAGGCCAGGCGTTCGCGGTATTTCTCCTCGGGATACGTGAGCTGGCCCTTCTGCCAGAGGGGGCGGCACTCCTCCAGGCGGGCTTCGAAGCTCTCCTTCGCGATGTGGACGAAGTAGGACTCCAGGTCGAAGCCTGAGGGCACGGGGAACTGCGGCGTCACCGGCTTCCGCGTGATGGGGAAGAGATCGATCTTGGCGGCGATCTCCAGGGTGCGCTCCAGGTACTCGGGGTGGTCCGGGAATACGGCCTGCATCTCGCCGGGCGTCTTCACGAAGAACTGGTCCGTGGAGAACCGCATGCGGCGCTCCTTGGCCTTGGTGGTCTTGGTGCCGATGCAGAGCAGCGTGTCGTGGAGGTCGGCGTCCTCGTGGTTGAGGTAGTGGGCGTCGTTGGTGGCCACCAGGGGAATGCCGAGCTTCTTGGCCAGCTCCATCTGGTAGGGGATGATCGCCTTCTCCTTCTCGAACCCCTGGTCCTGGATCTCCAGGTAGAAGTCCTCGCCGAAGATGTCGCGGAAGTCCCGGGCCACCCGCTCGGCCTGGTCCAGACGATTCTGCAGGATGCGGGCCTGGACTTCGCCGCCCAGACAGGCCGTGAGGGCGATGAGCCCCTCGCTGTGCTCGCGGAGCAGATCCTTGTCGATGCGGGGCTTGTAGTAGAAGCCCTCGGTGAAGCCCTTGGACACCAGCTTGCTGAGGTTGGCGAAGCCCACCGGATTCTTGGCGAGCAGCACCAGGTGGTAGCCCGCGTCCCGGGAGCCGCTGGGATCCACGCAGTCCTCCAGGCCCTCCTCGGCAGTCTGGGCGTTCTTCGCGTCCAGCTTCTTGTCGAAGCGGGTGCGGGGGGCCACGTACACTTCGCAACCCAGGATGGGCTTCACGGCCCAGGTGCCGCGCTCGTCCTTCGTCCGCTCGCAGGCGTCGAAGAGCTTCATCATCCCGTACATGTTCCCGTGGTCCGTCACCGCCACGGCGGGCATGCCCGAGGCCTGGCACTTCTTCACGAGATCGGGGATGCGCGTGAGGCCGTCGAGGAGGGAGAACTCGGTGTGCAGGTGCAGGTGCGCGAAGCTCATGGGCCCATTGTGGGGCGGGCGGGGGCCCGGCGGGCAAGTGCCGCGCCTTCAATCCCCGGTGCGCCCTAGCGCTGGCCGAGCAGGCCCTGGAGCGCGGCCCTGAGGCCGGGCTCACCGAGGGGCAGCTCCAGGCGGGCGTGGGGGCCCTCCGTGAGGGGGCCGCCGACCTGGATCCAGCGGGCCCGGCGCCGGAGCAGGTCGTCCTCGCGCCAGACGGCCAGGATGCTGGGTTCCCGGGCCCAGACGAGGACGCTGGGATAGGGGCCCTCCCGCGGGGGGACCGTGCCCCAGGTCTCGACGTCCGCGCCCCAGGCCCGCAGCCAGCCCGCCACCCGGACGGCCTCGGCGGGATCGTCCATGCTGAGGGCCACGGTCCAGCCGGCCAGGAACCCCCCCAGCCCGGGGTGGGTGTCCTCGTCCCGCTCCACCCAGCCCAGGCGGTGGCCCCCTGGCAGGGCGTGGGTCCTCAGCCGGTAGGCGGTGCCCTGGGAGGTGGCCAGACGCTCGTCGCTGGTGGCTTCGATCCGCTCGGCCCAGTCCCGGCCGAACGTGGCCTCCATGAACTCCGAGGGGTGATCGGTGCGGAAGGCGCCGCCCGGTACCAGGTCCTCCCAGGCCTTGGCCTCGGCCTCGGCCTGGTCCATCCGCTCCCGCAGGGACTGGGTCACCAGCCACTGCCAGGAGGTGCCGATGGCCATCGCCAGGATGACGAGGCTCAGGCCGGAGAGCCGGATCTTCAGGTTGAACAGGCTCTCGGCGGCGATCTCCACCACCACGGGGAGGGAGACGCCGAGGAACCCGAGGAAGAGGCGCTGCCCCATGGGATCGCCCTCGTGGCGAGCCTTCAGCGAGGCCCAGATCATGGTGCCGCACCCGATCAGGTAGGTGATGTCCGCGGCGTGGTGCAGGGGCGGATCCAGGGGATGCAGCGGCGGCAGGGCCAGGTTGCGCACGAAGTTCGGGATCATGCCCAGGGCGATCCAGAGCGGGAAGCGGCGCGGGAGCTGGCGGGGGAAGAGTTCCACCACGGCCATGCAGAGGGCGAGGAAGCCGAAGGTGACGAGCAGGCTCTGGGCCCGTTCCATCAGGTCGAGGGTCAGGACCGGCCCCGATTCCAGGGCCAGCACGCCATGGCGCAGCCCCACCATCAGGCAGGTGAGGGAAAGCCAGCCCATCATGCGGTCCCGCCGGGCGAGGGCATCCGCGCCGTAGGCCACGGTCAGGGCGAGCAGGGCCCCGGCCTGGAGGGCATCGAGGAGGGTCCAGTCCAGGAGCTGCATGCGGGTTTGTCCAGGCGGTGGGAAGATGAGTGGTGCATCCAGCCTAAGCCATTCCAGCCGCGACCCGTAGCCGCAAACATCCTGGAGACCTCCGTGATCGCCTTCGAGAACCTGGAAGTGCGCTACGGCGCCACCGCGCCGCCGGCCCTGAAGGGGCTGACCCTCACCCTGGACCGGGGCATCGTGGGCCTGCTGGGGCCCAATGGCGCCGGCAAGTCCACGCTGCTGAAGGCCCTGCTGGGCCTCCTGCGGCCCTCCGCGGGCGGCGGTACCGTGCTGGGCATCCCGCTGGGCGCCCCGGAAGCGGCCCGGTTGCGGGGGCGCATCGGCTACATGCCTGAATACGATGCCCTCATCGAGGATGCCTCGGCCTACGAGCAGGTGGCCTTCTGGGGCGAACTATCGGGCCTGGCGCCGGAAGCCGCCCGGGACCGGGCCCACGAGGTGCTCTACTTTGTGGGCCTGGATGAGGCCCGCTACCGGCCCGTCAGCGGCTACTCCACGGGCATGCGCCAGCGGGTGAAACTGGCCCAGGCACTCGTCCACAGCCCCGAGCTGGTGTTCCTCGATGAACCCACCAATGGCCTCGATCCCGATGGCCGTCGCCGGATGCTGGACCTGGTGCTGCGGGTTCGTGCGGAGCTGGACACGGGCGTGATCCTGGCCTCGCACCTGCTGGCGGATGTGGAGCGCGTGGCCGATCAGCTGGTGATCCTGGACCAGGGCGAGATCAAGGCCGCGGGCTCCATGGCGGGCCTCCGCCGGGCCCTGGCGCGGCGCGTGGAGCTGCGCTTCCTGGATCCCCTCGACGCGGCCCAGGAGGCCGCCCTGACGGAACTGGGCGCTGTGCTGGAGGCCCGCAATGGCCTCTACGATCTGGAACTGGCCGAGACGGATCCCTTGGGGGTCTTCCGCTGGGCGGAAGCGAAGGGGGCCACCCTGGTCCAGCTCACGCCCCGCCACGACCGGCTGGACGAGGTGCTGCTCCGTGCGTTGCACCCTGTCCGGGGGACCGGCCTGCGGCCTACACCCCCGGAGGCCCCGCGTCCGGATCAGGCGGAGCCTGCTCCGGATAATGCCGTCCGGGGGACCGGCCTGCGGCCTACACCCCCGGAGCCCCCGCGTCCGGATCAGGCGGAGCCTGTTCCGGGCTTTCCCTCCACCATGGGCGCGTCTGTCCGGGAGGAACGCTGAGATGCCCATCTACGCCCCCACGCTGCCCCCTGCGCCGGACCTCACCCAGGGCCATCCGCCGGTCCTGGTGCTCATGCGCTTCGACCTGGCCCGCCTCTGGCGCCAGAAGATCGGCCGCTTCTTCGGCTTCGCCTTCCTCCTCGTGCTGATCGTGAAGCTCGCCGTCATCTACGTGAAGTACCTGCTGGACACCAACGTCGCCCTGCGGCCCATGCAGGACTTCGCCCGGACCGTGCTCGCCCATGGCGCCGACTTCCAGGCCGATCTCCTGAATCCCACCAGCTACCTGCTCTGGTTCCTGGTGGCCCTGGTGGGCGGAGGCCTCGTGGCCCGGGACACCCTCTACCGGGTGCGGCCCCTGATGTACGCCCACCCCGTGGCGCCGAAGGACTACCTGATCGCCAAGCTGGGCTTCGCCAGCGCACTGCCCTTCGCGGTGCTGCTGCCCTTCGTCCTGCTGCCCTGGGCCATGTCCCTGGGGGTGGCCGGGATCCACGGTCCCGTGTGGCCCACGGCCCCGCTGCGGCTACTGCCCGCCCTGGTGCTGATCTCGGTCCTCATGGGCGCCCTGGCGGTGGGGGCCTCCAGCATGGCGGCCACGCCCCGGGCCGGTGTGGGGTGGGTGCTGGGCCTGGTGCTGGGGCTCTCGGCCCTGGCCGGAATGGTCCACGGCCTCACGGGCATCCGGGCCGTGGATGCGCTGAACCCCATCCTGCTGGCCGAAAGCTGGCCCCAGCTCTTCGTGGGCGTGGACCACCCCCTCATGGGCTGGGCTCCCGCCCTCCTCGGCACGGCCTTCCACATCGGCCTTTGGACCTTCGTGGCCGCGAAGCGGACCCTGCCTTCCGAAGCGGTGATTTGATGATCAGCCTCGACCGCGCCTCCCTCCGCTACGGCCCCATCCTGGGCCTGAGCCCCACCACCTTCGAGCTGCCGGACGGCGGCGGCATCACGGGTCTGCTGGGCCCCAATGGCGCCGGCAAGTCGTCGCTGCTGCAGTTGATCTCGGGCCTGCTGCCGCCTTCGGGTGGCGACGTGAAGGTCTTTGGCGAGGCCCCTTTCCGCAACCCGGCGGTGCTGGCCCGCCTGGGCCTGGTGCCCGAGGGTGACCGTCTGCCCACCGGCCTCCGGGCCGACCGCTGGCTGCGCATGATGGGCGAGCTGTCGGGTCTCTCGGGGGAACCGCTGAAGGCGTCCATGGCCCGCGCCCTGGCCATCGTGGGCATGGCCGACCGGGCCTACCTCACCTTCGCCCGCATGTCCAAGGGCATGCGCCAGCGCATCCGGCTGGCCCAGGCGCTTCTGCATGAGCCCCAGCTCCTCATCCTCGACGAGCCCTTCAACGGCCTGGATCCCGAGGCCCGGCTCACGCTGATGGACCTGCTCCGGCGCCTCGCGGAAGGGGGCGTCCGGGTGCTCGTATCGAGTCACATCCTGGGCGAGGTGGCCCAGCTCACCGACCGCATCCTCCTCTTGTTCCGGGGCCGACTGCTGGCCGAGGGCAGCGTGGGCGAGATCCGCCAGCTCCTGGACCGCCACCCGGTGGAGCTGCGCCTCACGGGCGAGCCCCAGGAACTGGCCCGCTGGGCCGTGGAGCAGCCGGAACTGGCGGCGCTGCGCATGGAGGAGGGCGCCATCGTGGTCTCCGTGCGCTCGCCCCGGGACATCCTGCCGCGCCTTCAGCGGGCCGCCGCGGGAGGACAGCTGCCCCTCCGGGCCCTCGATCCCCTGGATCTCAATCTGGACGCCGTTTTCCAGTATTTGACGAAGGATCACGCGTGACCCCCGCACCGACTCCCAGCGCCCCCTCTCCCCTCGCGACGCTCCGCGCCACAGCCAAAGGCTACGCCCCGCGCGTGTTCCAGGCCCGGGGGTGGGCCGTGGCGGCCCTGGTCATGGTGCCGGTGGCGCTCAGTCTCCTCGTCTACACCGTGGCCCACATCAAGGGAGCGGAAGGGCGCCCCTATCCAGGCGAGGCACTGAAGGTCTTCCACGAAGTGCTGGTGAAGATGATGCTGCCCATCATGGCCCTGGTGGCGGCTCCGGCGGGGATCCGCGAGGATCTGGAACAGCGCACCCTGCCGCTGCTGTTGGTACGGCCGGCGGCCGTGTGGGCCTACCCGATGGGGAAAGGCCTCCCCTGGTTCCTGTGGGGCGCGGCATGGCTGGTGCTCGGTGCGCTGGGCCTGCAGATAATCGGAGGGGATCCCGCCCTGTTATTGGGACGCATAGCCGCCCTGGTGGGGGCCTGGTGGGGCGAACTGGCCCTGATGACCCTGGTGGGCCTGCTCTTCAAGCGGGGCACCCTCTGGGGCGCCCTGTATTTCTTCCTCTGGGAACCCTTCGTGCGGATCTTCCCGCCCTTCCTCCAGCGGCTCACCTTCACCCACTACATCGAGAGCCTGGCCGGCAGCCGTGCCGCCGAGATCCAGACCAACCAACTGCTGGCCCAGGAACAGGTGACCACCCATCCCGCCCTGGCGCTGCTGATCCTCCTCGTCTTCGGCGCCCTCTGCTGGGCCCTGGCGGGCTGGAAGCTCCACCGCACCCCCATCGGCCTGGCCGGGAGCGAGGCGGAGGGGTAGGGCCGGTCCCTGTAGACTGGACGGATGCCCGAACCCTTCCGTACCGTCACGCCTGAGGGCACTGAGATCCTGGTGGAAACCCTGCCGCAGGTGCGCAGCTGCGCGGTGGGGTTCTGGGTGCGCCGGGGGTCGCGGCACGAGACGCCCGCGGAGGAGGGCCTGGCCCACTTCCTGGAACATACGGTCTTCAAGGGCACAGAAGCCTTTCCCACGCCGGACGACCTGGCCGAGGCCACGGATCGCCTGGGGGGGCACGTGGACGCCTTCACCGGCAAGGAGGTGGCCTGCTTCTACGGCAAGGTCCTCGCGGACCAGCTGCCGGATCTGATCCGCCTGCTGGGGGAGCTGGTGACCACGCCCCGCTTCGACGCGGAGGAGTTGGCCCGGGAGCGGAGCGTCATCCTCGAGGAGATCGCCCAGAGCGAGGACCAGGCCGACGACTGGGTGAGCGAGCTGTTCTACAGCCGGTTCTGGGAGGGCTCGCCCCTGGCCCATCCCATCCTGGGCCGCCCCGAGCAAGTGGCCGGCTATGGACCTGCGGAGGCCCGGGCCTTCTTCGAGGCCACCTACCGGCCCGCGAACCTGGTGGTGGCCGCCGCGGGGGCCCTGGAACCGGGGCCGCTGAGGGAGCTGCTCCGCCCGATCCTGGCGCGCCTGCCCCAGGGCGCCGCCCACGCCGTCGAAACGTCCAGCCATACCCGTCCCTTCCTGCTGAACGTGCCGCGCAAGGACCTGCAGCAGGTGAACCTGGTGCTGGGCTTCCCGGCGCCCTCGCACCAGAGCGCCGATCGCGCCGCGGCGCACCTGCTGAGCCATGTGCTGGGCGGCGGCGCCGCCTCGCGGCTCTTCATGGAACTCCGCGAGCGCCGGGGCCTCTGCTACCAGGTGGGCAGCTACCTCAGCCCCTACGCCGACACCGGCGCCCTCCAGATCACCGCCAGTTGCGCCGCTGCCCAGGCCCGGGAGCTGGTGCAGCGCACCATGGCCGAATGCGCCCGGATCCGGGAGAAGGGTGTCGAGTCTGACGAACTGGAGCGCGCCAAGCTCCAGGCCCGCACCAGCCTGGTCTTCAGCCAGGAATCCAGCAGCAGCCGCATGTTCAGCCTGGCCCACCAGAGCATCCACCAGGGCCAGCTGCAATCCCTGGACGAACAGATGGCCGAGATCGAAGCCGCCACCTCCGAGGATCTGCTCCGCGTGGCCCGCACCCTCCTCGATCCCGCCCAAGTCGGCCTCAGCGCCCTCGGCACCCGGAAGGGCGGCGAGATCCGGAGGAAGGATCTGGGGGTCTGAGTGGGGAAAATCGCCGGGATGCCCTGGGATCGCCCCGCACCCGAGCGCGGGGGGCTGCCGTCGGCCTGGTCGCTGCTGCCGGAGGACCTGGCGGCCCTGGGCTGCCCGGGCAGCGCCCTGGAGACCTTTCGGCGCCTGCACCGTCCCTGGACCTGGGAGGACGGCGCGCCGCGCCTGGGGCCTACCATCCGGCGCTGGCTGGACGGGGTGGCGGACCTGCGCCTGCCGGGGATCGCGGAGCGGCAGGCCTCCGGGGACGGCTCTACCAAGCTGGCCCTGGCACTGGCCGACGGCCGGCGTATCGAGGCGGTCCACATGCCGCGCCGAGTGCGGAATCCGCGGGTCACCTACTGCCTCTCCAGCCAGGTGGGCTGCGCCATGGGCTGCACCTTCTGCGCCACGGGCAGCATGGGCATCCTGCGCAACCTGCAGCCCGGCGAGATCCTGGGCCAGGTGCTGACCCTCATGCGGG
>JAJZQW010000077.1 GCA_021802985.1 Acidobacteriota bacterium | reverse complement strand
GGCGGCCTTGTCGCGGGCCCGGGCGCGCTGGCTGAGCAGGGCCGGGATGGCGATGGCGCTGATGATGCCGATGATCGCGAGGACCAGCAGCAGCTCGATGAGGGTGAAGCCGGACTGCTTCTTCATGGGCGTCTCCTTAGGATAGGGCCGAGCTTCTGTTTCAAGTCTCGTGCCAGGAAGTGGGGGTGTCCAAATCTGGCAGGGGTCCCAAGGTAATTCAAGCCCTCCGAGGTGCGGGATCCGCTTCTTGGAACACGAACCGCGTGTTGGAGAAGTGGTTTGGAGCCCTCCTGCGTCACCGGGGTGACGCAGGAGGCGCAGGGGGGGATGGGTGAATGTCCTGAACCCTATCCGCTGGATTCCATGGGTGCCCGGCGGGGGCAGAAAGAACTGGACACCCTTCGACCCACTCGGCGATACCTTACAGGATTCAGCCTTGCTCGAGTGGCTTTCACACGCTTGAACGAATTCCCCGCCCATTTCCGATGAGCAGACAAGAACCCATCTCAAACCGGCAGGCCGATTGCGGATCGGTTGCCGTGGTCATCCCCTGCTTTCGGGCACGGTCCACCATCGGGCATGTGGTCGGGGGGATCGGACCCGAGGTCGTCAGGATCTATGTCGTCGACGACGGATGCCCCGAACACACGGGTGACTGGGTGCAGCAGACCTGCACCGATCCGCGCGTGCGTGTCCTCCGAAACGCGAGGAACCTGGGGGTTGGCGGCGCGGTCAAGGCGGGGTACCAGGTGGCCATGGAGGAGGGTGTGGCCATCATCGTCAAGCTTGATGCGGACGGGCAGATGGATCCGAAGGAGATCTCACGCCTCATCGCGCCCCTGTTGGCCGGGCGGGCCGACTATGCCAAAGGCAACCGTTTTTTTGACATCGAGCACGTTCGGCAGATGCCAAGTCAAAGATTGTTCGGCAATGCCGTATTGTCCCTGATGACCAAGCTTTCCACGGGCTATTGGGATATTTTCGACCCCACGAACGGGTACACCGCCATCACCGACACGGCGTTGAAGCACCTGCCGCTGGACAAGATCAGCGACAGCTATTTTTTTGAAACCGACATGCTGTTCCGGCTGAACACCACCCGAGCCGTGGTCGCCGATGTGCCCATTCCGGCCCGGTATTCGGGAGAGGTCAGCAGCCTCCGGATCCGGCTGATTCTCGGCGAGTTCCTGGCCAAACATGCCCGCAACCTCCTGAAGCGGATCGTCTACAACTACTACCTCCGGGACATGTCCATCGCCTCGATCGAGCTGCCGGTCGGGCTGGGACTGTCGGTCTTCGGGTTTGTCTTCGGGGGCATCAAGTGGGTGGAAGCGATCGGGGGCACGCGGCCCACACCCACGGGGACCGTGATGCTCTCCGTCCTGCCCCTCCTGCTGGGGGTCCAGTTGCTCCTGGCGTTTCTGGCCTTTGACATCGCCTCCGTGCCCCGAAGGCCGCTGGGAAGGCCATGAACCTGGTCCGGGAAGTGCGGCCGACCCGGCTCCATGTCCTCATCCCTGCTTACCGGAATCCGGACCTGCTCGCGGAGACCCTGGAGGCCCTGGTCCGGGCCATGGGCTCGGAGCTCCGAGAAGGCGAGGTCCTCGCCACCTGCGTGGACGACGCCAGTCCCGAGCCCCTGGATGCGGTGGTGCGCGCGAGTGGCGGCGGCTGGGTGGAGTACGTCCGGAACGAAGTGAACCTCGGCATCATCCCGAACTTCAATCGCTGCATCAGTCTGGCGCGGGCTCCCCTGGTGATGTTCCTGGGGGCCGATGACCTGGTACTCCCGCCCTACTGGCCAGCCGTGCAGGCCATGATCGAGCGGTACCCTGACGCGGCGATCTATGCCCCCGGGGTGGCGGAGGTCGATGCGCACGGAAGGCGATCGACCTCGCTCTCCTCCGTCATCAAGCGGGCCATCTCCCCCTTTCTGGCGCGGTTCCGCATGCTCGAATTGAGCGGGAGTGGCCTGGCCCTCCGCCTTGCCGCCGGCGATTTCCTCTACTTTCCGGCGCTGTGCTGGAAGACGGAGGGCCTGCGGCGGAGGCCCTTCGACCCGGCATGGTCGGATGCGGCGGACTGGCATCGGGTGTACCTGTGTGCGCTTGAGGGCGGGCAGGTCGTGGTGGACAACCGGACGCAGGCCTTCCTCTACAGGCGCCATGCGCGCAGCGCCTCTGAGGTGTCCGCCGGGCGCGGTGTGCGCTTTGGGAATGAGCGGGCCTTGAGCCTGAGCATGGGCCGGTTTTCGAAGGAGAAGGGCTGGTGGATGGCCGCCGCGATGGCATGGCTCCATCCCACAGTCCGATTGAATGCCTGGGTCCGCCAACTGGCGGACGGCATCTTCAGGACCGGACGCTGACGGGGGGACCCGCCTCACCCCAGACAGTTCCTCTGAGCCAGCGGGGGAGTCCTGGCCCCGAAGACGAACTTCCGGTTGAGCGCATAGGAGAGTGCCGCGCAGACGAGGCTGGCGACGGCCCCGGCGATGTAGGGATTCAGGGTCTTCCGGGCCACGTACTGGGTGAGGATGTTCACGAAGTACATCGTCGCGAAGATGAGGATGAACTTCAGGAAGGCATGCCGGGACTTGCTCTTGAAGACCAGCTCCTTCATGAACTTGTATCCCGCTAGCATGGCGCTGATGCCCCCGAGGAGCGTCGCCCAGGTGTAGTGCATTCCCAGTCTCAGCAGGAGGGAGAAGACGCCGTAGGCAAGGATGGTATTGAAGGCACCAACCGCGAAGTACCGCATTACCTGATTCGTATCGATTCTCATGCCATTCAGATTCCCCAAGCGGGTGATGTTACTGCCGAATGTGATCCAGTCCCCATGTTCGTCGATGCAGACATTGATCCGGGGGGACGGCGTTCACGGCGTGCGTCGACGGTAGATTCGACCTTGGACGCCGCATCATGGAGATAATGATTGAAAATATTGGATATATTTTACATATCATTTATCTGAAGATTTTCTGGATACGAACACGAACTCGTTGTAACGGAATACTCTGCCCAAGATACGAGGGAATGGGAATGAATAGGATCGACTCTCCACAAGCCCTAACGCCGTATTGATCTCTCTGAGCTTGTCAAAATCTACGAACTCGATATGGGTGGCATCACTTTGATAACCTGCTTCTTGTGGCGTAATTATAACGACTTGGCCATTGGATTTCAACAAATTTAGGTAACGATTAATCAACAAGATCGTCGCTTGAAGCCCGATGTGCTCAGCAACATGGGCTAGAAGAATTGAATCATAGGAGTCCTGTCGGGAATCAGGTGAAGCGTCAAATGCTTCAGGAGTGTATGCAGTCAGTCCATGGGCGCATGCAATTTCAATAGCGCTGGTATTTGGGTCGATTCCAACTCCTCCAGCAAGGTTTATTAAATTCCTACCAATTCCGCATCCTATATCCAATACTTTTCCCATGTTGAGTCGTCTGAGATTCCATCGGTACGGGGCCTGGACATTCAGGATTCGCTTCCATGAGCTTTGCTGCAATCTGACTAGGCGATCTGCATACTCTTTGCTCTGACTTGGATTTATCATTGATTGATTTCCTATTGATTTAAAGATTCTATTGTTAATATTTGAAACTAGTATGTGTAGACTTCAGAAAAAAGGTCAGGCACAGGCCCCTGAGTTGCCAAAGGGCTTCTCACATGGGTGTCTCTCGGTAGCAGGAAGAGGGTTTCATTGGTTTGCGGTCCGCGCACTCGGTGCAAGCCCGGCGAGATGCTGACGACCTCCGTCGGAGGCAGACCGTCAAGGCTTACAGGGCCAGTAACCGCCACTCCATGTGGGTCGAACAACCGGTACTGGCCGGCCCAGTGGCAGGCGAACGGAATCTCCTGGGCCCCGGTTTTTAATTCGACCCCGCTGAGCAGGAGATTCGGGGAGATGCGGACATAGCCGCCCGCGACCATCCGCTGGACGACGTCGGACATGATGAGGATCCGATAATTGAGGATCCAAAGTTTCGGGTGGGCATCCATGACGCTCTGGAGGTCGCTCGCATTCCCTGATCTCAGGGCGGCGCGGATGCGCGCGATCGTGGGCGTGTCCCACCACCATCCCGGGTACTCCCCGGCGATGTCGCGGTCCACGATCATTCCGATCCCATCGAAGTAGGTGCTCCCCGGTTCCAGCAGGTTCTCCGCCTGGGCCATGACGGAGATCTGCGCTGTGTTGGTGTGGTTGAGGTAGCGGATCTGGCGAGGTAGGGAAAGCGCAGCCAGGAAGGTGAGGGCCAGCACCGCCTGGTTGCGGGACAGCCAGCCCCTCTCCGAAACCCAGTCCGTGAGCGGGATCACCCAGAGGGACAGGAGCGCCTGAGGCCAGACGAAAACGTATGGCCAGGGCTGGTCGTGGTGGAAGATCAGGATGGTGACGATCACGGTTGCGATGAGGGTCACGCGAATGGGGAAGGTGGCAGTCTTCCAGCGGGCGAGGGCGATGCCCAGGCCCGCCAGTGAGATCGCATAGGGGATCAGGTTCCGCGTCAAGGTCTGGTAGATGAACATGCCGAGGCCCGAGAAGGAGGCCGTGCCTTCCAGCACGAACCTCGGTCCGAGGAGCACCATGATGATGACCCGCCACCATTGGGCTCCACCGAAGTAGATGGCATAGCCCACGAAGACCGCCAGCCAGCCGCTTGAGAAGAGGAAGCCGTCTTTGAGTGCCTTCCGCCAGCCCGATTCGAGCCAGGTGGCCACGACGAGAGCGATGAAGCAGGCCGCCACGAGGTAGGCGGCCTTCTGGGTACAGAGGAAAGAGAGGCCCATGAGGGCCCCCGATACGAGGAGGTGGGATCTCCGACGCCTGGACCGGACCAGGAACAGGAGCGAGCCGGTGGCGAAGGTCAGGGCGATCGTGTCCGTGCGGATCCTGAAGGCCCGTTCAAACACGTTCGAATAGGATAGGGCGCTCACGAGCACCAGCAACCGATGCCGCGCCTGCGGCCACAGTTCCCGGGAGATGAGGAAGATGCCGGCCATCGTCCCCAGGGCTGCACACAAGCCAAGCACCCGTCCAGCCCGCATGATGCCAACCGAATCGGAAGCCAGGGTGGCGATCCGGAACAGCTCGGTCCCGAAGACGGTCTTGATGGGATCGAGCGTCTGGTAGAGCGTATGCTTCGAAAAATCGCGGAGACCCTGGAACAGATTGAATTCGTCCATGACGAACCGGGCCTGCCAGGATACGACGGCGAACAGGACCAGCATGAGGCCCCAAACCGCAGCGACCGTGGATGACACCAGCGGTGATCCCTCTGTGTCCTTCGGTCCAACCGATCGTCTGCTGAACATCAATCGCGCTCCTGGTCTGCTGGGGGACTATGCCGTGATTCTAAGGCCATGGAGTGTCCAAGCGGCCGAAAGGGAGGGTTCCGAAGCGCCAGTCCCTGTCGAACCGGCTCCAGCCACCGGGCTCCGAGGCCATCCCGTCCCCTCGGCAAGCCGGTGGGAGCTGATCAGCCTCCCAGCGCCTCCAGCAGTTCCCTCGCCCCCCGGTGGTTCGGATCGAGCTTGAGGGCCTCCTGGGCGGCATTCCGGGCTTCGTCCCGGCGGCCGAGGGCCTGGAGGATCTGGCCCTTGCGCCACCAGGCACCGGCGTAGCCGGCGCTGCCGCCCTCGAGGGGCTCGCGGAGGACCTGGTCCAGGGCGGCGAGGCCTTCGGGGAGGTGCTGGCCGGCGCGGGCGGCCACCTTGCCGAGCTGGAGGCGGAGGAGGCTGGGGGCGTCGGTGCGGCCCATGTGGTCCTGCACCACCTGCCAGGCCAGGTCCGGCCGGCCGGCGTTCAGGTCGGCGTCGCTGACGGCGGTGACGCCCCGGGCGCGGGTGGCCACGCCGGGCAGCAGCCGCGCGGCCTCGGCCAGCAGGCGGGCGTTCTTCCCGGCCTCGCCCAGGGCCCGCTTGGCGGGGCGCCGGTCCAGGGCATCGAGGTACTGGCCCACCACCTCGGGATCCTGCGGGGCCAGGGCCAGGGCGCGGCCGAAGTAGGGCTCGGCGTCCCGCCAGCGATCTTCCTCCACCAGGATGAGGGCCTGGAGCAGGTCGCCCCGGGCGGGGGCCACCCGGCGGAGGGATTCGGCGCAGGCCAGGGCCTTCCGGGTGCTGCCGCCCAGGAGCCCCGGCAGCATCTCGTAGGCCAGGCCCAGGCTCATCCAGGCATCGGCGAGGGTGGGGTCGGCCCGGGTGGCGGCACGGAGATCGTCCATGGCCCCCAGGGCCTTGCGCAGCGATCCCAGGTTCCGCTGGGCGATGGCCGTGCCCGCCCGCGCCAGCCCCCGGGCCAGGAGGGCGTCGGCCAGGCCGGGGTTCAGGGCCAGGGCCCGGTCCGCCGCGGCGCGGGCTTCGCCGAAGCGCTGGAGGCTGGCGAGGGCCTGGGACTGGGCGGCCCAGGCCGCGGCGTCGTCCGGGGCCTGGCGCGTCCGGGCGCTCGTGTCGGCCAGGACCTTGAGGTAGTGGCCGGCGTCCAGGTCCGCGCGGTAGGTGGGGGCCTGGACGGCGAGGGCGGGGGGGGCGGGGAGGATCATGGCGGCCTTCGGGAAAAGCTGAGACAGGATTAACAGGATTGAAAAGCTGGATGGACAGGATTTGGAAAAAGGGCAACAGGCCTTGACTCAGCGTCCTGGGGCACGCATGATTCATGCGCATGAATCATGTGGAGTCCTGATGCAGCCTCGCTTCTCCCAGGATGCGCCGAAACGGGCCGTGAACCTCACCCTCAGCAGCGATCTGGTGCGGCTGGGCAAGGAGCTGGGGCTGAACCTCTCTGGCGTGGCGGAGCAGGCCCTGGCGTACGCCGTGAGCGCCCGGTTGGCCGAACGCTGGGCCGAGGAGAACCGGTCCGCCATCGGGGCCTACAATCGCCGGGTCGAGGCGGAGGGCGTGTTCAGCGACGGGCTGCGGTCCTTCTGATGGCCGCCTATGCCGTCTTCGGAAACCCGGATCCCAGGACGAACGGAGACATCCCGTTTCTGCTGGATGTGCAGTCGGAGCTACTCTCCCTTCTGGGGACCCGGGTCGTGGTGCCGCTGTACCGGAAGGAGGCTGCCGGGTCCCAGGTCATGACCCGCCTCACGCCGGTGCTGTCTTTCCAGGGGCATGAGCTGGTGGCCATGGTGCCGGAGCTGGCCGGCATCCCCCATCGGCGCCTCGGGCCGGCGCTGGGGGATCTTGCAGGCGCGAGGGCGGAGCTCCTCCAGGCGATCGATCTGTTGCTGACGGGATTCTGAGTCGTCCCGGGCTGAGTGCCTTACCCCGGGTATAGCGCATTGGCGCGGGTTTGCGGTATGCTGGGAGACTGTCTGGACACGGCTCTGGAGGAGATCCCATGACCATCAAGGGCGGCCTGCTGGAAGGCAAGCGGGGCCTGATCATCGGCGTGGCCAACAAGCGCTCCATCGCCTGGGGCATCACCCAGAAGGTGGCCGAGGCCGGCGCCCAGCTCTGCCTCACCTACCAGAACGAGCGCCTGGGCGAGAACGTGCGGGAGCTGGCCGCCGACCTGAAGCACCCCCTGATCCTGCCCATGGACGTGGGCAGCGACAGCCAGATCGTCATGGCCTTCGACGAGATCCGGAAGAAGTGGGGCAAGCTGGACTTCCTGGTGCATGCGGTGGCCTACGCGCCGCGCCAGGCCCTCGAGGGCCGCTTCCTCGACACCAGCCGCGAGGATTTCCGCGTGGCCCACGACATCAGCGCCTACTCCCTGGCGGCCGTGTCCCATGCCGCCGCGCCCCTGATGGCCGAGGGGGGCTCCATCGTGACGCTGAGCTACCTGGGCGGCACCCGGGTGGTGCCCAACTACAACGTGATGGGCGTGGCCAAGGCCAGCCTGGAGGCCAGCGTGCGCTACCTGGCCGCCGATCTCGGCCCCCAGGGCATCCGCGTGAACGCCATCTCCGCGGGCCCCATCAAGACCCTCGCCGCCTCGGGCATCTCGGGCTTCGGCTCCATGCTGAAGCACCACCGCACCCGCACGCCCCTGCAGAAGGACACGGACCAGGAGGAGGTGGGAGACGCCGGCCTCTTCCTCGTGAGCGCCATGGGCCGCGGCATCACCGGCCAGGTGCTCTACGTGGATGGCGGCTACAGCATCATGGCCGACTGAGCGCGGCGATTTCTGAAAGGCGCTGGACAGGATTAACAGGTTTAAATGCTTGATTAACAGGATTAAGGCTTGTTTTTATACTGTTAATCCTTCTTTTCAATCCTGTTCATCCTGTCTCAGTTTTTGACTTTTGGTGCGAGGAGGGCCTTCGATCGTTCGGTGGCCTGGGCGCGCTGGGCGGGGGTGAGGCGATTGCCGGTGAGCACCAGCAGGATGCGCTGGAGGGGCGGAAGGCCCCGGCGGTTCGCCGCGAGCATCCAGGCATAGCTTTCCACGGGATCGACCGGGACGCCCCGGCCCTCGAGATGCAGGAGGCCCAGGGTGAGCATGGCCTCGGCCTCGCCGCGGCCAGCCTGGTCCTCCAGAACGGTGCGTGCCCGGTCGTAGAGGGCCTGGGACCGGGCTGGATCCTGGGCCTTGAGCAGATCTCCGGCCATTAGCATGGCCTCGGTGTTCCCGGCCGTGGCGGAGGCCAGGGCCAGCCGCTGCGCCTCGACGGGATTCCGGAGAACCCCTTCACCCCTCAGGCAGGCCCGCGCCAGGGCCAGCTGGGCGTCGGCGTCCCCCTGGTCGGCGGCCTTGCGGAACCAGGCCGCGGCCTTCCCGGCATCGCGGGCCAGGAAGCCGCGGCCGCTCTGCCGGAGGAGACCCAGGGCGTACTGATCCCGCGGCCGTCCGCGCAGGGCCCTGGCCACACCGGCCAGCACACGGCGGGAGCCCCACAGGGAGGCGAGGCTGAAGCCGACGAGGAAGGCCAGGGCCGCGAAGCGCAGGAAGCGGCGAAGGGCCACTCCGCTGCTGCCGCCCTGCCGGTGGAGGTGGAAGGCGAAGGCCGCACTGGCCAGGAGGGCGAGGCCCAGGGCCTGCACCAGGGGCAGCAGGGCCTCGACTCGGAGGACGGTCCAGTTCACGTCACCCCCGCAGCTGCGCCAGGGTGTCGATCACGTCCTGGACGTGGCCCTTCACGCTGACCTTGGGCCAGGCGTGGCGGATGATGCCCTTGGGATCCACGAGGAAGGTGCTGCGGATGATCCCCTCCATCTCCTTGCCGTACATGACCTTCTTCCCGAAGGCCCCCAGGGGCTTGAGCAGGGCGCAATCGGGGTCGGAGAGCAGGGGGAAGGTCAGGGCCTGCTTGGCGATGAAGTTCTGGTGGCTCTTGAGGCTGTCGCGGCTGAGGCCGTACACCTGGGCGCCCAGGGCCTGCACGCGGGCCAGGTTGTCCCGGAAGTCGCAGGCCTCGGTGGTGCAACCCGGTGTGCTGTCCTTGGGGTAGGCGTAGAGGACGGTCCAGGCGCCGCGGACGTCGCGGTCGGTGACGGTGGCGCCCTGGTCGTCCTGGAGGGCGAAGGCGGGAAGGGGCTGTCCGACGATGCTCATGCGGGCTCCGGGGCGAGGGTCGAGGTCCATGCTAAGGCCAACACCGCCATCAGCGCTGCCCATCCGAGGGGGCTGGGGTCCGTGGCCAGGCGGGGCAGCTCCTCGGCGAGGATGCGGCCCAGGCTGTCATGGGTGGGGCCCGGACCGAGGCCCAGGGCCGAAAGGGTGGCCTCGCCCCAGAGGGCGCCGAGCCAGGCGCTGGGGAAGAGCGGGGCGAGCTGGTCCAGGCCCCAGGGGGCCCAGCGGTGGAGGCGGGAGGCCGGCCCGGCGCCCATGAGGGTTTCCGAGAGCCACGCCGGCGACCGGCGGAAGGCCTCCACCCGGGCCCGCAGCGGGGC
>JAJZQW010000076.1 GCA_021802985.1 Acidobacteriota bacterium | reverse complement strand
GAAGAGGCTGCCATAGGTGCCGTTGGGCGTCCGGTTGACGGCCTCGGCCAGGCCCACCGTGAGGTCGGCCACTCGACTCGAATGGCCGGAAGTGCTGGGATCCCGGGCCTCGATGGCGGTCACAGAGGCGTTCACGAAGCCCTCGAAGAGGCGCTCGATGTCGTTCTTCAGGCCCAGGATCTCCTGGGTCCGGGCCTCCACCATGTGTTCCAGGTTCAGCTGGTAGTCCTCGTTCTCCTTGCGCAGCCGGTAGTGTTCGAGGGCCCGCTCCAGGCTCGCCTCGATTTCCGCCAGTTTGAAAGGCTTCTGGATGAAGTCGTAGGCGCCCCGCTTGAGGGCCTGGATGGCCGCCTCCGTGGTGGCGTAGCCCGTCATGAGGATGCCCATGGTCTTGGGATCCTCCTCATGGACAGCCCGCAGCAGCTCCAGGCCCGACAGGCCGCCCGGCATGTTCAGGTCGGTGAACACGACGGGGAAGTGCTTCTCCCGGACCCGGGCCAGGGCCTGGTTGCCGCCCTCGGCACCCTCGGCGGCATAGCCTTGCTCGGACAGGGCCTCCACCAGGAGGTTCCGGAGGTCTGCCTCGTCGTCCACGATGAGAATGGGGATGGGGGAGGTCAACGGCACACCGACTCCAGGGACACGCCGCTTCATCGGTCGGGGGGGCGCGGGAGGCAAGTTTTCGCCTGCCCACGCCCCTACTGGACGGCTTCGGCCTCCACCACCAGCCCACCCTCGCGGATCTCCAGGCGGGCGAGGCCCCCGGGCTGGAGGCCACCCTGGAGGATGAGGCGCGACAGCGGATTGACCACCGCGTGCTGGATCAGGCGTTTGAGGGGGCGCGCCCCGAGTTGGGGATCGTAGCCCTCCTCCGCCAGCCAGGTCAGGGCGGCCTCCGAGACATCGAGTTCTAACCGTTGGGAACGCAGCCGCTCCTGGACCAGCTTCAGCTGGATGCCGGCCACGGCCTTCATGTCCGCCTTGCTCAGGGGGCGGAAGATCACCACCTCGTCCAGGCGGTTCAGGAACTCGGGGCGGAAGGCGCCGTGGAGGGCGGCCTGGATGGCCGGTTGGGCCCGGTCGGGGTCGCCGCCGGCCTCGAAAATGGCTTGGCTGCCCAGGTTGGAGGTCATGAGCACCACGGTGTTGCGGAAGCTCACCGTGCGGCCATGGCCATCCGTGAGCCGGCCGTCCTCCAGCACCTGCAGGAACAGGTCGAAGATCCGGGGGTGGGCCTTCTCCATCTCGTCGAGGAGGATCACGGCGTAGGGGCGGCGCCGGATGGCCTCGGTGAGGCGGCCGCCCTCCTCGTAGCCCACGTAGCCCGGCGCCGAGCCGATGAGCCGGGTGGCGTCCGCCTCGTGGGTGAACTCGCTCATGTCGATGCGGACCATGGCCGCCTCGTCATCGAAGAGGAACTCCGCCAGGGCCCGGGCCACCTCGGTCTTGCCCACGCCCGTGGGCCCGAGGAAGAGGAAGCCGCCGATGGGACGCCTGGGATCCCCCATGCCGGCGCGGTTGCGCCGCAGGGCATCGCTGATGGCCGTGAGGGCCGGATCCTGGCCCACCACGCGCTCCCGGAGGCGTTCCTCCATGTGCATGAGTTTCTGGACCTCGCCCTCCATCAGGCGGTTCACCGGAATGCCCGTCCAGCGGCTCACCACGGCCGCCACGTCCGGCTCGCCCACCTCCAGGCGGAGCATGGCAGTCTCACTCGGGCTGGTCGCCGCCAGCTGCTTTTCCAGGGCCGGGATCTCGCCGTACTCCAGGCGGGAGGCCCGCTCGTACTCGCCCCTGGTCTTGGCCTGGTCCAGCTCGATGCGCAGGTCGTCCAGCTTCTTCTGGAGCCCCCGGGTGCCCTCGATGACCTTCTTCTCGTTCTCCCACTGCGCCCGCAGTCGTCCCAGCTCCTCGTTCAATTCAGCCAATTCTTTTTCAATATCTGCAAGCCGCGAGCGGCTTGCAGCATCCTTCTCCTTCGTCAGAGAATGGCGTTCCAGCTGCAGCTGCATCTCCCGGCGTTCGCGGACATCGATCTCCATCGGCCGGCTGTCGATCTGCATGCGCACGGCGCTGGCGGCCTCGTCCATCAGGTCCACGGCCTTGTCCGGCAGGAACCGGTCGGCGATGTAGCGGTGGCTCAGCTGGGCCGCGGCCACCAGGGCGGCATCCTGGATGCGCACGCCGTGGTGCAGCTCGTAGCGTTCCTTCAAACCCCGCAGGATGGAGATGGCGTCCTCCACACTGGGCTCTTCCACGAAGACGGGCTGGAAGCGCCGCTCCAGGGCCGCGTCCTTCTCGATGTACTTGCGGTACTCGTTGAGGGTGGTCGCGCCGATGCAGCGCAGTTCGCCCCGGGCCAGGGCGGGCTTGAGCAGGTTGGCCGCGTCCATGCCGCCCTCCACCGCTCCCGCGCCCACCAGGAGGTGCAGCTCGTCGATGAAGAGAATTACCTGACCCTCGGCCTTCTCCACCTCCTGGATGACGCCCTTGAGACGCTCCTCGAACTGGCCCCGGTACTGGGTGCCCGCCACCAGGGAGCCCATGTCCAGGCTCATGACCCGCAGCCCCTTCAGGCTCTCGGGCACGTCGTTGCGGGTGATGCGCTGGGCCAGGCCCTCCACGATGGCGGTCTTGCCTACGCCCGGCTCGCCGATGAGCACGGGGTTGTTCTTGGTGCGGCGCGAGAGCACCTGCAGCACCCGGCGGATCTCCTCGTCCCGGCCGATGACGGGATCCAGCTTTCCGGCCTGCGCCAGGGCCGTGTAGTCCTTGGCGTACTTCTCCAGGCTGGCGAACCGCTCCTCCGCCTTCTCGTCCTCCACCTTCGAGCCCTTGCGGACCTCGCGGATGGCGGCCTCCAGCTTCTTTCGATCCAGGCCGAAGCGGTCGAGCACTTTCCGGGCGTCCGTGTGGGCATTGGCGAAGGCCAGCAGCAGGGCATCCGTGGCCAGGAAGCGATCACCCAGGCCCCGGCCCGTGTCGCTGGCCACCTCCAGGAAGTGCCGGAAACCCGCCCCGAGCTGGGGATCGGCCCCGCCCACGGCCCGGGGCAGCTTCGCCACCAGTTCCTCGGCCGCGTCCGCCAGCCCCTGCATGGCTTCAGGGGCGAGCCCGGCCCGCTCCAGCAGGGGGCGCAGCCCGGTCTCCGGGGCCATCAGGGCCAGGAACAGGTGCGGGGGGACCACCTCCGGGTGCTGATCCGCCACCGCCCGCTCCCGGGCGGCCACCAGGACATCGTTGGCTTTCTGGGTGAAGGGGAGGAGGGACATGGGGCACCTCGCGCCACCAGAATGATTTAAATATGATGTTTATGCACTAAAATTTTCTTCAAAAATGTCATAAATCACGATTGTTCCTGGTCCCAGCGCCGAAGGCCGATCGGGTTACCAGGAACCCTCGAACAGCAGCGCCTCGACTCAGCGGTTGGGCGTCTCCAGGGGCCCTGGAAGCGGAGCGGTTCGTTCCCCCGCGGTCGCAGCGGAACGAGGGTGGGCGGCTCCAACCCAGTGAGGGCTTCGGAGGCGAGGCGGACGGCGAGATCGCTTTCCTCGCGGAGGCTGATGTCAGGGGTACCTCCCCAGGCCCGCCGCTTGGGGGGTACCCGCAGGTGGAAGGTCCCCGCGTAGACCAGGTGAGCACCGGGGGGCAGGTCCACCACCAGCACCTGACCCCGCCCCACGGGGAGGGGCGCCATCGCCGTTTTGGACACATCCCCTTCCGGTGGCGCTACCGCGTGGCGGCAGGAAGGACGCCCGCTCGGGTGGCCACCTCCTCGGCCAAGGCCAGGCTGGCCGTGAGGCCGGGGGATTCGATGCCGTACAGGTTCACCAGGCCGGGGACGCCGTGGACGGCCTCCGTCTGGATCAGGAAGTCGGGGGCCGTCTCACTGGGTCCGTGGAGCTTGGGGCGGATGCCGGCGTAGGCGGGCTGGAGGCTGCCGTCCGGCAGACCCGGCCAGTACTTCCGCACCTCGGCATAAAAGCTGTCGGCCCGGCGGGGATCCACGTCGTAGTTCTCGTGGTCGATCCACTCCACGTCGGGCCCGAAGCGGGCCTGGCCGCCCAGGTCCAGGGTGAGGTGCACGCCCAGGGCGCCCTGGCTGGGGATGGGATAGACCAGGTGGGAAAAGGGGGCGGGGCCGGACAGGCCGTAGTAGTTGCCCTTGGAGAGGAACTGGGGCGGGATCGAACCCGGCGGTACGCCTGTGATGGCTCGCGTCACGGTCTGGGCGCCCAGGCCGGCGGCGTTGAAGACGCGCTCGGCGAGGATGGGCATGGGCTCTTCGCCGCCCACCCGCAGTTCGATCCCCTCCGGGCGGACCTGGCCGCCGATCACGGGGCTGCGCAGTACCACGGTCGCACCATGGGCCTCCGCATCCAGGCGCAGGGCGCGCATGAGGCCGTGGCTGTCCACGATGCCCGTGGTCGGTGAGTGCAGAGCCGCCGCGCAGCGCAGCTCCGGCTCCAGATGTCGGGCCTCGCTGCCCTCGAGCCACTCGAGAATCACGCCGTTGGCCGCAGCCCGGGACCGCAGGTCACGCAGGGCCTCGAGCTGGCCATCGGCGGCCACGATGAGCTTGCCCAGGCGGCCATGGGCCACGCCGTGGGCTTCGCAGAAGGCGTAAAGGAGCCGGTTGCCCGCCACGCAGCTCCGGGCCTTCAGGGACCCCGCCGGGTAGTAGATCCCCGCGTGCACCACCTCGCTGTTCCGCGAGCTGATGCCCGTGCCGATGCGGTCCTCGGATTCCAGGAGCACCACCTCCCGGCCCGCGCGGGCCAGGGTCCGGGCCAGGGCCAGCCCCACCACTCCGGCCCCGATGACGACGCACTGGACGCGTTCCATGAGACAGCTCCCTCGAGGCGTTCAGCCGATCCGCGGTCCCGCCGCGGCCACTTCAGGGGACACGTCCGCCTCGAACTTCTTGAAGTTCTCGATGAAGCGGGCGGCGAGGGAGCGGTAGCGGGCGTCGTACTGGGCCTGGTCGTGCCAGCTCTGGGCGGGGTACAACACGGCATCGGGCACGTCGGGACAGTGCTTAGGCACGTCGAAGCCGAAGACGGGATCCCGGTAGCATTCGACGCCATCCAACTTGCCCTCCAGGGCGGCATTCAGCAGGGCGCGGGTGTGCTTGATGCTGATGCGCTTCCCCACGCCGTAGGGACCGCCGGTCCAGCCGGTGTTCACCAGCCAGCAGGTGGCGCCGTGGCGCAGCATCTTGCCTCGCAACAGATCGGCGTAGACCGCCGGGTGGTGGACCATGAAGGGCCCGCCGAAGCAGGGGCTGAAGGTGATTTCCGGCTCCTTGCCCAGACCGGCCTCGGTGCCCGCCAGTTTCGACGTGTAGCCGCTGATGAAGTGATAGAGGGCCTGCTCGGGACTCAGGCGGGCCAGGGGCGGCATGACGCCGCTGGCGTCGCAGGTGAGCAGCACGATGTGCTTGGGGTGCGGGCCCATCTTGGACAAGACGGCGTTCTCGATGAAATCCAGGGGGTAGCTGGCGCGGGTGTTCTCTGTCTTCACATCGCTGTCCAGGTCGATGCGCCGGGAGGCGGGATCGTAGACCACGTTCTCCAGGATGGTGCCGAAGCGCCGGGTGCAGGCGTGGATCTGGGGCTCGGCCTGGGGGTTCAGGCCGATGACCTTGGCGTAGCACCCGTCCTCGATGTTGAAGACGCCGTTGTCGCTCCACCCGTGCTCATCGTCGCCGATGAGGCCGCGGGTCGGGTCGGCGGAAAGGGTGGTCTTGCCCGTGCCGGAGAGGCCGAAGAAGAGGGCGGTGGTGCCGTCCTTGCCCACGTTGGCGCTGCAGTGCATGGAGAGCACGCCCTGGAGTGGCAGGAGGTGGTTCATGACCGTGAAGACCGACTTCTTGATCTCCCCGGCGTAGGCGGTGTTGCCGATGAGGCACAGCTTCTGGTCGAAGTTCAGGGCGATGGTGGTGGGCCCGGGCGTCTGGTCGATGGAGGGCGTGGCCTGGAAGCCGGGAATGGCGAGGATCGTGAACTCCGGCACGAAGCGCTTGTACTCCTCCGTGGTGGCGGGCTTGGTGAACATGTTCCGGGCGAAGGCCGAGTGCCAGGCCAGCTCGGTGACGATGCGCACGGGCAGGCGGTAGTCCGGGTCCGCGCCGCCGTAGCAGTCCTGCACGAAGAGGTCCCGGCCCTGCAGGTAGCCCTGGAGGCGGCTGAACAGGGCGTCGAAGGTGTCGGGCGCCATGGGGCGGTTGTAGGGCCCCCACCAGATGTGGTCCTCGCTGGTGGCTTCCCGCACGATGGCCTTGTCCGCGGCGGCGCGGCCCGTGTGCTGGCCCGTGTCGGCGATGAGGGGCCCCTGGTGGCTGATGCGGGCCTCGCCCCGGAAGATCACCTCCTCGTAGAGGGCCTCCATGGGCAGGTTCCAGTACACCTTCCGCAGGTTTGCCAGGCCCAGGTTCGCCAGGCCGTAGTCGGCCTTGAGCACCGCGGCCTGGTCCTCGGCCGGTGTCTTGAGGTTCAGCAGGTTGTTGGCCATGGTGTCCTTCACATCCAGTCGCGGACGAGCTTGCGGTCGCCCAGGTAGATCTCGTTGGCGCTGGTCGGATCCAGGGCCCACTTCATGCGGGCCACAGCCTCCTGCAGCTCTTTCACGGTGCCCGCGAAGGAGAGGCGGAGGTGGCCCTCCATGCCGAATTCCTTGCCCGGCACCGTCACCACCAGGGCCTTCTTCAGGAGGAAGTTAGACAGCTCGACCGAGTTGTTCGAATAGGCCCGGAAGTCCACCAGGGCGTAGAAGGTGCCCTCGGGCTTGCGCAGCTTCACGCCGTTGAAGGTGCGCAGCTCCTGCATCAGCACATCGCGGTTGTTCTGGATGGTGAGCCGCAGGCTCTCCACCACGTTCTGGACGCCCACCAGGGCGCCCTCCGCGGCCACCTGCATGGCCGGGCTCACGCAGCTGGTGGTCTGGGCCTGCACATTGGTCATCACCCGCACCAGCTCCTTCGGCGCGATGGTCCAGCCGATGCGGAAGCCGGTCATGCCATAGAGCTTGGCCACGCCGTTGACGATGATGAGCCTGGTGGCTTCCGTGTCCGCGGTGGTGAAGGCGGTGCCCGGTTTGGGACGCAGGCCGTCGAAGACCAGCTTCTGGTAGATGTCGTCGAGGATGAGGTAGATGCCCTTCGCCTCGCAGAAGGCCACCATCTGGGCCACGAAGTCGTCCCGGTAGATCGCGCCGCTGGGGTTGTTGGGGCTGTTCAGGAGGATGGCCTTGGTATTCGAACCCACGGCCCGGACCACCTCCTCGAAACGGGGGTGGAAGCCGCCGTCCTCGGGCGTCACGATGACCGGGATGGCCTGACACATCTTGATGATCTCGGGATAGCTCACCCAGTAGGGGGCCAGCACCACCACCTCGTCCTGGGGGTTGCACAGGGTGAACAGGATGTTGAAGAGGCACTGCTTGGCGCCATCGGAGACAATAACGTTCTCCGGGGACACCAGGCGGTCATAGGTCTCCTCCGTGTACCGGATGATGGCCTTCTTCAGGGAGGGCAGGCCGTCCGTGGGGGTGTACTTCACGTCGCCGGAGGTGAGGCGGGCCGCGCCCTGGAGGATGGCGTTGATGGGCGTCTTGTTCTTGGGTTCCCCGATGCCCAGGTTGATGACCGGCTCTCCCTTTTCCCGCAGGATGCGGGCCTCCTCGTTGAGCCGGAGGGTGGGTGATTCGGCGATGGAACGGGCGAGTTGGCTGAGGCTCATGGCTGTCCTTGCTGACTGGGGCGTGGGTTATTCTGGTCTATCCCCGCGCCAACACCAAGCGCCCGTCCCGCCCCCCAAGGATTCCCGTCCCATGTCGACGCCCATGATGCAGCAGATCGCCGGTCTCAAACGCGAGGCCGGAGATGCCGTGCTGCTCACGCGGATGGGGGACTTCTACGAGATCCTGGGCGAGGATGCCGTCCGCGCCGCGCCGGTGCTGGAGATCGCCCTGACCATGCGGGGCAAAGGGACGGAGTCCGAGACGCCCATGTGTGGTGTGCCCCACTTCGCCCTCGACTCCTACCTCCCCAAGCTGCTGGCCGCGGGCTTCTCCGCGGCCATTGCCGAGCCCACCGCCAAGGCCGAGGAGGTCAAGGGCCTGCTGCCCCGGGCCATCAAGCGCATCATCACCCCCGGCACCTGGCTGGACGACGATGCCCGCTGGCTCTGCGCCCTCCACCGCTCGGGCGCGACCTGGGGTTTGGCCCTCCTTCAGCTGGCCTCCGGTGCCCTGCGGGTGCTGCCCGGCGAAGGCGAGGAGGCCCTGCGGGCGACCCTGGAGCGACTCACCCCGCAGGAGCTGATCCTGGCCGAGGGCGCCGCGGACGTGCCGGACCTGGAGGCCGCCCGTACCCGGCTGCCCGCCTGGCGCTTCGAAGTTTCCCGGGCTCGCCAGCAGGTGCTGGCCTTCTTTGGCTGGCAGCACCTGGAAGGTGTGGGCCTCGATCCCTACCCAGCCGCCGTGGGCGCCCTGGCGGCCCTGCTGGACCACGTGGAGGCCACCCAGAAGGGGCGGCCTGCGCACCTCCAAGGGGTGACCCTCGAGCTGGGCGCCTCGGGTCCCCTGCTGGACGCCACCAGTGCCCGGCACCTGGAGGTCTTCGCCAATGGCCTGGATGGCGGGAAGGCAGGAACGCTGGCCGCCCTGCTGGACCAGTGCCGCACCCGCATGGGCTCGCGGCTGCTGAAGGCCTGGCTGGAGCAGCCCCTGCGCGACCGCGCCGCCCTGGAGCGCCGCTGGTCCCAGGTGGCCTGGCTCACGGAGGACCGCCGCCGCGGGCCGCTCCAGACGCTGCTGGGCCGCGTGCCGGATCTCGACCGCCTCCTGGGTCGCGTGGCCCTGGGCCTCGCCACGCCGCCGGAACTGGCGCAGCTGAGGGAGGGCCTGGCCGTCCTCCAGAAGTTGCCGGCCCTGCTCCAGGACGAGGGCTGGGCGCCGGAGGTGGCGGACCTGGGCCTGTGGCCTGCGGAGACGCCGCTTTGCGGCTCCCTGCTGGCCGAGCTGCAGCGCTCTCTTGCTGAAGCTCCGCCCCTGGACCTGGAGAAGGGTGGGGCCATCTGCGAGGGCGTGGACACCGAGCTGGACGCCGTTCGCCGCCTGGCCCGGGACGCCAAACAGGTGATGCTGGAGCTGGAGGAGGAGGAGCGCCGGGCCAGCGGCATCCAGAGCCTGAAGATCAAATACAACCGGGTGTTCGGCTACTACTTCGAGATCACGAAAGCCAACCTGGGCGCGGTGCCGGCCCACTTCCTCCGCAAGCAGACCCTGGCCAATGCCGAGCGCTTCACCACCGAGAAGCTGGTGGCCTTCGAGCAGCGACTGCTCAGCGCCGAGGGGGACCAGGTGCGGCTGGAGACGGCCCAGGTGCAGCGCCTCCTGGCCCTGGTGCTGGCGCACCGCGCCGACCTCACGGCCCTGGCCCGCGCCACGGCCACCCTGGACCTGCTGGCGGGCCTGGCGGAGCGGGCCCGGCTCTCCGGCTGGACGCGACCCGAGCTGGGCGACGACCGTGACCTGGTGCTGGCCGCCGCCCGCCATCCCACGTTGGAGGCCCGGCTGGGGCGGGAGTGCATCCCCAACGACCTCCAGTTCACGGCGGTCCAGCCCATGGCCGTGGTGACGGGCCCCAACATGGGCGGCAAGTCCACCTTCCTGCGCATGGCGGCGCTGCTGGTGGTGCTGGCCCAGATGGGCTCCTTCGTGCCGGCGGAGCTCATGCGCTTCGGCCTGGTGGACCGCATCTTCACCCGCATCGGCGCCTCGGACCAGCTGGCCCGGGGCCAGTCCACCTTCATGGTGGAGATGACCGAGACGGCGCGGATCCTCAACCAGGCCAC
>JAJZQW010000012.1 GCA_021802985.1 Acidobacteriota bacterium | reverse complement strand
TGAGAAGAAGGTCAAGAAGCACCACGTTGCCAAGAAGGCCGCGAAGAAGGCCGAGGCCGCTCCTGCCGAGAAGAAGGCCATGAACGCGGAAGAGAAGAAGGCCGAGAAGAAGGAAGCCAAGAAGGCCGAGAAGAAGGCCGTGACCAAGAAGGAAGAGAAGAAGTAACTTTCTTCCCCAGCACTCAAAAAAGCGGGCTTCGGCCCGCTTTTTTTGGGTCCATCTATCCGGTGTGGGTCCTTGGCGCCATGATGGAAACCATGAAAGACCTGCTGCTCGATCTCACCGCCGAAGTCCGTGCCCGGACCGCGTTCCATCCCCAGGGGGGGCGGAACCAACTGCTCGGGTGCGAGGAGGGCCGGTGCCTCCTCCGGGATGCGCAGGGGGTGCACCACCGTCCCGCCGCCGAGTGCCGGCCGCCGGCGGGTCCCTGGGACCTGACACCTCTCATCGACCACACCCTCCTCAAGGCGGACGCCTCGGGACCCCAGGTGGAGGTGCTGTGCGCAGAGGCCCTCCAATACGGCTTCGCCTCTGTCTGCGTCAATCCGGTCTGGGTGCCGCTGGCCTCGGGTCTCTTGAAGGGCAGTCCGGTCCGGACCTGCACCGTGGTGGGCTTTCCGCTGGGGGCCACCGCGACCCGGGTCAAGGCCTTCGAGGCGGAGACGGCCCTTCGCGAAGGTGCTCAGGAAGTGGACATGGTGTTGGCCCTCGGCCCGGTCAAGTCGGGTGACTGGGCGCGGGTCGCGAAGGATCTCGAGGCGCTCCGGGCCGCGGTGCCGGCGCCAGCGGTGCTGAAGGTGATCCTGGAGACCTGCCTGCTCACCGATGCGGAGAAGGTCCAGGCCTGTGTCCTGGCCCTGGAGGCCGGCCTGGATTTCGTGAAGACCTCCACCGGGTTCTCCACCGGCGGGGCCACGGAGGCCGACGTGGCCCTCCTGCGCCGATCCGTGGGGACCGGGATGGGCGTCAAGGCCTCCGGCGGCATCCGTACCTACGAGACGGCCCTGGCCATGGTCCTCGCCGGAGCGACCCGGCTGGGGTTATCGGCCTCGGTCGCAGTGGCCCAGGGGGGGACGGGCGCGGGGGCCTACTGATCCTCAAGTGCGGTATCCTCCAAGGAGTTGTCCCCTGGAGGTCGTTGTGGCCAAGTTAGATCTCATCATGTTTGAGGAGGAGTACAAGCTCCTCCAGGAGATCATTGGCCGCCTCGCGAAGGATGCTTCCGCCAAGGTGGTGTTCCTGGTGGACAAGAACGGCCAGCAGATCGCCGCGGCCGGCGACGTGAAGAGCATCGACGCCACCAGCCTCGCCTCCCTCACCGCCGGGAACGTGGCGGCTACGGATGGCCTGGCCAAGCTCATCGGGGAGAAGGAGTTCAGCCTGCTCTTCCACGAGGGGGAGAAGGACAACCTCCACATCTCCATCGTGGGCAAGCGCGGCATCCTGGTGGTGATCTTCGACCAGAACTCGAGCCTGGCCCTGGTGCGGCTGCGGGTGAAGAAGGCCAGCAAGGAACTCCAGGAGATCTTCGACCAGGTGGAACAGCGGGCGCAGAAGGAATCCGATGCGGGCAGCCGCTTCGAGAGCCCCTTCTCGGAGATCACGGACGAAGACATCGACCGGCTTTTCGGCGATTGAGCCCGGGAACCGGCCATGACCTTCATCAACTACGCGTCCCGCGAGATCAACTGCAAGATCGTCTACTATGGGCCCGGCCTCTGCGGGAAGACCACCAACATCCAGTGGATCTACGAGCAGGCCAATCCGGACAAGCGGGGCAAGCTGGTCAGCCTGGCCACGGAGACCGACCGCACGCTGTTCTTCGATTTCCTGCCCCTGGACATGGGCATGGTCAAGGGCTTCAAGGTCCGCTTCCATCTCTACACGGTGCCCGGCCAGGTCTTCTACGACGCCAGCCGGAAACTCATCCTGCGGGGCTGTGACGGCATCATCTTCGTGGCCGACAGCCAGAGGGCCCGGATGGAGGCCAACATCGAGTCCATCGCGAACCTGGCCACCAACCTCAAGGAGAACGGGTTCGACATCCGTTCCATCCCGTACGTCCTGCAGTTGAACAAGCGCGACATGCCTTCCGCCGCCCCCGTAGCCGAGATGGAGCGCCTCCTCCGCTTCCGGAACGAGCCCATGATCGAGGCCGTGGCCAACCAGGGCACCGGCGTCATCGACACCCTCAAGGCCACCGCCCGGCAGATCCTCATGGAACTCCAGCGCGGCTAGACCGCCCGTCCCCGCTTGAATTCGCGACCGCCTCCGGTAGAATGAACCTTCCCCCTTTCCGGAGTAGCTCAGGGGTCAGAGCGGGTGACTGTTAATCACTAGGTCGGGGGTTCAAATCCCTCCTCCGGAGCCAGAACGAAAGCCCTGGAACCCAACGGTTCCGGGGCTTTTCGCGTACCTGCCAAAGATGACGACTGCCTCGCTCACGAGGGTTGTTGTAGCAGTTAAAGGTAGGTCAGGTGCAATAGAGGTGCAAGTCAAAATCCTCCGGAACCCGCATGGGTATTGGGTCTGAGCGTGATGAGTGTGCGGATTAGGCGCAAGAACCCTCCTGTTAGCGCTCTAACGCTCCCACACGCCCTCGGAACACTGGGACCCCCCGGGTGGGGTTTTTCAAAATCGTCCCCTCCTATCGTCCAATCCCCCAGGGGTGGTCGATCTACTAACCGACCTTGCAGGATTCCAACTAGCTGGAAACCGCCACTCCTGTGGCGTTCACAATGCCTACCCCGGGCATCCACCCGCCCGAAACACGATGATGCCCTGCGTAGGGGCGATGTTGTAGCTGGGGCGGAACATCGGCGGGATGACGATGCGCCCGTCCTTCGTCCAGGCTTTCTTGAGCACCCGGGCAACGATCCGACCACACACCCAGCACCTCGCTTCAGCCCCTCAGCCGCTGGGAGCACGGGCACCCAGGGCGCCACCATCGCCCTGCAGTCCAACGAGCAGTGCCTGGTCTGCCATGGGTCGGGCGCCCTTGCCGACATCAAGAACGTCCACATGAACTACTAATGCCCCGTCCGGCTCCGTGGGGTCCTTGCGCCAGCCGGGGGCGAAGTTCAGAGCAGGACCCGGGGCCCTTCCGAGCCAGGCTCTCCGTTGCTCAAGCCGTAGCTCTTGAGCCTGCGGTACAGGGTGGACGAGCCGATCTGGAGCTGTTCGGCGGCCCGCGTCTGGTTGCCGCCGTTCAGGTCCAGCACCGCGAGGATGTAGTCCTTCTCGATCTCCTCAAGTGACCGCACCGCCCCCAGGATGGGCACGGGCTTCGGGGAAGCCTGGCGGACCTCCTCGGGCAGATCATCCAGTTCCACGCGGTTGCCGGGTGCGAGCGCGACGGCCCGCTCCATGGTGTTTTCGAGCTCGCGCACATTGCCCGGCCACTCGTAGCGCAGCAGCTGATCGGCGGCACCCGGGGAAATGCCCGAGATCTTGCGCTTCATCCACAACGCCGCGCCCCCGAGCAGCACCCGCGCAAGGGGCAGGATGTCGTCCCGGCGCTCCCGGAGGGGCGGCACTTGGAGTTCGACGACCTTGAGCCGGTAGTAGAGATCCTGCCGAAAGGCGTTGACCGAGACGCCGAGCGCCAGGTCGCGGTTGGTCGCGGCCAGGATGCGCACATCGACCGGCCGGCTCTTGTTCTCGCCGACGCGCCGGATCTCCCGTTCCTGGATCACCCGCAGGAGCTTGACCTGCATGCCCGGCGAGATCTCGCCGACCTCATCCAGCAGCAGCGTTCCGCTGTTGGCCGCCTCGAACAGGCCCGGCCGGTCCTGCACCGCGCCGGAAAAGGCCCCGCGGGCGTGGCCGAAGAGCTCGCTTTCGAGGAGTGTCTCCGTGATGGCGCCGCAGTTGACCGCCACGAAGGGACGACCGGCCCGCATGGATTCCTCATGGATGAGCCGCGCGACCCGCTCCTTGCCCGAGCCGCTTTCCCCGGTGATGAGGACGGTGGAATCGACCTTGGCCACCCGGCGCGCCAGATCCACGACCTGCCGCATCTTGGGGCTCTTGGCGATGATCCCCAGGGGCTCCTCGACCTCGGGGGCCACCCGGACCAGGGCCCGGCGGTGCTCATGGAGCTTCCGTTCGGACAGCTTCAGGGTCTCGGTGACCCGGTGGAGCGAGACATCGAGGCATTCCTGGAGGAGGTTCGGCTCGAAGAAACGCAACTCTCCCGCCCGTTCCTCCCCCCATTCCTCGCGCGTGCGCCCGGAGAGATGGCAGGCGGCGCCGCCCTTGCAGACGCAGCGATCCTCGAGGACGTAGATCTCCTTGCCGGTGCTCCGGCTGAGGTAGCCGCTGGTGAGGCCGCAGATGGTCCAGCACACGGGGACATCCGAGCGCCCGAAGTGCAGGAGATGCTGCTCCGCCTCGTAGGAGGAGAAAACCACCATGCCCTCCCGGGAGAGGGGCCCCGTGCTGCCCGGCTCGACCCGGAAGAGGCCTTCCAGGGCGTGGATGCGGATGCCCGCGTTCTGCCAGTCTTCCGGGCTGTCCCACTTGAACTCGGCCTGCATGGCTTCGGCCATGCGCCAGCCATGGGCGAACCCGAACTGGGTGAGCACGGTGCGGGCGGCCAGGTGGCCAAAGTTCTCGACAAGGTACTTCCGGAGGAGCCCCATCGCGACCGCGTCCAGGACCAGCGCGCGCTGGCCGGCGAAGCGGATCATCCCCCCTTCCGGGTCCACCTGCAGCAGTTCATCGAGATCCAGATCACCGATGCCCATGGGTTTACCCCGTCATTCAAATTGAAGGGAAGGATACGTCATCTTGATCAAGAGGCGAGGGGTATCATCTAGATCGTTTTCATAAATCAATTGAATATATATATTTATATTTTGGAATAGAACATGCTTATTGAACCCCGAAGCTGAAGGATCAAACCATGGGAGTACGAACCTTGATCACCCGGTGTGTCGTTTCTGCGATTTCCCCGTCGACGGGGCCCGCGCTGCTGAACCGGCGGCGAGGGTACGGAAACGCGTTAGCGACGCATTCGGCCCCCGGCACTCCCGCAAGCGAAAGGACGGTTTGAGCCAGACAGCGACACCACGCTGAACGAATGCAGGAGTAAAAGACAAAGGCCTGCATTAAGACAAATTGGAAGCGGCATCTCCCGCCCCTGCATGGGGCTGGGTGATGGCAGGGATTTTTCTGGAACCACATAAAAGAGGAGAAGCACATGAACAAGCTTGAAAACGTTACCAGACCATGGCTGTGGTCCATCGCATTGCTGTTGGTCGCCTTCGCGGCAGGCTGCAAGGGCGGCGGCGAAGGCAGCCGCGCCCCCATCCTGGGCGGCGGCGGCATTGCCACCCTCGGGCCCATGGTGACCGCCGTGGCTCCTGTCAACAACGCCACCGGTGTGCCGATCAACAACACCATCATCACCGCCGCCTTCAGTGAGCCGATGGCTCCCATGACCGGCGGTGGCACCTTTACCGTGACCTGTGCGGCACCCGCCGTATCGCCCACCGGAACGGTGGCCTTTGACGCCACGAACCGGATTGCCACCTTCACCCTGGCACCCGCGACCACCCTGGCCCCCCTCACGCTCTATACCGCCACGGTCACCGGGGCCAAGAGCCTCTCCACGGGCCTAGCCCTGGCGAGCCCCTATGTCTGGCACTTCACGACGGGCGTGACCCCCGATACCACCCGGCCCCGGGTGACGCTTACCGTCCCCGCCACGACGACCCCCGGTCCGACGACGGGCGTGCCCCTCAACACGGCCATCACCGCGACCTTCACCGAGGACATGGCGCCTGCAACCATCACCGGGACCAGTTTCACGGTGACCGCGGCCGCACCCAGCGTCTCTCCCGCAGGCACCGTGAGCTACTCGGTCGCGGCGAGAACGGCGACGTTCACCCCGGCGACATCCACCACCCTGGTCGCCGGCACCACCTATACCGCCACGATCACCACCGCCGCCACCGATCTGGCTGGCAACGCGCTGGCCGGCAACCAGGCCGCCCTGCCTGCCGCCAGCAACTACGTATGGACTTTCACCACCGCCGCGGCGGTCGTCAACCCGCCCACGGTGATCCTCACCGTTCCCGCGGATCTCGCCACAGGCGTTGCCCTCAACAGCTCGGTCAACGCCACGTTCAGCACGGCGATGGACCCCCTGACGATCATCTTCACGGTGCAGACCAGCGGCTCTCCCCTGGGTACCCCGCTCCTGGGCGCGGTCGCCTATGACACCACGCTTCACATCGCGACCTTCACGCCGACCAGCGCGCTTGCGCCCAGCACGTCCTACACCGCCACCATCACCGGGGCGAAGGATCTGGCGGGCAATGCCCTGGTCCCCGGCCTGGTTCCGAATCCCTGGACCTTCACGACCGGCACAGGGCTCGCGCCCGGTGGCGTCGCCCTCGGCTCCGCCAGCACCTTCGGCATCATGGCCACCTCCGCCATCACGAATACGGGCGCCGCGACGATGATCAACGGCGATGTTTCGCTGGATCCGGGCACGTCCAATGGCCTGCTTCCCGTTCAGGTGAACGGCACCATCCACATCAACGACACCGTGTCGGCGCAGGCAAGGGCTGACCTGTTGATCGCCTACAACTACGCGAAGACCCTGCCTCCTGGAACCACCATCTCGGGTGGTGCCGATCTCGGCGCTCTCTATCCCCTGGGCATTCCTCCGGGCACCTACACCTCCGGCAGCACGATGCTGGTCGCGACACCCGTCACGCTCGACGCGGGCGGCAACGCGAACGCCGTCTGGATCTTCCAGATCGGTTCCTCGTTGACGACCACCGCCAGTATCACGCTGGCCAACGGGGCCCAGGCCAAGAACGTGTTCTGGGTTCCCACCCTCGACGGCACCGTTGGCGTCGGCACCATCTTCTACGGAACCATCGTGTCGGGTCGGGATGTCACCGCCAAGACGGGTGCCGTGATCAATGGCCGGATCCTCGCTGGCGCGACCCTCGCAGGGACGATTGCCCTGGACACCAACACCGTCAATGTTCCCGCCCCCTGATGGTTTCATAAAACCCAAAAATCATTCACAGGAGAAAAAATGAGATTATCAAGAGCTTCAGGGAAGTTGCAGTTGGTGGCCCTCATGATCATCGCCGGCCCGCTTGCAATGGCCCAGGATTCAGGCTGGTACATCGGCGCCAATGTTGGTCAGACGCGAGCCAAGATCGATAACGCTGGGATCACCAGCGGGCTTCTGGGGTCGGGGTTTGCCACCACGTCGATCGACGATCATGAGCGCGATACCGGCTACAAGCTGTTCGGCGGGTATCAGTTCAACAAGTACTTCGCCTTCGAGGCCGGTTATTTCGACCTGGGCAAGTTCAGTTTCAATGCCGTCACCGTGCCGGCGGGAACGCTGGACGGCCAGCTCAAGCTCAGCGGTGAGAATTTCGATGCAGTCTTCAACCTGCCCTTCACCGAAAAGTTTTCTGCGTTCGCCAGAGCCGGCGTGAACTACGCCAACGTCAAAGACGCCTTCACGGGAACCGGCGCAGTCAATGTGCTCAATCCCAATCCGAGCAAGCGGGCGATGAACTACAAGTTCGGTGGCGGTCTCCAGTACGATTTCACCAAATCGTTTGGGATGCGCGCCGAGGTGGAACGCTATCGGATCGACGATGCGGTCAATAACAAGGCCGACATCGACATGGCCTCCATTGGCCTGCTGATCCGGTTCGGTCGGAAAGCCCCGGCTCCGGCCCCGGAACCCGCCCCGGCTCCAGCCCCCGCTCCGTATGTGGCGCCGCCCGAACCGGTGGCACCGCCACCACCTGAACGTGTGGTGGAAGCGGCTCCGGTGGAGGTCATCGTACCGGCCCCGGCGCGAACCCAGGAGTATTGCACCCTCCTCGACATCCAGTTCGAGATCAATCGCAACCAGATGCAGCGCAAGGACAAAGAGAAGCTTGCCGTGATCGGGACTTTCCTCGCGAAATACCCCGAGACCACCGCCGTGATCGAGGGCCACACCGATAACGTGGGGAAGCCTGAGCACAACATGAAGCTGTCCCTGCAGCGGGCGGAGAGCGTGGTGAACTACCTGGTGAATAAACTCCACATCGATCGTTCTCGCCTGAGGGCGGTGGGGTACGGAGACATGCGCCCCATCGCGGACAATGCCACCAATGATGGAAAACGGGAGAACCGGCGCATCGATGCGGTGGTCCCCTGTGTGACGGATTTTGCGGGGCTGAAGGTGGCTCCCGCCAGGATCACCATGGCCATGCTGATTGAGTTCGACGCCAACAAAGCCGATATCAAGCCTGAATACGATGGCCAATTCCAAAGGTTCGCGGATTTCATGAAGGCGAACCCCTATGTCACGGCCACGGTGGAAGGGAATACCGGCGCTTTGCAGCGGACCCCCGAGGCGGCGATGAAGATCTCCCTGCTCCGCGCAACCAACGTGGTGGATTACCTGGTGAACCGTTTCGGAGTGGAGCGTTCACGGCTCACCGCGGAAGGCTTCGGTGCCACCCGGAGTGTCGCCTACAACACCAGCAAAGGTGGGCGCGAGGACAACCGCAGGGTCAACATCATCATCAACTACCCCAAGAGAGCCACGAACTAGGCTTCGGCCTTGTTCCTGAACCGTTGTCTTTCCAGTCAAGCTGACCTGTCCCGAGGCTCGCCAAGGCAGAAGGCGGGTCAGCTTCCTTCCAACGCACGTTCGCGGCCGATGCGCGCCATCGCCCGCCCAGGAGGCGTCTATGACCATCTACCAGAATCCGGAGCAGGAGCCCAGGCCCAAGGTGGACCCCAAGCCCGAGGAGTATCCCCTGCCCGCCAAGCCCACTCAGGCTCCAGGCCCTGGCGACATCCCGCATGCCTGGGAGATGACCGACTCGAAGAAGGTGGATGACCTCTCGAGGCACGAATCGAAGCACGACGCCAAGCACGACCCGAACCACGATGCCAAGCACGACGCCAAGCATGACTCCAGGCAGAAGCCGGAGAACGCCGTTCCGCACGAAGCCCATCCGCAGCCGGGCACGAAGCCTTTGCCCGGACATGAGAAGAAATAGAAATCTGAAACATCCTGTCAACCCTTCCGACAAGCGCCCCTTCGGGGCAGAAACGAGACTGCACCATGCAACTGTTAAAACTGAATTCCCATGCGGCTTTCCTGACCTCCGCGGCGCTGATCATGGTGGTTGGGCTTCCGGTCCAGGCCTCCGGGTTGGACAACCGGATCGAGGCCTCCGCCAAGAACAGCTACAACTTCAAGACCTACCTGAAGGACGACCACATCAAGGTGGAGTCCACGGGTGGCGTGGTCACCCTGACGGGCACGGTGTCCGAGGATTTCCACAAGTCCCTGGCCCAGGAGACCGTGGCCGGACTGCCTGGGGTCAAGGACGTGAACAACCAGCTCGCGGTTGTCGGCGATCAGCCCGCCGACCATTCGGATGGCTGGATCACCATGAAGGTCAAGGCGGTACTGACCTTTCACAAGAACGTGAGCGTCACCGAAACGGACGTCCATACGCAAAACGGCGTCGTCACCCTCTCGGGCAAGGCCGAATCCGAAGCCCAGAAGCAGCTGACGACCGAGTATGCCAAGGATGTGGACGGGGTCACGGAGGTCCGCAACGAGATGGTGGTCTCCAATCCCGCCAAGCCCGCCCATCGGAGTCTGGGGCAGAAGGTGGATGATGCGTCCATCACCGCCCAGGTGAAGACGACCCTCCTCTTCCACAAATCCACCCATGCCCTGGCCACCCGCGTGGCCACCAAGCACGGCGTGGTGACTTTGCACGGAGAGGCCGAGAACGCAGCCGAGAAGACCCTGGTGACCAAGCTCGCCGAGGACATCGAAGGCGTGCGCCGCGTGAACAACCAGATGAGCGTCCAGAAGTCCTGATGCCATTCCAACGGGCTTCCTGGTCCGCTCGACGGGTCGGGAAGCCCCTCCAAGGAGGTCCTCCATGCTGGAGAACAGAAAAGCCTACGAAAGCAAGCTAGAGGCGCAGCTGGCGCAATGGGAAGCCGACATCGACGTGCTCAAGGCCAAGGCCAAACGCCAGAGTGTCGACGCCATGGTCAGCTACGACAAGACCATCGACGCCTTGCAGCGCAAACACGACGAGGCCAGGAAGCACCTGCTCAACCTGAAGGACGCCAGTAATGACACATGGGAAAGCATGAAGGCCGGGGCAGAACAGGCCTGGCTTGAACTCAAGGCCATGGTCCACAGTTCCTCCGCAAAACACTGAATTCTTCGCAAGCCAGAACCCCGCCGTCATCGGCTAGGAGCGCCCCATGTTATGGACCATCGCAGTCATTCTCCTCGTTCTCTGGGCCCTGGGCCTCGTCAGCGCCTACACCATGGGGGGCTTCATCCACGTCCTGCTCGTGGTCGCCATCGTCATCATCCTGGTCCGGGTCATCCAGGGCCGCCGGGTCCTCTAGTCCCCGGCTGGTTTGATGCATCGCCAGGAGCCTGCCATGAGCAGCCACCGTCCCCCCGCTGAAGTCGTGAGCTTCGATGCCAAGACTACCGAGGACCTGGTGGATCTGCTGAACCAGTCCCTGGCGGACACGCTCGATCTGGCCTACCAGACCCGGCGGGCCCGGTGGAATGTGAGAGGCCCGGATTCCTGGGGCCTCAACCTGCTGTTCGACCAGCTCTACGGCCAGCTCGCCATCTACGGTGATGGCTTTGCCGAGCGGGTGGCCACCGCAGGTGGTCATCGCCTTGATACCAGCCATGCCGTCGGCAGCGCCGCTGGCCTGATCGAGTACCCCTTGGATGTTGTCGACGGCAAGCTCCACATGGGCACCCTGGTCGACCACTACGGTGAATATGCGGGACGGATGCGCAAGGGCGTCAAGAAGGCCGGGAGACTCGGCGATCAGCCCACGGCGGATTTCTACGCCACCATCAGCCACGCCATGGACAAGGCCCTCTGGATGCTGACCGCCCATGAAGATGCCTGAATTCCCAACCCGGAGGCCACCATGTCCATCGCGCTCGAACTCACGCTCATCGTGGTTCTGGTCGCACTCGCCGTTGGCCTGGTGCGCCTGCTGGTCCAGTTGCGCCGGACCGCCCAGGGCCTCGATGCCTTCCTCCTCTCCTCCAGCAAGGACCTGTCCCAGATCGCCGAGGATGTTCATGCCTCCCGGTTGCGGATGGATCACCTGGCGGCTTCGCTCCAGGTCTCCCTGGACGAACTTTCGGGTCTGGCCCGGATGATGGGGGAACTTGGGCGCACGGTGCAGGATCTCAATCGGCGTTACCACAGCACCATCGAATCGGCCTCCCGCAATCTCGGGGGCATCGTCGGAGGGATCAGCGCCGTGCTGGCCTTCTTCAAACGCAGGCAGTCCCCTCACGAATACGAATAGGAGCAACGATCATGAACCAGGAAAACACCTCCTCCTCCACGGGCCCCATGCTGCTGACGTTCCTCGCCGGTGCCACGCTCGGGGCGCTGGTTGTGGCCCTCACCACACCGAAGACCGGCCCCGAACTCCGCGGGGATCTCAAGGACCTTGCCCGCCGCGCCAAGCGTAAGGCCGGGGACCTGGCCGACGAGGCTGGCCTGGCCTGGGATGACATGAAGGAACGCACGGCCCTCGCCACCAGCGATCTCAAGCGCGGCATGACCGATGCGGCCAACGATCTGCGGGGCTGAGCGCCTAGGCTGCTCCAGGCCCTTTTCCAGGGCGTGACCAGGGTTCGCTCTGCCTCCGTGAATGCTTCCCTGGGTCATCCGGTCCCAGGATTTGACTCATCCCCCACCCACCGATGGACGCCCTGAAAGGTGCAAAAATGAAAAGTTGGAATGCGATCCCGTTTGCGGCGGCGGCTTTGGTCCTCCAAGCTCAGCCACCTCCGCCCACCCCCGACCCAGCCCCCCCGACCTCGGTGCCCCTTTATCGGGTGACCGTGGTGCAGGGTTCGGCCAAGGCCATCAACTACCGGAATCTGAAATCCTCCACGAAGATCGACCTGAAGGGCACGATTCTGCTGCCGGCCGCGTCGGGAGTGGCCACCGTGAAGAACAAGGACGGAGCCCTCCTGATCATCGCGAAGGTCAAGAACCTGCCGCCCGCCTCCACCTTCGGCGGGGAATTCATGACCTACGTGATGTGGGGCATCTCTCCGGAAGGTCGGGCCACCAATCTGGGGGAGCTCGTCCTCAAGCATGGCAAATGCAAGGTCAAGGTCACGGAAGCGCTCCAGACCTTCGGTCTGGTGGTGACCGCCGAGCCGTACTTTGCCGTGAGCCAGCCCAGCGATGTGGTGGTCATGGAAAATGCGGTCCGGGAGGAATCCCGTGGGCAGGTCGAACTCATCGATGCCAAATACGAGCTGCTGAAGCGGGGCCAGTACACCTTGAATCTGCCCTCCTCGGCCCCGATGGTCATGGATGAAAAGACGCCCTTTGTCGTCTACCAGGCCCGCAATGCCGTGCGCATCGCCGCGGCTGCCGGGGCCATGACCTACGCGCCCGAGGCGTTCGGAAAGGCCCAGGGCTACCTCAAGCAGTCCGAGAACGAAGACGGGAAGAAGGGAAGCCGGATCCTGATGGCCCGGGAAGCCGTCCAGAGGGCCGAGGACGCCCGGCTGATCGCGGTCCAGCGACAGGAGGTGGAGCGGGTGGCCTGGGAACAGAAAGTGGCCCAGGAGAAACTGGCTGATTCCAAGCGAGCCGCCGATCAGGCCGCCGCCCAGGCTGCCGCGGCCCAGGCTGTCGCCCAGGCGCAGACCCAGCAGGCCGTAACCGAGAATGAAAGATTGCGTTCCAAGAATGAAGGACTGCAATCCAAGAACGAAGATCTGCGAACCAAGTTGATGGAGCAGCTCAATACCATCCTCCAGACGCGCGCCACCGCCCGGGGGCTGATCGTGAACATGTCCGGGGTGCTGTTCCAGAACGGCAAGGCGGTGCTGCTGCCCGCCGCGCGGGAGAAGCTCTCGAAAATCGCCGGAATCCTGTCTGCCCACAAGGGGTTGATGATCGAGGCGGACGGCTTCACGGACAGCACGGGCAGCGATGCGCTCAACCAGCGCCTGTCCGAGCAACGGGCCCAGAACACCAAGGACTACCTGGTCAGCCAGGGGGTCTCGGCCGACGCCATCACGTCCAAGGGCTTCGGCAAGAGCGATCCCGTCGCCTCCAATGGCACCGACGCCGGCCGGAAGGAAAACCGGCGCGTGGAGCTGGTTGTCTCAGGCGAGGGCCTCACGGACCCGAAGGCTGCTGCTGGGCTTTGAGTACGGACCTTTCCCAGCGAGGCAAGACCCCCGGTCCCGACCTGCGAGGCGGAGAACCGGGGGGCTTGCCGATGCTGTCAGAGGCATCGGGAAGTGACATGCCATACGAACCCGAGTCGAAGCCGAATCCATGGATGAACACACTCCCGCGCCGAGGACCCAGCCATGTCCATCAAGACCAACCCTGAGGCCGAGAAGGCCATCTGCGAATGAGCACCCTCGCCGCCGCCGAACTCATCCACGGATGATCCCCCGCCCATGAACGATCCAACCGAATGACGAGAGGCCGCCCCATGCGCACGAAGGTGAATGGAATCGAAGTGGCCTACACAGACGAGGGCGAAGGCAAGGGCCTTCCGCTGGTCTTTGTCCATGGTTTTCCGCTGAACCGGGGCACCTGGTCCAAGCAGGTGGGGGCCTTCAAGGCGACGAACCGGGTGATCGCGCCTGACCTGCGGGGCCTTGGGGAGAGCGAGGCGACGGGCGGTCCCGTGTCCATGAGCCGTTTCGCCGAAGACCTCTACGCCTTGTTGCAGCACCTGGATACCGGCCCCGTCATCCTCGCGGGCCACTCCATGGGTGGCTATGTCGCACTGGCCTTCGCGAAGGCCTTCCCGCAGGCGCTTCGAGGGCTGGTGCTGGTGGGCACGAAGGCCGGTCCGGATACCCCCGAGGCTGCCGCCGCCCGCCGGGCGACCGCGGAGAAGGTGAGGGCGAAGGGTGTCTCGGTGGTGGTGGACGCCATGGCGCCCAAGATGCTTTCCTCCGGCAACACGGATGCGGCCATGGCTCAATCCGTGCGGGACTTCATGACCGGCTCCAACCCCGAGGGGGTCGTCGGCGCCCTGCTGGGCATGGCCGAGCGGCCCGACGCGGGGGCCTGGCTGGACAAGATCCAGGTGCCGACCCTGGTGATCGCGGGTGCCGACGACACCATCATCCCGCCCAGCGAAGCCGAAGCCCTGACCAAGGCCATCCCCAATACCCAATTGAAGCTCATCTTCGACGCGGGCCATCTGGTTGCCTTTGAGCAGTTCGGAGCTTTCAACGAAGCCCTTAGGGACTGGCTGGCCTGGGCGGCCTTTGACCCGAGGCGCGGCATGTGCGACGCCTGAACGAGCCGCTCAGCCAATCGACGCATTCCCCCCAAACCACAAGGAGTTGAACCATGGACGAGCGCAACGCAGTGGTGGGCATTTTCGATTCCCACGTTCAGGCCGAAACGAGCATCAAGGAACTTCAGCTCGCGGGGTTCGACATGAAGCGACTCTCCATTGTGGGGAAGGACTACCACACCGAGGAGCATGTCGTGGGCTTCTACAATGCCGGTGACCGCATGAAACTCTGGGGCAAGCGCGGCGCCTTCTGGGGCGGGTTCTGGGGACTGCTCTTCGGATCGGCCCTTTTCGTCGTTCCCGGCCTCGGTCCCCTCATCGTGTTCGGTCCCCTGGTCAGCTGGATCGTCGGAGCCATGGAGGGTGCCGTGGTGGTTGGCGGATTCGGGGTCCTGGCTGCCGGCCTCTATAGCATCGGCATTCCCGAGAACAGCTGCCTGCAGTACGAGACCGCGGTCCGATCCGACAAGTTCCTTGTGATCGCCCATGGCGCCGAGGCGGATGCGGCCAAGGCCAAAAGCATCCTCCAGCTGGCCGGCGCCGCGCAGATCGGGGTGCATTCGGAGGGCTGCCGGCAGTTGATGAGCCAGACCTGAAGACCTCCAACACCCCAGGCCAGGGCCGAATGGGCCCAGGCGGGTCAGCTCGGAATCATTGCCAGACCCCAGCATGAACGGAGTTCCAACCATGAAAGCCCTCGTCTACAACGGTCCTGGAAAACGCGCGCTGGAAGAGAGACCGAAACCCGTCATCACGGCGCCCACCGATGCCATCGTCAAGATCACCAAGACGACGATCTGCGGCACGGATCTGCACATTCTGAAAGGGGACCTGCCCACGGTCGCGACAGGCCGGATCTTGGGCCACGAGGGGGTCGGCGTGGTCGAACAGGTCGGCGGGAGTGTCGCCAACTTCAGCGTGGGCGACCGGGTGCTCATCTCGTGCATCACCTCCTGCGGCAGATGCCTCAACTGCAAGAAGGGGATGTATTCCCACTGTGAGAACGGGGGAGGTTGGATTCTCGGGAACCTGATCGATGGAACCCAGGCGGAGTATGTCCGGATCCCCTTCGCAGACAACAGCCTGTATCCGGTTCCCACCGGAGCCGATGAAGAAGCGCTCGTCATGCTGAGCGACATTCTTCCGACCGGATTCGAATGTGGCGTCCTCAAGGGGCAGGTCCAGCCCGGCGACATGGTGGCGATTGTCGGTGCAGGTCCCATCGGGTTGGCGGCCCTTCTGACGGCCCAATTCTTCTCTCCGGCGGAGCTCATCCTGATCGATGTCGATGACAACCGTCTGGAGGTAGCCAAAACCTTCGGAGCGACGAAGGTCGTCAACAACAGCGATGGCAAGGCCGCCGAGAAGGTGATGGCCCTCACCGGCAACCGGGGCGTGGATGTCGCGATCGAGGCCATTGGGATCGCGGCAAGTTTCGATGTCTGCCAGGCCATTGTGACGGCGGGGGGGCACATCGCCAATATTGGTGTGCATGGCAAGCCGGTTCAGCTGAACCTGGACAAACTCTGGTCGCAGAACATCACCCTCACCACCCGCCTGGTGGATACCGTGACGACCCCGATGCTTCTGAAAACCGTTTTGTCGGCCAGGATCAATCCGAAGCAGTTGATCACGCATCACTTTGTATTGAATGACCTGATGCGGGCCTACGACACGTTTGGCAATGCCGGGAAAGAACACGCCCTGAAAGTGATGATCACCCATGCCTAGCTTTGCCGCGCCACCGCGGGTTCCTGTTCCCCTGCTCGGGAACCGGGTGAACCGCTGGATGCAGCAGCGTCGGCATGTGACCGTGGGCCTTCGGAGGCCGGGCCACTCGAAGGCCATGTGGTTCTGGGCGTTGGCGGCCTGCCTGGCGAATGTCGCCTGCGCGCGCCTGCCGGACATGAGTCTGAAGGTGCCCAGGAACGCGCCCACCAAGCCCAGCGTCATCGATGGTCATGGGGCGTTGAACGAAAGGGAGGCCGCCTCGCTGCTTGCCAAGCGCCTGGGGCACACCAGGGCCGACGCCAAGACGCTGGCCGCCCTGGAAGAAGCCGCTTCGGGCCGGCCGCTCATTGCAGGGAACAACGTCAAGTTGCTCTTCGACGGTCCCAGCATCATCACGGCGATGTTGGTGGCGGTGGCTGGGGCGAAGGACACCATCAACCTGGAGACCTACCTCTTCGACCAGGATCCGCTCGGCATGAAGTTCGCCGACGCGCTCATCGCGAAGCAGAAGGAGGGCGTCCAGGTCAGCATCATCTATGACTGTGTCGGCACGCTGGGCACCCCCCAGGCCTTCTTCGACCGGATGCAGGCGGCCGGCATCCGGCTGTTGCCCTACCACCCCGTGAGCCCATTCCACCGGCTGGGCCACTGGCGCATCAACAACCGCGACCACCGGAAGATCCTGGTGGTGGACGGGAAAGTGGCCTTCACCGGCGGCGTGAACATCACCGCCGCCTATTCCAGCAGCTCGCTGTTCAGGTCCCACGCCAAGAACCGAACCTCCGTGGGCTGGCGGGAAACCCACATCCAGATCGAGGGCCCCGCCGTGACCGCACTGCAATGGCTGTTCCTGGACAACTGGGCCAGCCAGAAGGAAGGCGCGCTGCCGGATCGGGACTACTTCCCTCTGCAGCCAGCGGTGGGCAACAAGGTCGTGCGAGTGCTTGGCAGCCAGCCCGGCGGCGACTACGAGATCTACAAGACCTATTTCCTGGCCATCCAGAGCGCCACGAAATCCATCCACATCACCGTCGCGTATTTCGCCCCTGACGCCCAGATCCTGCGGGCGCTCGCCGAGGCCGTCCGCCGCGGTGTGGATGTGAAAATCATCCTGCCCAGCGTCTCCGATGGCGGGCCGGTGTTGTATGCGGGGCAGTCCTTCTACACCCAGATGCTCAAGGCCGGCATCTCGGTCTACGCGCTGAAGACTTCCGTGTTGCACGCCAAGACGGCCGTTATTGATGGCAGCTGGTCCACGGTGGGCTCCACCAACCTGGACATGCGGAGCTTCCTCCATAACAAGGAGGTCAACGTCGTCGTGCTGGGGGACGACTTCGGGCGGGAGATGGAGCGCGCCTTCCGCGACGATCTTAAGGATACGAACCAGATCACGCTGGAGCAGTGGGAGCGGCGCCCCCTGGGGCAGCGACTCAAGGAATGGTTCGCCCGACTGCTCTCTTATTGGCTATGAGCCCCGCGAGACGGAGGAACTTGGATCAGGCCGTGTCCGACGCATCAGGCAATGGCCACAGGACATCACCGAACAGGAGGCAATCCCCATGAAATCACTGGGCAAGATGAAGACGGGCGTGCTCCTGCTGCTGCTCGGAGCAGCGGCGCCGGCGTTCGCCCAGCAGGATCGGGGCGAAGAAAAGGCCAGGCATCCCCAGGATCAGCAGCGGCCCCAGCGGGAGAAGCAGCAGCCCAGGCCGGAGCAGCCGCAACCCAGGCCCATGCGGCAGGCGCAGCCATCCCATGCCGAGGGCCAGCCGGGTCGGCAACCGGCGTCGCCCAGAGAGCGACCGATGCAGCCGCGCCCACAGCCGGCCAGGGTGCAGCAGGAACAGCAGCGCCAGCGGCAGGCCAAGCCCGTTCCACAGCGGGAACAGCACGGCGTCTGGCAGCAGCGCCGAGCCCGGAACTGGCGGTCCGAACATCGCACCTGGGACCAGCGCGGCAGCTACACGGGCTATCGCATTCCAGAGAATCGTTACCGGGGCCACTTTGGTCCGAGCCGCGTCTTCCGCCTCCGCAGCTACCCCTTGATCGTGTTCGGCGGGTACCCCCGCTTCCAGTTCGGCGGCTTCTGGTTCAGCGTCCTGGATCCGTGGCCTGAATACTGGTCGGACAACTGGTACGACAGCGATGATGTCTATATCGACTACGCTGGGGATGGCTACTACCTCTACAATCGTCGGCACCCCCTGGATCGCATCGCCATCTCGGTTTCCGTTCAGTTGAATTGAATCCAGGCCTCCCATGTCGTGTTTGTTTCATTTGCCAACGCCGCGGTGTTTCCCGCGGATGACCAGGATCGCATCGGTGAGCAGTTGAATGGGAACGCCCCCAGGCGTTGTCCATTCCGGGGGGATGAGCACCATGGTCATGAAGAAGAAAAGGGAAATCGCGAAACAGAAACCACCGCCGTCTGGCGAGCGGGGCGAACCGACCCTCTCTCCGGCCGGGGCCGATCCTGGCGCCGCAGGGAAGACAGCCTCGCGCAGGCAGGAACCGCAGGAGGCGCGATTCCCCATCGTCGGCATCGGCGCTTCGGCCGGGGGACTGGCGGCCTTCGAAGCCTTCTTTTCCGGCATGCCCGTCGGGGCCGACCCTGGCATGGCCTTTGTCCTGGTGCAGCACCTGGCCCCGGACCACAAGAGCATCCTCACCGACCTCATCCGGCGCTACACCCGCATGCAGGTCTTCGAGGTCGAAGACGGGATGGTGGTGAAGCCGAACTGCGCCTACATCATTCCGCCCAACCGGGACATGGCCTTCCTGAATGGTGCGCTCCAGTTGCTGGAACCTGCCGCGCCCCGCGGTCAGCGCCTTCCGATTGATTTCTTCTTCCGCTCGCTGGCCCAGGACCAGCATGAGCGGGCCATCTGCATCGTGCTATCCGGCACCGGCAGCGATGGCACCCTGGGCCTCCGGGCCATCAAGGGCGAGGGCGGCATGGTGATGGCGCAGAACCCTGATTCCAGCGAGTACGACGGCATGCCCCGCAGTGCCATCGCCACGGGTCTCGTGGATTTCGAACTCCCGCCGGCGGAGATGCCCGCCCAGCTCGTGGGCTATGTGGCCCATGCCTTCGGCCGGTCCTCCCGCGCCGCCGCGGCCCAGGCGCCCAGGATTGAGGGTGCGTTGAGCAAGCTCTTCGTCCTGATGCGCCTCCAGACTGGCCACGATTTTTCCAACTACAAGCCGAGCACCATCCATCGCCGCATCGAGCGGCGCATGGCTGTGCATCAGATCGATACGATCGACGAGTATGTCAAATACGCCCAGCACACACCGGCGGAGGTGGAAGGACTCTTCCGGGACCTGCTGATCGGCGTGACCAATTTCTTCCGTGATCCGGAGGCCTTCAGGGCCCTTGAAGAACAGGTCATCCCCAGGCTCTTCGCGGACAAGCCAGGGGGCGCCCCGGTGCGGGTCTGGTCGCCGGGCTGTTCCACCGGCGAGGAGGCCTACTCCATCGCCATCCTCCTGCAGGAACGCATGGAGACGCTGAAACAAAGCCATGCTGTGCAAGTCTTCGCCACCGACCTGGATGGCCAGGCCATTGCCACCGCCCGGGCGGGCCTCTATCCGGCCAGCATCGCCGCCGATCTCTCGCCGGATCGGCTCTCCCGATTCTTTACCGCCGAGCCCGATGGCAGCGCCTATCGCGTCCACAAGATCATCCGCGACATGGTGATCTTTTCCGAGCAGGACCTGATCAAGGATCCGCCCTTTTCGAAGCTCGATCTGATCAGCTGCCGGAATCTCCTGATCTACATGGGCGGTGAGTTGCAGAAGAAGCTCATTCCCCTGTTCCACTACGCCTTGAATCCTGGGGGTTTTCTCTTCCAGGGCACCTCGGAGACCGTGGGGGATTTTGGCGATCTGTTTGCCGCGCTGGATCGCAAGGCGAAGCTGTATCAGCGCAAGGAGGATGTCCATGGCGCCCAGCGCACGGCCCTGGGCCGGATCCTCCCGCCGATGTCCGCGATGGAGCTGCCCCACCAGCGGATCATGGGGAAAACGGCCATCTCCATGAAACCACCGCTGCGCGAACTGACGGAACAGGCGCTCTTGCAGCTGGTGGCCCCGGCCGGCGCGCTCATCAATGACCGGGGCGACATCCTCTACCTTCATGGCCGCACCGGCTTGTACCTGGAACCGACGCCCGGCGAGGTCGGAATCAATAACATCCTGAAGATGGCGCGCGAAGGGTTGCGACACGAATTGACCACGGCGCTGCACAAGGCCGTCGGAACCGAAGCAACCGTGCACTGCCTGGGGCTGCACGTCAGAACCAATGGTCATTTCAGCACGGTCAACCTGACCGTCAGCCCGGTGGCGACCACGCCTGGCCCGAAGCCCGAGGCACCGCTGTACCTGGTCATCCTGGAAGAGGCCCCTTCGCCGGATCTCGTCTCTCCTGATCAGCCTCCGGAGCAGGGTGATTCGTCAGCGGGTGCCGATGGGCGGCTCGAATCGCTCAAGCGGCAGCTGCAGGCCAAGGAGGAGTATCTCAAGGCCTCGAACGAGGAGCTGGAGACCTCCAACGAAGAGCTGAAATCCTCCAACGAGGAAATGCAGTCGGTGAACGAGGAATTGCAGTCCACCAACGAGGAGCTGGAAACCTCCAAGGAGGAACTGCAATCCGTGAACGAGGAACTGGCCACGGTCAACGCGGAACTGCAGACCAAGGTGGTGGATCTGTCGCGGCTGAACAACGACATGAACAACCTGTTGGCGGGTACCGGCATCGGCACGGTCTTTGTGGATCACCAGCTGCGCATCCTCCGCTTCACGCCCACCGCCACCCGGATCATCAACCTGATCCTGGGTGACGTGGGGCGGCCCGTGGGCCACATCGTCTCCAAGCTGGTGGGCTACGACCGGCTGGTCGACGACGTACAGGCCGTAATGACGACGCTGACGCCCAAGGAAGTGGAGGTGCAGACCACGGAGGGGAAGTGGTACACGATGCGCATCCAGCTGTACCGAACCCTCGACAACGTGATCGAGGGCGCGGTCATCACGTTCGTGGACATCACGGACATGAAACGGACGCAGGCCGCGCTGCGGGAGAGCGAATCCCTCTTCCAGCAGGTTGCGGCGGCACTGCCGCAATTCGTGTGGACGAGCCGCCCCGACGGTTTCTGTGACTACTTCAGTCCGCAGTGGATCGAATTCACGGGTGTTCCGGAGGCCCAACAGCTGGGTTCCAGGTGGCTCGATCTGATCCACCCCGAGGACCGGGGTACGGTGATGACCCTCTGGAACGCCGCGATCGCCTCCGGAAAGCCCCTCGACACGGGCTTCCGGCTCCGCCATCACGACGGCGGTTATCGCGGATTCGACGCACGGGCGAGTGCCCTGCGCCATGTCGATGGCCGTGTCCTGAGGTGGCTGGGCCAGGCGACGGAAACCACGGGCCGCTGGTTGCAGGGCGAGCCAGAGACCCAACGGAACGAAAAGCGACCGGGGAAGAAGGTGGTGTCCAATGACTAGTCAGGATTTCGGGCCCAGGAAAACGGCCGACCTGCGTTGGCGAGCCGAGGAGGTGGCCCGTGAGAAGGGGTCCGTGTTCCCGGAAAGCACGGAGGTCCTCTCGCCCCGGGACATGCGGCGGACGCTCCACGAGCTGCGGGTGCATCAAATCGAGCTGGAGCTGCAGAACGAGGAATTGCGGCGGGTCCAGATCGAGCTGAATGCCTCCCGGGTGCGCTACTTCGACCTGTATGACCTGGCGCCGGTGGGCTATTGCATCCTCTCCATGGAGGGGCTGGTCCTGGAGATCAACCTCACCGCAGTCAATCTGCTGGGTGTGCCCCGCGCCGTGATCCTCCAGCAGCCGATCACCCGGTACATCCACCGGGAGGACCAGGACATCTACTACCTGCACCGCAAGCGGTTCCTGGAGACGGGTGAACCCTATGCGTGCGACCTGCGGATGGTGCGGAAGGACGGGACGGTCTTCTGGGCGCATCTGGCCGCCGTCTCCGCGCAGGACACCCAGATGGACCTGGACCAGGAGGCTGGCCATGCGATCGTGAGTCGCCTCGTGCTCAGTGACATCACGGGGCGCAAAGAGGCCGAGGAAGCCCAGTCCAGGCTCGAAGCCGAGCTGCAGCAGGCGCAGAAACTGAAGACACTGGGTGTCCTTGCCGGTGGCATCGCCCACGACTTCAACAACATCCTCACCGCGATCATGGGCAATGCGAACCTGGGCCAGGACGCGGCCGGGGGGGAGGGCAAGGTGGCCTCCTACTTCGAGGCCATCGAGAAGGCGGCCCTGCGGGCTTCCGAGCTCACCCAGCAGATGCTTGCCTACGCGGGCCAGGAGGCCTTCGTGGTGGGAGAGGTGGATGTCAACCGGGTGGTCAAGGAGATCCTGCCGATCATCTCCGTTTCCATCCCCAGGAACGTGACCCTCCAGTGTGACCTGACGGATCCGCTTCCCTTTGTCATGGCCGACCCCACCCAGATCTACCAGGTGATGATGAACCTGATCACGAACGGCCTGGAGGCCATCCCGGAGAACGTGGAGGGCCTGGTCACCATCCGGACGGGCGCGGAGGGCGTCAGTCAATTCACCATCGAGTCCCGCGTCTGGGCCCTGCCCGTGATTCCGGGGCGCTATGTGACCCTGGAGGTGGCGGATACGGGGGTGGGCATGGTCCCAGAGGTCGTCACCCAGGCCTTCGATCCCTTTTTCACGACGAGATTCACCGGCCGCGGGCTGGGGCTGGCCGCTGTGATCGGGATTCTCAGCAGCCACGGCGGCGGGATCTGTGTGCGGAGCGAGCCCGGGCAGGGCGCCTCCTTCAAGGTCTTCCTGCCCGAAGGGGCCTGAGCGCACCTGAGAGGTAGCTGGATCTCCTTTCGCCTGATGTCCCTCTTGGAGATGCCCCATGACGGCTGCTGAACCCACGCATCCAGAACCAGCTCCCGATAAGAAGGGCACCGATCCACTCGCGGCTCAGCAGGTGAACCCGGACACGGGGCTCACGGGCGCCGAGGTGGAGGCCCGGCGGAAGGAGCATGGCTACAACGAGGTCGCCGAGCAGAAGGGGCACCCGATTCGTACCTTCCTCGGGAAGTTCTGGGGCATCTCGGCGTGGATGCTCGAACTGATCATGGTCTTGTCGGCGGTGCTCGGGAAGTATGCCGACTTGATCGTAGTGAGCGCGCTGCTGGTCGTCAACGCCGTGTTGAGCTTCATGCAGGAGCGCCGGGCCGCTGGCGTCGTGGAGGCCCTGCGGCGGCGGCTGCAGGTCAGCGCCCGCGTGCGGCGCGATTCGACCTGGCAGGTCATTCCCGCCCGGGAACTCGTTCCCGGCGACATCGTCCGCGTGCGGCCGGGCGACATCATCCCGGCGGATGTGAGCCTCCTCACGGGAACTGTGACCGTGGACCAGTCGGCGCTCACCGGCGAATCGAAGGACGCGGACAAGGCCCCCGGAGAAATCGTGCCGTCGGGCTCCGTGGTCCACCGGGGTGAAGGCAACGGGGTGGTGATGCTGACCGGGGCCAAGACCTATTTCGGCCGCACCACGGAACTCGTACAGCAGGCGCGTCCGAAGCTCCACATCGAAGCGGTGGTGACGAAGGTCGTCCGCTGGCTCTTCGTCATCCTCGGCGTACTGCTGGGCCTGGTGGTGGTGCTCTCGCTGGTCCGCGGTACGCCGCTCATCGAGGTGGTCCCCCTCATGCTCGTCCTGTTGATGAGTGCGGTGCCGGTGGCCCTCCCCGTCATGTTCACGGTCAGCATGGCCGTCGGGTCGAAGGAACTGGCCAAGCTCGGGGTGCTGGTGACGCGCCTCAGCGCCGCCGAGGATGCCGCGACGATGGATGTGCTGTGTGTGGACAAGACGGGCACGATCACCATGAACCAGCTGGCCGTCACGGGGGTGATCCCGATGGAACCGGCCACGGAAGCCGAGGTGCTATCCGCGGGCGCGCTCGCCTCTCAGGAGGCCAACCAGGATCCGATCGACCTGGCGTTCCTGGCTGCGGCGAAGGAGCGGCACATTTTCGATGGCGTTCCCGCAGTCAAGCCCATCTCCTTCGCGCCCTTTGATGCGAAGAACCGGCGGACGGAAGCCGTTGTGGAACAGGGCGGGCAGCGGCTGCGCGTCATGAAGGGCGCCGTGCGGACCCTCGCCGAGGCCTGCGGGCTCCAGCCCCCGGCGATCGAGGCGCTGGAGGAACGGGTCAAGGCCTCAGCGTTGAAGGGCTACCGGACCCTGGCGGTCGCGCGCGGCCCGGAGTCGGGTACGCCGGTCCTGCTTGGCCTGGTGACGCTGTACGATCCCCCCCGGCCGGACGCCAAGTCGCTCGTCGCGGCCCTCCAGGGCCTTGGCGTCACGGTGAAAATGCTCACGGGGGATGCGCTGGCGGTGGCGGGTGAGATCGCCCGGGGCGTCGGCCTGCCCAACATCCGGCGCGTGGCCGACCTGAAGGCAGCGGGCGCCCAGGCCGGCAATGAGGCGGTGGATCTGCTGGCGGGTGCCGATGGCTTCGCCGAAGTGTTCCCGGAGGACAAATACGTCGTGGTGCAGCATCTCCAGGCCGCCGGGCATGTGACCGGCATGACGGGCGACGGGGTCAACGACGCGCCCGCCCTGCGCCAGGCCGAGGTGGGCATCGCCGTCAGCACCGCGACGGATGTCGCCAAGGGTGCCGCCAGCGTGGTCCTGACCGAGCCGGGGCTGACAAACATCCTGGCGCTGGTGGAGCAGGGCCGGATCATCTACCAGCGCATCCTGACGTGGATCATCAACAAGATCAGCCGGACGATCCTGAAGGCCGCCTTCGTGGCCGTCGCGTTTGTGGTGACCGGCAAGTTCGTCGTCTCCGCCTTTGCGATGCTGCTGCTGGTCTTCATGACCGACTTCGCCAAGATCGCCCTGGCCACCGATCGGGTCCGGCCGTCCGGGAAACCGGAGACGTGGAACATCGGCGGCTTCATCACGGTGTCCGTGGTGCTGGGCGTCGCGATGGTTGGGGAGGCGCTGCTGCTGCTGTGGATCGGCTGGTCCCGGTTCGGTTTGGCAACCAACGACCACGCCCTGTACACCTTCAGTTTCCTCACGCTGCTCTATTTCGCCGTCTTCTCCATCGTGTCCGCCCGGGAACGGCGCTGGTTCTGGGCCACGATGCCCAGCAAGACCCTCATCGCCGCCCTCCTGGCCGATGCGCTTACCGGCACCGTGCTGACGTTCGTGGGCCTCCCGGGACTCCACCCCCTGCCGTGGGGGCAGATGCTCATCATCTTCGGCTATGCCATGGTCGCCTGCCTCGGGGTCAACGACGCCCTGAAGGTGGTGATGATCAAGTGGCGGGTGCCCACGGCGGTGGCAGAGGCGGCGGTCCTCAAAGGCTGATCTTCGTCCCCAGCACCTTCAGGAACTGGGCGAGCCAGGCCGGGTGGGCGGGCCAGGCGGGGGCGGTGACGAGGTTGCCGTCGGTGACGGCGCCATCGATGGCGATCTCGGGGAACGTGCCATGGGCGAGCTCGACATCGGCGCGGCAGGCGGGGTAGGCCGAGCAGGTACGGCCCTCCAGCACGCCGGCGGCGGCCAGCAGCTGGGCGCCGTGGCAGATGGCGGCCACCGGCTTCTTGGTGGTGAAGAAGTGGCGCACGAGCTCCAGCACCTTCGGGTTGAGGCGCAGGTATTCGGGGGCGCGGCCGCCGGGGATCACCAGGGCGTCGTACTGGTCGAACTTCAGGTCGGCGAAGGTGGCATTCAGGGTGAAGCGGTGCCCGGGCTTCTCCGAGTAGGTCTGGTGGCCCTCGAAGTCGTGGATGGCCGTGGCGATGCTGTCACCGGCCTTCTTGTCGGGGCAGACCGCGTGGACCGTGTGGCCCACGGCGAGCAGGGCCTGGAAGGGGACCATGATCTCGTAGTCCTCGCCGAAGTCGCCGACGAGCATGAGGATGCGCTTGGCTGCCATGACTGTCCTCCTGGATGGGTGGCCGGGCCCAGGCCCGACCGGGGTCCCATCCTAGACCCGGGAGGTCCAGACCGGGGGAATTCAGGCCTGGAGGTAGAGCTCGCTGCCCTTGGAGGCGAACTCCTGGGCTTTTTCTTCCATTCCTTTTGCGAGGGCCTCTTCGCCCTCGTACCCATGGCTCTCGGCGTACTGCCTCACGTCCTCGGAGATTTTCATGGAGCAGAAGTGGGGGCCGCACATGGAGCAGAAGTGCGCGGACTTGGCGCCTTCGGCGGGCAGGGTCTCGTCATGGAACTCGCGGGCGGTGTCGGGATCCAGGGCGAGGTTGAACTGGTCCTCCCAGCGGAACTCGAAGCGGGCCTTGCTCATGGCGTCGTCCCAGATCCGAGCGCCCGGGTGCCCCTTGGCCAGATCCGCAGCGTGGGCGGCGATCTTGTAGGCGATGACGCCGTCCTTCACGTCTTTCTTGTTGGGCAGGCCCAGGTGCTCCTTGGGGGTGACGTAGCAGAGCATCGCGCAGCCGAACCAGCCGATCATGGCGGCGCCGATGGCTGAGGTGATGTGGTCGTAGCCGGGCGCGATGTCCGTGGTGAGGGGCCCCAGGGTGTAGAAGGGCGCCTCGTCGCAGACGGCCAATTGCTTGGTCATGTTCTCCTGGATGAGGTGCATGGGCACATGGCCAGGGCCTTCGATCATCACCTGCACATCGTGCTTCCAGGCGATCTTGGTGAGCTCGCCCAGGGTCTCCAGCTCGCCGAACTGGGCCTCGTCGTTGGCGTCGGCCGTGCTGCCGGGGCGCAGGCCATCGCCCAGCGAGAAGGCCACGTCGTAGGCCTTCATGATGTCGCAGATGTCCTCGAAGTGCGTGTAGAGGAAGTTCTCCCGGTGGTGAGCCAGGCACCACTTGGCCATGATGCTGCCGCCGCGGCTCACGATGCCGGTGACGCGCTTGGCGGTGAGGGGGACGTAGCGGAGCAGCACGCCGGCGTGGATGGTGAAGTAGTCGACGCCCTGCTCGGCCTGCTCGATGAGCGTGTCGCGGAAGATCTCCCAGGTGAGATCCTCGGCCTTGCCGTTCACCTTCTCCAGGGCCTGGTAGATGGGCACGGTGCCGATGGGCACGGGGCTGTTGCGTAGGATCCACTCGCGGGTCTCGTGGATGTTGTTGCCGGTGCTGAGATCCATCACCGTGTCGGCGCCCCAGCGGATGGACCAGGCCATCTTCTCGACCTCCTCCTCGATGCTGGAGGCCACGGCGGAATTGCCGATGTTGGCGTTGATCTTCACCAGGAAGTTGCGACCGATGATCATCGGCTCGGTCTCCGGGTGGTTGATGTTGGCGGGGATGATGGCGCGGCCCCGGGCCACTTCGTCGCGCACGAACTCGGGCGTGATGCGGCTCTGGATCCCGGCGGCTTCCCGGCCCAGGTTCTCGCGGATGGCGATGAATTCCATCTCGGGCGTGACGACGCCCTGCCTGGCGTAGTGCATCTGGGTGACGTTGCAGCCGGTCTTGGCGCGCAGGGGCTTGCGATCCGCGTGGAAGCGGATGGCGTCCAGCTCCTTGTCTCGTTCGCGGAGCTTGCGGTAGAGGCTGGTGGCGCCCGGCAGTTCCTCCACGTCATCCCGGTCCTGGATCCAGCCCTGGCGAAGCGGCAGGAGGCCCTTGGCGACGTCGATGTGGGCGGAAGGATCGGTGTAGGGGCCCGAGGTGTCGTAGAGCACCACGGGCTCGTTGCCCGTCAGTTGGCCATTGAAGTCGCGCGTGGGCTGGAGCTTTACCCGGCGAAGGGGGACCTGGACCCCGGGGAGGGTGCCGGCCACATGGAACTTTTCCGAGGCGGGAAAGGGCTGAAGGCAGGCCGCCAAGGCCGTCCCGTCCATGGGAGCGGGGTTGGGGCTGGACTGCATGGTCATGAAAACTCCGGACTTCGGCGGGCGGGGTGGGTTCAGGGCGCCCCCGAGTGGGCAAGTTTATCGCGGGGGTCCAATCCGCACGGATTCAAAGTTTTTCGGGGTATGGCCGATGAATGGGACACGGAGTGCGCCCATGTCGGACAAGCCCCAGGAAAACCAGGCGATCCCCGATCAGCTCATGCAGATCGCGCGGGAGCAGGAGGGGGGTGCCGAGCGGGTCCTCGACCAGATCGAGGTGGTCCAGCACAGCTTCGAGGAAATCCAGGCCCTGTCCAAGGAATGCCAGGAGATTCTCCGGAGCGTGCTGCCCCCATCCGAGGAATTGGAGAAACTGACCAATCGGCTGGAGCAGATCGGTTTCCACGCCGACAATGGCGCTTACAACATCCAGGGTGCCTTCGATCTCTACCAGTACCAGGACGTGGTCCGCCAGAAGCTGGAACGGGTCGGGCGCAGCCTGATCGAGGTGGCGCAGTACGTGCTGGGGCGCCTGCAGCCCTCGGAGGACCACCTCCCCAAGATGGCCCCCTCGGGCCGGGACATCCTGCATCGGGAACCGCAGATTGCTGATGTCGCGAAGGTGGACGCAGACCTGGTGGTGGCGGAGTTCTTCGCGAAGGCCATGAAGGATCGTGCTGCCCAGAAGGAGAATGGGGGATAATCGATCCTGGGAGGGGACCATGCCGCGCCGAGTGTTCGTCATCAGTGCCTTGGCCCTCGGGTTGATTGCCACGGCCCGTGGTCAGGAGGACCCCGTGCTCAAGGCCAGGGCCCAACGGTCTGCCAGTCTGGGCCTGTCGGATGGGGACCTGCCGCCCCTGCCCAAGGGGATTGTGGAACCGCCGCCCTTGCCACCGCCGGAAACCCACGTGAAGGACACCCGCCGGGGCCGGCGGGCCAAGGTCAAGCACCACAAGCCCGTCCACAAGAAGAGGCATGCGCCCAGAAAGGCGCCGCGGAAGGCGCCCCACGCCAAGGCGGCCCGGTGAGGCTGGGCGTCCTCACCTCTGGCGGGGACGCGCCCGGCATGAATGCCGCCATCCGCGCGGTGGTGCGCCAGGCGGATGCCCTCAACCATGAGGTCTACGGCATCTACCGGGGCTACCAGGGACTGCTGGAGGGGGATTGGGCCCCCATGGTCAGTCGCTCCTGCGCCAACATCCTGCAGCGGGGCGGCACCATCCTCCACACCGACCGTTGCCCCGAATTCTTCCGTCCCGAATGCCGGGCCGAGGCCGCCGAGAGGCTCCGGAAGGCCGGCATCGAGGCCCTGGTGATCATCGGGGGGGATGGCAGCTTCCGGGGAGCCGAGGCGCTGCACCGTGAGCATGGCATTCGCTGTGCGGGGATTCCCGGCACCATCGACAACGATCTGCCGGGCACGGATCGCACCCTGGGATTTGACACGGCCCTGAACACCGCGGTGGAGGCCATCGACCGCATTCGCGACACCGCCTCCAGCCACGGACGCCTCTTCCTGGTGGAGGTCATGGGCCGCAGCTCCGGCATGCTGGCCGTCCATACCGCCATTGCCTGTGGCGCGGAAGCGGTGCTCTATCCCGAATCCCCCGATGACACCTACGAGGCCCTGGTCTCCCAGCTGCACGCGAACTGGATCCGGGGGAAACGCAGCTCCATCGTGGTGGTGGCCGAGGGCGATGGCGTGGGCAGTGCCATGGCCGTGGGTGACCGCCTGAAGCGGGATTACGGCATGGACCTGCGGGTGGTGGTCCTGGGGCATGTCCAGCGAGGCGGGAGCCCCTCGGCCATGGACCGCATCTGGGGCAGCCGCTGGGGCGCCGAGGCCGTGCGGCGGCTGGGCGCAGGCGAGCGGGCCTTCTACCTGGGGGAGGTGGCCGGGGCCCTGGTCGCCCAGCCCATGGCCAAGGTCCTGGAGCCCCGCCCCGTGCCCCCGAGGGAGCTGGGCGCCCTGGTGGGCGTCTTGGCCCGCTAGAAGCCTGGTGACCTTGTGGAAGAGGGGAACCGCATGGTTTCCTGATGGTTCCGGCAGGAGGACGCGATGACGAAGGATCCCAAGGCCCTGGTGGCGGTCGTCTTCTCGGTATCGCCTCCGGCGATACGCGAGACTTCCCGCACTTGGGCAGAAAGGGGCGAAGCCTGATGTCGGACACGCACAGCCCTCAGTCCCTGTTGGCGGTCGTCATGGCCGGGGGCCGGGGGACCCGATTCTGGCCCCGCAGCCGGAATGCCCGCCCCAAGCAGTTCCTGGCCATCGTGGGCACCGAGACCCTCCTGCATCAGACCGTGCGGCGCCTGGACGGCCATGTACCACCCGAGCGCGTCTTCGTGGTCACCACGGCGGACCTGGCCGAGGAAACCCGCCGCATGCTGCCCGAGCTGCCGCCGGAGAACGTGCTGGTGGAACCCGAGGGCCGCAACACGGCGCCCTGCCTGGCGCTGGCCCTGGTCCAGATCGAGCGCAGGTTCCCGGAGAGCGTGATGGCCGTGCTCTCGGCCGATCACTGGATCGGCGACCGGGACCTCTTTCTCGAGGATCTGGATACCGCCGCGAAGCACGCGGCCGGGGAGCGGGAACTGGTCACCTTCGGCATCCGCCCCACCTATCCAGAGACGGGCTATGGCTACATCGAGGCCGAGGGCCAGGGCCCCGTCCTGAAGGTCAAAGCCTTCCGGGAGAAGCCGCCCGTGGAGGTGGCCCTGCAGTACCTGGATTCCGGTCGGCACTACTGGAACGCGGGCATGTTCGTGTGGACGCTGGCTGATTTCCGGGCCGGACTAGAGAAACATGCGCCGGACGTGCTGGCGCCCCTGGACGCCTGGTCGAAGGCCGGCGCCGATCCGAAGGCCCTGGCCGCCGCCTATCGGCAGCTGCCCCAGGTGGCCATCGACGTGGCCCTGATGGAGAAGGCGGAGACCGTGGCCGTGGTGCCCACGCGCTTTCGCTGGTCCGATGTGGGTTCCTGGCCCGCGGCCATCGAGTTCCAGGAGACGGATCCCGAAGGCAACGTCAGCCAGGGTGAGACGCTGCTGCTGGACACCCGCAACTGCGCCTTCTTCGGCGGCAGCCGCCTCATCGCCGCCAGCGGCGTGGAGGATCTCATCGTGGTGGATGCGGACGACGCCCTCCTCATCTGCCACCGGGACCGCGCCCAGAGCGTCAAGCAGATCGTCGAGCGCCTGCGGGCCGAAGGCCGCGAAGACCTGTTGTAGGACAGTAGGCTGTAGGCCCTGGGCCTGAGGAGAAGCCATGGAACGACCCCCCACCCTCCACGTCGACAAGCCCTGGGGCTCCTTCGACCAGTTCGCGCTGAATACGCCCTGCACGGTGAAGATCCTCACCTGCAACCCCGGCCAGAAGCTGAGCCTCCAGCGCCACACTCACCGGGGGGAACTGTGGGTGGTGCTGGATCCTGGTGTGGTGGTGGAGCGCGACGGCGAGACCCTGCGGCCCACCGTGGGCGAGCAGCTCTGGCTTCCCGTGGGCAGCACCCATCGGCTCAGTTGCGATGCGGCCACGCCCCATCCCGTGCGGGTGCTGGAGGTGAGCCTGGGCGTGTTCGACGAGGGGGACATCGAGCGCCTCCAGGACGACTACGGCCGCCGCTGATGCGCTTTCCGGCCATCTTCCTGTGCGTTCTGCCCCTGGCGGCCCAGGTCCCGCCGATGCCTCAGCTCCCGTCGCTGGCCCAGGCGGAGGAGATCCTGGCCCACGTGGATCGGCTCCGCCACCCCTGGCCGGCCTTCACGATGGAACTGACCGTGGCCTCCGGCAAGGCCAGCCAGCGCTGGCGGGTGGCGGCGCGGGAGAACGGGGATGCCCGCCTGGACGGCCTGTCGGACAAGGAGAAGGGCCGCGCGGTGCTGCTGCGGGGCGACGAGATGTGGCTGCTGCTCCCCGGCACCAAGCATCCGCTCAAGGTGACGCCCCAGCAGCGGCTCCTTGGCCCGGCGGCGGGCGGCGACGTGGCGCGGACCCGCTTTCGCGAGGACTACCGGGTGGATGGGGTGGCCGAGGACACCCTGGAGGGCCGCCCCTGTTGGCGGCTGGACCTCGCCGCCAAGCGCCCGGCCCTGAGCGCGCGCACCGTGCGCCTGTGGGTCGTCCGCGAGGGCGGGACGCCCCTGAAGGCGGAGTTCCATCTGGCCTCAGGCAAGCTGGCCCGGACGGCCCGCTTCGACCCTCCCGTCCAGGCCGCGGGCCGTGCGGTGCTCAGCCGCATGGAACTCACCGAGCCAGATGGATCCTCGGCCACGTTGAGCTTCAGCCATTGGCATCCCGGGGGCGTGGAGCCGGCCTGGTTCGAGCTGCCAGGCGAACAACGCTGAATCCTGGCCGCGGGTCGATAACGGGGCCATACTGGATGCGAGGTGCCCGCAAGGGCTTCCCGCCACCATTGATCCCACCACTTGACACCGGTTCCCGCACGTGGGAACTCCCGCTACAACCTCCCCACCAACGACACCCCACCAACTTACCCTCACGAAGCGTCCGTACCTCCGGGCGCTTCTTTTTTGATGGGGGGAGTGGCGGATGATTCCCCGGGCGGGGCGGGCACCGGTTCGGGCTGGGTCTTCTGGCGCTGCTCCTCGGCGGCCTCGCTGGCGGCCGAAAGCACGATGATGGAGATGCGGCGATTCTGGGGATCCTTGGGGTCCAGGCCCTCCAGGGGGATCGTGTCGGCGTAGCCGGTGACCCGCCGGACCTGGTCGGGGCGGAGGCCCCGGGCGGCGCTTTCCATGACCCGGCGGGCGGCATTGGCCCGATCGGAACTCAGCTCCCAGTTGGTGTAGGCCTTGTTCGGGTACTGCTGGCTGTCGGTGTGCCCGCCGATGACCACCCGGTTGGGCAGCTTGCCCAGCTCCCGGGCGATCTCCTGGAGGATGGACAGCGTGTAGGGCTTGAGCTTGGCGCTCCCCGAATCGAACAGCACCCGCGCGGCCTTGTCCTGGATCTGGATGCGCAGGCCCTCATCGGTGAAGTCGAGCTTGATCTGGTCCTTGAAGGCCTGCAGCAACTCGTCCTTCTGGAAGGCGTTCTCGATGGCATCCTTGGCGCCCTGCAGGGCCTTGCGCTCCTGCTCCACCGCGGCCTCTGCATTCTGGGGCGGGGCGTTGCTTCCATCCGGGCCCGGCGACATGCCCCGACCGCCCGGGAGGATGCCCTTCCCGTAGTTCGAGAGGATCTCCTTCCCCCGTTCGGTGCTGAAGAAATTGGGATCCTGGAACATCCCCGCGATGCCCGCCTTGGTGTTCTTGTCGGCGCTGTTGAGCAGCCACATCAACAGGAAGAAGGCCATCATGGCCGTCACGAAATCCGCGTAGGCCACCTTCCACGCGCCCCCGTGGGCGGCACCGTGGCCGCCCTTCTTCTTGACGATCCGGATACGGACTTCCGGCTGCTGGTCGGCCACAGCGCGCTACCTTGGCTTGATCTGCCGCACCACTTCCTCCAGTTCGCCCGAACCGGGGCGCTCGGTGGAGGGGATGTTGCGGCGGGCGAATTCCACGGCCGTCACCGGGGCGGCGCCGTTGCCGAAGCTGGTGAGGCCGGAGCGCAGGCAGTTGTAGTAGAAGGATTCGGCGGTATTCACCGCGTCGATGTGCTTGGCCAGGGGCTGGAACACACCGTAGGAGAGGAGGATGCCGAGGAAGGTGCCGACCAGGGCCCCGCCCACCTTGCCCCCGATGATGTTCGGGGGCTGGTCCAGGAAGCCCATGGTGATCACCACGCCCATGACCGCCGCCACGATGCCGAAGGCCGGGAAGGCATCCGCCATCACGCTCATGGAGGCGCCCGGTGCCGCGTTCTCCGCATGGTGGACATCCAGGTCCGTGTCCATCACCAGGTCGATCTCGTCCATCTTGGCGCTGCCGTTGATGAGCAGCTTCATGGAGTCGCAGAAGAAGTCCAGGGCATGGTGGTTGTTCGTGAAGGTGGGGTACTTCTTGAAGATCGCCGAATTGTGCGGGTCGTTCACATCCTGTTCCAGGGCCAGCAGGCCGCCCTTCTTGATGTTCACGAAGACCTCGTACTGCATCATCAGCATTTCCATGTACACGGGCTTGGTGTACGGGCTGCCCTTCAGGGGCTTGGCGATATCCGCAGCCACCCGCTTGATGAGGGACATGGGGTTGGCGGCCAGGAAGGAGCCCACGGCGGCGCCGAAGATGATGAGGCCTTCGGCGGGAAGCGGATGCAGCAGGGTGGGGATCTTCCCGCCCTCCATGAGGTAGCCGCCGAGGACGGCGACGAAGACCACCACCAAACCGATGATGAAGAACATGCTGCAACTCCTGCCGGTATCATCGGCTGGAATGGGCCTGGGCTGAATTCTGGACTCGGAGCCGGGCCAGGCCGCTGCCACAATGAAAGGATTCGGAGGATTTATGGCACCTTCCACCCCATCCCTCGGCCCCGTGGGCAGCTATGTGAAGCATCATTTCAGGCATTTCAACGCCGCTGCCCTGGTGGATGCGGCCGAGGGCTACCGGGCCTTCCTGGCGGGTGGGGGCCGGATGATGCTCTCCATGGCCGGGGCCATGAGCACGGCGGAACTGGGCCTGTCCCTGGCGGAGATGATCCGGCAGGACAAGATCCACCTCATCACCTGCACCGGCGCCAACCTGGAGGAGGACATCTTCAACCTGGTGGCCCACGACTTCTACGAGCGGGTGCCCCAGTACCGGGATCTCACGCCCTCGGATGAGAAGGCCCTGCTCGACCGCCACATGAACCGCGTGACGGACACCTGCATCCCCGAGATGGAGGCCATGCGCCGCATGGAGAAGGCCATGCTGGACGTCTGGATGAAGGCGGACCGGGCCGGGGAGTCCTACTTCCCCCATGAGTTCTTCCAGCAGGTGCTGAAGTCCGGCGTCCTGAAGCCCTCCTACCAGATCGACCCCAAGAGCTCCTGGATGCTGGCGGCCCTCGAAAAGAACATTCCCATCGTCGTGCCGGGCTGGGAGGACAGCACCCTGGGCAACATGTACGCCGCCGCCGTGATCCGGGGCGATGTGAAGAACGTCCACACCGTGCGCACCGGCATCGAGTACATGACCTGGCTGGCCCGGCACTACCAGGCCGTGACCCAGGATGCCCCCCTGGGCATGTTCCAGATCGGCGGCGGCATCGCCGGCGACTTCCCCATCTGCGTGGTGCCCATGCTCCACCAGGATCTCGAACTGACCCAAGTCCCGCTCTGGGGCTATTTCTGCCAGATCAGCGACAGCACCACCAGCTATGGCTCCTATTCCGGCGCCGTGCCCAACGAGAAGATCACCTGGGGCAAGCTGGGCATCGATACGCCCAAGTTCATCGTCGAGAGCGATGCGACCATCGTGGCGCCGCTGATCTTCGCCTATTTGCTGGGTTGGTAGCCTTCAGCCGATCGCTCCATCTCCCACACCAGCAACCGCGCCCCATCGCGCCCCGCCACGGGGATCACGCGCTGGGGCGCAGTTCCGGGAATCTCGAAGCTGTGGCTGACGAGGCGGCTGCCGGGTTTCATCTCACGGACGGCCTTGGCCCAGAGGGTGGACATGGGTACGGGGGAGAGGAAGGCGTAGACCAGGTCGAATCCGCTCAGGTCCACCCGCCAGAGGTTGCCCAGGCGGATGGTGGCGTTCGGTCGGGGCAGGCAGCGCAGCCACGCCACGAACCAGGAGAAGGGGGAGGCCTCCACCCCCAGGAAGAAGCCCTCGGGATGGGCCTTCGCGAGATGGGCCACGGGGCCGCCGAAGCCGCAGCCCAGGTCTACGAAGCGTTGGCCGGGCCCCTCCGGCAACAGCGCCTCCAGCTTGGCCCAGGCATCGCGGCTGGCGTGGTACAGGGGCACCCGCGTGAGCAGCCCCCCACCGAAGACCAGGGCCAGGGCCAGGAAGAGGGCGAGGTAGATCCAGGGCGGGACGGGCGCGCCCCACAGCAGCCACACGAGGAAGGGCAGGGCGGCCTGGATGAGGATCCAGCGGGGATTCAGCTCGAAGCCACGGGCCAGGTACACGGCCAGCACGGCCTGCAGCAGCACCCACACCAGCCCCGGGAACCGTAGCCCCAGCCGCGCCAGGGCCACCACCGCCGCGAAGGCCAAGGCCTGCGCCAGCAGGGCGCGGAGGATCGGGGGCCAGCGGCGGAGGAGCGACATGCCCCTATGCTAGAGCGGATGCGCACCACCGGCCGCTTCGCCCCCTCGCCCACAGGTGTCCTGCACCTGGGGAACCTGCGCACGGCGCTGGCGTCCTGGCTGTCGGCGCGGGCCACGGGCGGGCGGTGGCTCGTGCGCATGGAGGATGTGGACGGCCCCCGCTGCCGGCGGGACCTGGGCGAGGTCCAGCTCGGGGACCTCGCGACGCTGGGGTTGGCGAGTGACGAACCCGTGGTGTGGCAGTCGGACCGTGGTGCGGCCTATCGGGGGGCCCTGGAGGCCCTTCATGCCGAGGGCCGGCTCTACCCCTGCGCCTGCAGCCGGAAGGACCTGCTGGGGCTGGCCTCGGCCCCGCACCTGGAGGATGGCCTCCGCCCCTATCCGGGCCGCTGCCGGGACCAGGCCTGGGAGGGCTTCGACCGCGCCCTGCGCCTGCGGTTGCCGGAGGGGGCCGTGGCCTGGACGGATCGGCTGCTGGGAGCGCAGGTGGACGATCCCGCGGGGCTCACGGGGGATCCCCTCCTCTTCCGTCGGGATGGCTGCTTCGCCTACCACCTGGCCGTGGTCGTGGACGACGGGGCCCAGGCCATCACCGAGGTCGTGCGGGGCGCCGATCTGCGGGCCATCACCGCCACCCAGATCCGGCTGCAGGAGGCCCTGGGCCTGCCCCGTCCCGCCTACGCCCACCTGGGCCTGGTGACGACGCCGGACGGCAACCGGCTGGGCAAGCGGGCCGGGGCCCTGGGACTGGATGCCCTGGCCAACCGGGGTGTGGCCGTGCAGGAGATCCTCGGCTGGCTGGGCTGGACCCTGGGCTGCCTGGATCGTCCGGAACCCTGTGCCGCCGGGGCTCTGATCTCCCGGTTCGCCTGGGATCGCGTGCCCCCCGGCGAGGTGCGGGTGCCCCAGGCCTGGACCTGAGTTTCTCTGGAACCTGATAAGCGCCTAAAAGCGGAACACAGAGGACACGGAATTCCACAGAGGACACAGCGAAAAGCAGGAACCCAGACAGATTCGGCAGAGTCCGTGTTTCTCTGTGTCCTCTGTGTTCCATCTTTTCGCAAAAAAAGGACCCGGCTCTCCGGGTCCTTCTTGAAGATCAGATGGGCCGTTACGCCAGGTGGTTCACTTTCTCGGTATCCCCTGCGGGGATACGCGAGACCACTAAAACAAAAGACCCGGCTCTCCGGGTCTTTTGCGATGAGTCGAACGTTCGTTACGCCAGGTGGTTCACTTTGGCGGCCAGGCGGGACTTGGTGCGGTCGGCGGCGTTCTTGTGCATGACGCCCTTCCGGCAGGCCTTGTCGACCAGGCCCTGGGTCTCGGGGAGGAGCTTCGCGGCCTCGGCCTTGTTGCCGGCGGCCACCACGGTCAGGAACTGCTTGACGGCGGTCTTCAGGGCCGAACGGTTGCCGCGGTTGCGGAGGCGGGCCTCGACATCGCGGCGGGCTTTCTTGGCGGCAGACTTATGATTGGCCATTGAGGGCATCTCCTGCTTCCCCGGACAGCGGGAGAAGCGCGAATGACCATCCTATCGTGGAATGGCCTTGGGTCAAGGGGAAAAGGCGGGGCACAGGGGCCAATCGGCCCCTTCCCGGCCGGGCTTCCCTGGGCCATCCTGGTTGGAGGCGAATGGCCTCCGGAGAAGGATGGGGGCGATGCCGCAACAACGACTGGAGACGGTGCAGGAACTGGCGGCCAAGGCCAAGGCCCTGCGCAGGGATGTCCTGCTGCAGGTCTACAAGGCCCAGAGCGGCCATCCGGGGGGCAGCCTGAGCTGGATCGACCTTGGCGTGGCGCTCTACTACCACGAGATGACGGTGTTTCCCGAGGACCCCACGGACCCCGAGCGCGACCGCTTCGTGCTCTCCAAGGGCCACGCCTGCCCTGCCCAGTACGCGATCCTCGCCGATCAGGGCTTCTTCCCGAGGGCCTGGCTGGAGACCTTCCGCCAGTACCCGACCCGGCTCCAGGGCCACGCGGAGAACCACTACACCCCCGGCGTGGAGGTCACCACCGGCAGTCTGGGCCAGGGCCTGCCCCAGGCCGTGGGCATCGCCATCGGCCTGAAGGTGCAGAAGAAGCCCCAGCGCGTGTACTGCGTGGTGGGCGACGGGGAGAGCCAGGAGGGCGTGATCTGGGAGGCGGCCATGGCTGCTCCCCACCACAAGCTCGACAACCTCTGCGTCTTCCACGACCTGAACGGCCTGCAGATCGACGGCGAGGTGAAGAAGGTCATGAACATCAACCCGGTGCCCGACAAGTGGCGGGCCTTCGGTTGGGCCGTCAAGGAGATCGACGGTCACGATTTCACGCAGATCCTGGCGGCCCTCGATTGGGCCCGCGCGGTGAAGGGTCAGCCCGCGATGATCTGCGCCCGCACCGTCAAGGGCAAGGGCGTGAGCTTCATGGAGAACCAGGCTGGCTGGCATGGCGTGGCTCCCAAGACCGAGGACTACGAGAAGGCCCTGGCCGAACTGACCGACTGAGGACTGAGGACTGAGGACTGACCCACATGGATGCATTGCGACAGACCTTCGAACAGCAGCTGGCGGCGGCCCTTCCCGGCGTGGAGATCACGCCGGAGCGCCCCAAGTCCGGTGAGCTGGGCGACCTGGCCTTTCCCTGTTTCCGCGCCGCCAAGCAGCTGGGGAAGAACCCGGTCGCGCTTGCGCAGGAACTGGCCGCTTCGCTCCATGTCGAAGGCGCGGCCCTGGTGGCCGCGGGCCCCTACCTGAACCTGAAGCTGGCCCCGGAAACCCGCGCCCAGGCCGTGCTGGGAGCCATCCTCCAGGCGCCCGCGGGTCGGCCCTACGGCGCCCACCCGGCCAACGGCAAGAAGGTGATCGTCGAGTACAGTTCGCCGAACATCGCGAAGCTGTTCACCATCGGCCACCTGCGCTCCACCATGATCGGCCACGCCCTGGCCCAGGTGCACCAGTTCCTGGGCTACGACGTGGTCCGCCTCAACCACCTGGGCGATTGGGGTACCCAGTTCGGCACGCTGTTGGCGGCCTACACCCGCTGGGCGGAGGCGGAGAATCCGGAGCTTCAGCGCGACTTCGACTGGGCCGAACCCGCGCCGGAGAAGCGCCGCACACCGCTCTTCCGCCTCTTCCAGCTCTACGTGCGCTTCCACGCCGAGGAGGAGCAGGATCCCGCCATGCGCGACGAGGCGCGGGACTGGTTCAAGCGGCTGGAGGCCAACGATCCGCAGGCGCGGGCACTCTGGAAGCGATTCCGGGACCTGTCGCTCGCCGAGTTCCAGCGCATCTATGACCGCCTGGGCGTGCGATTCGACACGCTGGCGCAGGGCGAGGCCTTCTACGAGGACCGGCTCGTTCCCACGATGCAGCGCCTTGAGGATGCGGGCCTGCTGGTGGAGGGCGACAAGGGCGCCCGCATCATCCACCTGGAGGACGTGGGCATCGCCACGCCTTGCCTGGTGCAGAAGGGCGATGGCACCAGCATCTATGCCACCCGCGATCTGGCGGCGGCGCTGTACCGCAAGGAGGCCTATGCCTTCGACCGCTGCCTCTACGTGGTGGGCACCGACCAGGTGTTGCATTTCCAGCAGATCTTCGCCGTGCTGGACAAGCTGGACCCCTGGTTCAAGGGCCGCATGGTCCACACGCCCTTCGGCATGGTGAAACTCCCCGAGGGCAAGATGAGCACCCGCAAGGGCAATGTCATCTTCCTGGAGGATGTGCTGGACGAGGCCCGCGAGCGCGTGGCCGCCATCATCGAGGAGAAGAATCCTGAGCTGAAGGACAAGGCCGACGTGGCCGAGATGCTGGGCATGGGCGCCGTGGTGTTTTTCGATGCCATGAACGACCGCGTGAAGCCCATCACCTTCACCTGGGATCGCGTCATCGCCCTCGATGGCGATACCGGCCCCTACGTGCAGTACGCCCACGCCCGCATCCTGAGCGTGCTGCGGAAGGCGGGCGGGGACTGGGCGGCGAAGGCCCAGGCCGGCCTGGCCGAGGGCCCGTTCCTGCCGTTCGCCGATTCGCCGATTCCCGCGGACCTTGGCGGCTTGGCCGCGCCCGAGGCGCAGGCGCTCTTGTTCGAACTGGCCGGCCTGCCCGGCGCGATCGGCGCCGTGGCGGAAGGCTGCATGGCCACGCCCCTGGCCCGCCAGCTCGTGAGCGTGGCGCGATCCTTCAGCGGCTTCTACACCAACTGTCCCATCCTGGCTCCCGACAACACGCCGGACGTGCGGGAGGCGCGCCTCGCCCTCTGTGTCGCCACTGCGCGCGTGTTGCGCCAGGGCCTCTTCCTCATGGGCATCCAGGCCCCGGAGGAGATGTGAATATCGAAAAAGAAAAAGATCACCGCCAAGACGCCAAGACGCCAAGAAAGGATCTTTCTCAAGAGGAAGAATTACTTGCTGCCTCTATCGTGGATGCAGCAGTAAAAGTGCATTCCGCGCTAGGGCCTGGATTGCTTGAACGGATTTATGAAATTTGCCTGGTTCGCGAATTAACGAAGAGAGGGCATAAAGTCGAGAGCCAAGTGGCCGTACCCATTTACTACGATGGCCTCCAGTTGGATGCGGGGCTGCGCTTGGACCTCGTGGTGGACGGTCTTGCCATCTTGGAATTGAAATCCGTCGACCACACGCTTCCTGTCCATGAGGCCCAACTCATTACCTACCTGAAACTCTCTGGCATCCGGCTCGGATTTCTTTTGAATTTCAATGTCGCATTGATGAAGGATGGGATCACTAGGCGAATCCTTCGACGCCGGGATGGAGGAGTGCACTGACGATGGTATGGACTCCTAAAGGCTTTCTCGCATTTCTTGCTTTTCTTGGCTTCTTGGTGTCTTGGCGGTGATCCGTTTTTGTTGTTGGAGTGTGCGATGACCAAGTATGTGTTCGTGACCGGCGGTGTGCTGAGTTCCCTTGGCAAGGGCATCGCGGCGGCTAGTCTCGGGGCGCTGCTGGAGGCCCGGGGGCTGAAGGTCACGCTCATGAAGATGGATCCCTACCTCAACGTGGATCCGGGCACCATGTCGCCGTTTCAGCACGGCGAGGTATTCGTCACGGACGACGGGGCGGAGACGGACCTGGATCTGGGCCACTACGAGCGGTTCACCTCTGTGCCCACCACCCACAACCACACCATCACCACCGGCAGGATCTACAACACGGTCATCCAGAAGGAGCGCCGCGGGGACTACCTGGGCAAGACCGTGCAGGTGATCCCGCACATCACGGACGAGATCAAGGGCGTGATGAAGAAGGTCGCCAAGGACATGGACGTGGTGATCATCGAGATCGGTGGCACGGTGGGCGACATCGAGAGCCAGCCGTTCCTGGAGGCCATCCGCCAGTTCAAGCTGGAGGTGGGCCACGATACCGCCAACCGTGCCAACGCCCTCAACATGCACCTCACCTACGTGCCCTACATCAAGGCCGCGGGGGAGTTGAAGTCGAAGCCCACCCAGCACAGCGTCAAGGAGCTGCGGGCCCTCGGCATCCAGCCCGACGTGCTGCTCTGCCGCGCCGAGCAGGACATTCCCCGCGACCTGAAGGACAAGATCGCGCTGTTCTGCTCCGTGACGCCGGACGCAGTGTTCAGCTGCCGGGACGCCCACACCATCTACGAGGTGCCCCTGAACCTGCACCTGGAGGGCCTGGATGCCAAGGTGGCCACGCTGCTGGGGCTGGGGGACAAGGAACCGGACCTCAGCGCCTGGCAGTCTCTCCTGCATCGCATCCGCAATCCCAAGGGCAGCGTGCGCATCGCCGTGGTGGGCAAGTACGTGGAGTTCAAGGAGAGCTACAAGAGCCTCATCGAGGCCCTCCATCACGCGGGCTACGGGCTGGAGACCCAGGTGGACCTCAAGTGGATCGAGGCGGAGGATCTGGAGAACCAGGACCCGGCCTCGTTCCTGCAGGACTGTGACGGCATCCTGGTGCCGGGTGGCTTCGGTGTGCGGGGCACCCGCGGCATGGTCAAGTCCATCCAGTACGCCCGCGAACACAAGGTGCCCTTCTTCGGCATCTGCCTCGGCATGCAGATGGCCTCCATCGAGTACGCCCGCCACGTGGCGGGGCTGGAGGGCGCCGACTCCACGGAGTTCGACGACGCGCCGAAGCACCGGGTCATCTTCAAGCTGCGGGAGCTGGTGGATGTGGAGGAACTGGGTGGCACCATGCGCCTGGGCGCCTATCCGTGCAAGCTGGCCGCCGGGAGTCACGCGGCGGCGGCCTACGGCGCGACGGAGATCAGCGAACGGCACCGGCATCGCTACGAGTTCAACCACGAGTACCGGAAGGCGCTGGAGGACCGCGGTTTCGCCTTCACCGGCATGAGCCCCGACGGGGTCTTCGTCGAGATCATCGAGGTGCCCGCGCACCCCTACTTCCTGGCCTGCCAGTTCCACCCGGAGTTCAAGAGTCGCCCCCTGAATCCGCATCCGCTCTTCACGGCCTTCGTGAAGGCCAGCGCGGAACACCGGGGATAGGCGGAGGGTTCGGACAGGAAAAGGGGCGGGCCCATCGGCCCGCCCCTTTTCCTGAAGTCTGAAGCCTGCGGCCTACTTCCGCCCGCCCTTGGCCGCCCACTCTTCGAGCATGGCGGTGGTGACGGACTTGGGGCGCTCCAGGGGGTAGCCCAGGGCACGGTCCCAGGTGATGTTGGCCAGTACGCCCAAGGCGCGGCCGACGCCGAAGAGCACGGTGTAGAAGTCGTACTCCTTCAGGCCGTAGTACCACTGGATCACGCCGCTGTGGGCATCCACGTTGGGCCAGGGGTTCTTGGTCTTGCCCTGCTCGGTCAGCACGCCCGGGGCGACGTGGTAGATCATGTTCACGAGCTTGAACAGGGGATCCTTCGGCAGGTGCTTGAGCGCGAATTCCATCTGCGCGGTGTAGCGCGGGTCGGTCTTGCGCAGCACGGCATGGCCGTAGCCGGGGATGACGTGGCCGGAGTTCAGGGTGTCCCACAGGGCCTTCTTGACGTTCTCCTCGGTGGGCTCGGCGCCGCCCAGCTGCTTCTGGAACTGCATGATCCAGTCCAGCACCTCCTGGTTGGCGAGGCCGTGCAGGGGGCCGGCGAGGCCATTCAGGCCGGCGCTCAGGCTGTAGTAGGCGTCGGACAGGGCGGAGGCCACCAGGTGGGTGGTGTGGGCGCTGACGTTGCCGCTCTCGTGATCGCTGTGAAGGATGAAATACATCCGGGCCACATCGTCATAGGGCTTGGCGATGCCCATCATGTGGGCGAAGTTGGCGCCCATGTCCAGGCCGGCCTTGGGTGCGATGATGTCGCCGTTCTTGTACTTCAGGCGGTAGATGAAGGCCGCGACCTCGGGCAGCCGGGCGATCAGGTCGGACGCATCCTCGTACATCGCGTCCCAGTAGTCGTTCTTCTTCGTGTCGTGGTACTTCGCCGCGAACTGGCTCTCCTTCTGCATGGCGAGCACGGCGGTGGACAGCATGGCCATCGGGTGGCTGTCCTTGGGCATGGCGCGGAGCACGTCGAAGACGTAGGCGGGCACCTTGGCGCGGGACTGGAAGTCCGCCAGCACCTCGTCGGCCTCGGCCTGGGTGGGGATGTCCCCGGTGAGCAGGAAGAACCAGAAGGCCTCCACCGTCGGATACTCACCGCCGGCGGCCTTGGGCAGCGCCGCGAAGGTCTCAGGGATGTTCTTCCCGCGGAACCGGATGCCTTCCTGAGGGTCCAGGTAGGAGATGTCGGTCACCAGGGCGTGGATGTCGCGGGCGCCGCCGATGACCTGGCCGATGTTCACCTGGTCGATGACGACATCCGCGAACTCCTTGGTGAGTTTCTGGGTGCGCGGGCGGTGTTCCTGGATCTTTTCCAGAAGCCGGGTCTTCAGACGGGTCATGGCGCGTCTCCTCAGAGAGCGGAGGTGGGAGGGAAGGTGGCGCAGGGTCGGGACGAGGCTGCCCGATCATTATGCGAGCATCGTCTATCGAGGGCGTCGTATTCTTTAATGACCAATGCGGAATTAATGAAAGTACACCGATTCCGCAAGGGCAGAATAGGACCGATCAAGGAGGCTGTGGCCGTGACCTTCGTCAATCTCCCCATCCACCGGGCCCTTCAGCCCTTCGCCCCTACCGCGGGTCAGGCATCCGGACGGCTCCTCCGAGCTGCTGCCCTCGCCCTGGTGGCCCTGTCCCTGGGCGCCCAGGAGACCCCGCGGCCCAACCGGGTGGCCTGGTTCGAGGGCTTTCCGGAGCCCCTTCCGGAGGGTGTGACGGAGGTGGCCCTGGAGACCACCAGCCAGTTCCTCCGGCCGGACATGGAGCACAGCGCCGATGGCCGCACCTTCGCCCGTCTGGATGGCGATTCGTGGCAGATCACTGCGGATCTGGCCCATGCACTGGGGGCCTCGCGCCTGAACCTGCGGGTGCGCCTCGCGGAGCGTTCGGGGGGCATCACGGATCAGCTCATCTGGAACTGGCACCGGCTGTTCGGCATGGATCAGGGCGGGCGGCAGTACGCCCCCAAGAACCGTCTCGCCTACCACCTGGAGCGGGATGGGGTCGTGGTGGGGGACCTCTCCCGTCCGGGCCTCGCCCTCATGGACGTGGATCTGGCCTGGGTGCGGCCCTTCGGCACCCCGGATGCCGGTGGCCGGATCGGGGCCTCCGTGCAGCTGCCCACCGGGAGGCAGTCGGATTTCTCGGGCGATGGCGGCACGGACGGACTGGTGGGAGGCGCCCTGTGGCATCGCTACGGCCACTGGCGGGTCTTCGGGCAGGCGGAGCGGGTGGTGCTCGGCCTGCCGGCGCACAGCCCGCTCCGGACGGTCCTGGACAAGACCTCCTTCAGTCGCGCCTGGGCCAGCCTGGGCTGGCGAGGGGATGGCGACGGCCCGATCTCTGGGCTGGGCATCGAGGTGGCCCTGGCCTACGCGGGAAGTCCCTACCGCACCGGCATTGTCCGCATCGACCGGGCCGGGTGGCAGCAGCACTGGACCTTCCGGCACACGCGGCTGCCGCGCTGGCGCTTCGGGTTCAGCGAGGAGGCGGGGACCTACACCGCCCCGGACATCACGGCCTTCACGGCCTACCGCTTCGGCCGGAGCTGAGGCCCCGTTAGACTGGAAGATCGCGGCCCGGCCGCGACCGGAGTCCCCATGCAGCCCAACCAGTACCGCGATGCCCGCCTCGAGAAGCTCGGGAAGCTCAAGGCCCTCGGCCTGGATATCTGGCCGCGGAAGGCGGAGCGCACCCACGGGCTGGCCCAGCTGGCGGAGGCCTACGCCGACGCGGAGGCCTGGCCGAACGAGAAGCTGGAGGCCCTGGGTCTCACCGTCTCCGTCATGGGCCGCGTGCTCACCATCCGCGAGATGGGCAAGAGCGTCTTCGCCCACCTCACGGAGAACGGCGAGAAGATCCAGGCCTTCTTCCGCATGAACGATGTGGCCGAGCCCGGCTGGGACGTGCTCAAGCTCCTGGACATGGGCGATTTCGTAAGCGTCACCGGGCCCCTGATGCGGACCAAAACCGGCGAGCTGAGCGTACGGGTGAAGACGGTCCAGTTCCTCGCCAAGGCCCTGCTCCCCCTGCCGGAGAAATGGCACGGCCTGCAGGACAAGGAGCAGCGCTACCGCCAGCGGTACCTGGATCTCGTCTCGAACCCGGAGGTGCTGAAGACCTTCCAGACCCGCTCGCGCATCGTGAGCGCCGTGCGGCGCTTCATGGAAGGGCAGGGCTACCTGGAGGTGGAGACGCCCATGATGCAGCCCATCCCGGGCGGCGCCACGGCCCGGCCCTTCACGACCCACCACAACGCCCTGGATATGCCGCTCTACCTCCGCATCGCGCCGGAACTGTATCTCAAGCGGCTCATCGTGGGCGGCTTCGAGAAGGTCTTCGAGATCAACCGCAACTTCCGCAACGAGGGGCTGAGCGTCCGCCACAACCCCGAGTTCACCATGATGGAGATGTACGAGGCCGGCAGCGATCTGCGGGACATGATGGCCCTCACCGAAGGGCTCCTCTCCACCGTGGCCCGCGACATCATGGGCGCCGAGGCCCTGCCCTGGGGCGACCAGGTGATCTCGTACGCCGCCCCCTTCCGGCGGCTCACCATGAAGGATGCCATCGCCGAGTTCGGCGGCATCGAACGCCACCTGCTGGAGGACGACACCAGCATCCGGACCCTGGCCAAGGCGGCCCACATCGAGGATGCGGACACGAAGATCACGGGCGTGCTGCTGGGCGATCTCTTCGAGCACCACGCCGAGAAGCAGCTCGTCCAGCCCACCTTCATCACCGACTACCCCATCGAGCTGTCGCCCCTGACCAAGACACTGGAAGGCGACGAACGCTTCGTGGACCGCTTCGAGCTGTTCATCGGCGGCATGGAGATCGCGAACGCCTACTCCGAACTGAATGATCCCGTCGACCAGATGGCGCGCTTCCAGGCCCAGATGGTCGAGCGCGAGGCGGGCAACGACGAGGCCATGCACCTGGACCAGGACTTCATCACCAGCCTGGAACACGGGTTCCCGCCCACCGGCGGCGAAGGCATCGGCATCGACCGTCTCGTCATGCTCCTCACCAACAGCGCCAGCATCCGCGACGTCATCCTGTTCCCGCTCATGCGACCGATGAAGCCGCAGGAAGCCGGAGAATCCGAGTAGCTGGTCGCGGAAGACGCGGAAGGTTCACGGAGGACGCGGAAACAAAAAGGAAGGTGGTCTCCTATTCCGTGTTTTCCGTGTGATTTCTGCGCCTTCCGTGATCAGCTTCTCTTCGCTCAGTGCGATGTGACTGAATCACTCTTGACCCGCTGGCATACTTGACAACCGCGAATGGAGGCTCCCATGCCCGTCCCGATGCTTGAGCTCGCGCCGCAGAACGCCGCCGTGAAGGCGAAGGTGCTGGAGGGGCTCTCGGGCCTCATCGACCGCTCCTCCTTCATCCTGGGGGAGAACGTGAAGGGCCTGGAGGCCGAGATCGCGGCCTACGCGGGCCCGGCGCATGCCGTGGCCATGTCCAGCGGCACCGACGCGCTGCTGGTGGCCCTCATGGCCCTGGGCGTGGGGCACGGGGACGAGGTGATCGTGCCCAGCTTCACCTTCTTCGCCACCGCGGGGGTGGTGTCGCGCCTGGGGGCGAAGCCCGTCTTCATCGACCTGGATCCCGCCACCTTCAACGCCACCGGCGCCCTGGTGGAGGCCGCCATCACGTCCCGCACCAAGGCCATCATCCCCGTGCACCTCTTCGGCCAGCTGGCGGACATGCCCGGCATCATGGCGGTGGCGGACAAGCACGGCATTCCCGTGATCGAGGACGCCTGCCAGAGCCTGGGCGCCAAGGGTTGGGGCAAGTCCGCGGGCCAGTTCGGCCAGATGACCGCCTACAGCTTCTACCCCACCAAGAACCTTGGTGCCTTCGGCGATGCGGGCATGACGGCCATCCGCGACGACGCGGCCCTGGGCCAGCAGGTGCGCCGCCTCCGGGTGCACGGCATGGAGCCGGTCTACGTCCACCACGAGGTGGGCATGAACGGGCGCATGGACGAGTTCCAGGCCCTGGTGCTCCGGGCCAAGCTGCCCATGCTCGACGGCTGGCACGAGGGGCGGCGGAAGCACGCGGCCTGGTACCACGCGCGCATGAAGGATCTGGCCGCCGGCGAGGCGGTATTGCCCCGCGAGGTGGTGCCGGACGGCCGCCACATCTACAACCAGTTCACCATCCGCGTGAAGGGTGGGAAGCGGGATGCGCTCCAGGCCCACCTGAAGGAGCGCGGCATCGGCAGCGCCATCTACTACCCCATCTGCCTCCACGAGCAGCCCTGTTTCGCCTCCCTGGGCTACAAGACCGGTCAGCTGCCGGAATCCGAGCTGGCGGCGAAGGAAGTGCTCAGCCTGCCCGTCTACCCCGAGATGACGGAGGCCATGCGCGAAGAGGTGGCATCGGCCATCCTCGGGTTCTTCGGGCGGAAATAGGCCCCCTCAGTTCTTCTGGGAGGCCATGGAGGCATCGATCCAGGCCTCCAGGCTGGCCCGGGCGGGCGGCTCCATGCTGAGGAACTGGATGCCCACCCCGACCACATCCATGGGGGCGGAACCGGGGCGGGAACCCAGCACGTAGGCCACCGTGGCGATCATCGGATCCTTGGGCAGTTCGGGGTGCAGCAGGACCAGATGCTCCAGGATGGCCCCGCGCTCGAAGAGGCGGGCATCCCGGTGGGCCACCAGGGCGAAGCAGCCTCCGGCGCTCAGGTTGCTGATGTGGATTTCTTGGTAGGGGTGCCCCCTCAGGGTGAAGCTGATGCCATGCTCCGGGCCGACAATGACCCGTCGAAGGTCGCGGCGATCGGCGGGGCTGCTCATGGGGGCCTCGGGCGGAAATCCTGGGTTGGGGATCGAATCGTCCCAGGTTACACTGGATTTTCTGAACCAGCCTGAACCCACCGAGGGACAGGGCGGCCACATTGGCAGGCCTTGATGGCGCCAGACGCCATCTCACCAAACGGGGACAGCGCCTTATCGGGCGCTGGCTGGCATCCCACCCATTTTCACCCAAGGGAGTCCCCATGGAGATTCTGCTCATCGAAAACGTGACCCACCTCGGCGCCCGCGGCGACGTCGTGAACGTCAAGGACGGCTACGCCCGCAACTTCCTGCTGCCCCGCAAGATGGCCCTGCCTGTCACCGCCGGCAACAAGCGCCAGATCGAGCTGGAGAAGATCCGCGCCGAGAAGCTGCGCGCCAAGGAACTCGCGGACGCGAAGAGCCTGGCCGAGAAGCTCGAGGCCGTGAAGCTCGCCGTGGCCAAGAAGGCTGGAGAACACGGGCACTTGTTCGGTTCCGTCACCAATGCCGACGTGGCCGAGCTGTTCAAGGCCAAGGGCTTCACCCTGGATCGCCGCGAGATCACCGTGCCCCACATCAAGGATGCCGGAACCTACATCGTGGATGTCCGTCTCTACAGCGGCGTACACGCCAAGGTGAGCCTCGAGGTCTCCGCCGTCGCGGCGGAATAGCCTCCTTCTCCTGAACCCCTCAATGGCCGGATCCCGGTGCCGGGACTGGCCCTGTCGGGAGCCCGTCGCGACGCCGACGGTCCCGCCCACCCCATCCTCAAGGAGCCATCCCATGGCGAAGACCACTGCCAAGCCCGAAACCCTCGGCATCGCCGAGCTCGCCGCCGCCCTCGCGGAGGCCCAGGACCTCTCCAAGGCCCGCGCCAAGTCCATCCTCGACGGCGTCCGCGACCACATCGTGGATACCCTCCTGGGCGGCAGCCGCGTGAACCTGTTCGGCCTCGGCACCTTCGAGGTGCGCGCCACCAAGGAGAAGATGGGCCGCAACCCCAAGACCGGCGAGAAGATCCAGATCCCCGCCGGCCGCAAGGTCGTCTTCAAGGCGGCCAAGGGCCTCAAGGACCAGATGTAAGGCTGGGAAGAGCCCAACGCAGAAGGCCGCCGCAAGGCGGCCTTCGTCGTATTGGCTTCGACGACCTTGCGGCCGTGCAAGGTCGGCTTCACCATCCGACCGAAGCCGAAGGCGAAGGGGAGGATGGGGCCGCATCGGCGCAGCCGATGGCGGGGGCGAAGCCCCGAGGGGCCGGAGGCCCGAGCCAGGGCGGCCAAGGGCCTCAAGGACCAGATGTAGCGTTCGTCTCTGCTGCGAACCTGCGGTT
>JAJZQW010000011.1:5971-49775 GCA_021802985.1 Acidobacteriota bacterium | reverse complement strand
CCTCGTCCTTGGAACCACCAAGGCCTTCGTCGCCTTCCTTCCCTCCCTCGGCTGGCGCCCCAGTGCAGCCCCCACCCATTACTTGGACACGCTCCTAGGTCCACCATGTCCCACGTCCCCCTGCCCGAGCGTCTGCGCCCCGCCTCCCTGGATGAGGTGGTGGGCCAGGCGCACCTGCTGGGGCCGAAGGGGGCGCTGACGCGGCTCACGGCGGGCGGACGGCTGCCGTCCATGGTGATGTGGGGGCCTCCCGGTACGGGGAAGACCACCCTGGCCCGCATCCTCGCCGAGGCCACGGGCCACGGGTTCATGGAGTTTTCCGGCGCCAGCGGCAGCGCGGCGGAACTGAAGAAGTTCCTGGCCGACAGCCGGGAGATGCCCCTCTTCCGGGCCGTGCCGCCCGTGGTGTTCCTGGACGAGATCCACCGCTTCAACCGGGCCCAGCAGGACATCCTGCTGCCCTTCCTGGAGCGCGGCGAGGCCATCCTCATCGGGGCGACAACGGAGAATCCGGCCTTCTACCTGAACCCTGCGCTGCGGAGCCGCTGCCAGCTCATCGCCCTGAAGGCCCTCGAGCCCGCGCACATCCTGCAGGTGCTGAAGCGGGCCTGGGCGAAGGAGCGGCCGGGCCCGCCCGAACCTCCCGAGGTCTTCGACTGGCTCTCCCAGTGGGCGGGGGGCGACCTGCGCTCGGCCCTTTCGGGGCTGGAGACCTGGATGGAGATGCCCGATCCGGACCTGGAGTCCCTCCAGGGCGCCCTGGGCGGGCGGATGATGTTCGATCGCGCAGACGGCCACTACGACCTGGCCAGCGCCTTCCAGAAGAGCCTGCGGGGCTCCGACGCCGATGCGGCGCTCTACTACCTGAGCCGCATGATCCGGGGCGGCGAGGATCCCCGTTTCATCGCCCGGCGGCTGATGGTCTGCGCCGCCGAGGATGTGGGCAACGCCGATCCCCAGGCCTTCCTCCTGGCCGAGGCCGCCAGCCGCGCCGTGGAGCAGATCGGCTGGCCCGAGGCCCGCATCCCCCTGGCCCAGGCTGTGATCTACGTGGCCAACGCCGCCAAGAGCAACGCCACCGTCCTGGCCATCGACGCCGCCCTGGCCGCGGAGGACGCCCCCATCCCCGAGGCCATCCGCGATGCCCACACCGCCACCGCCCGCAAGGCCGGGCGCGGCGAGGGCTACCACTACTCCCATGACGACTACGACCGCCCCCAGGCCTTCCTCCCGGTGAAGCTGCAGGGCACGGCCTTCCACGCCCCGCGCCGGCCCCAGGAACGCAGCTGGCGGGATCACCAGGAGCCCGCGCCCGAACCCCTGGCCGCGCTCTGGGAAGCCTGGGTGGCGGACCATCCCGAGGGCGGCGAGCTCCCCGTGGACACCTGGTGCGCGACCCTGGCCTGCAGCCGCGAGGCCCTGGCCCGGGCCCTGCCGAGGCTGGCTCAGGGCCGGTTCACCCTGGCGCGGATGCTGACGGCCAAGCCCGTCTGAGCCACCGCCAGCCCAACCCCCTTCGGGGGAAGGGCGCTGCGTTCACTTGCCCCCGCCGCTCAAGGCCTGAAGGCTGACGCCGAGGACGATGATGGCCAGGGCGACCCAGCGCATGGGGGTCATGGCCTCGCCCAGGAAGGCGCGGGCAAGAAAAGCGTTCGCGATGAACCCCAGCGCGATGAAGGGGTAGGCGAAGTTCACCTGGACGAGGCTGAGGGCGCCGAGCCATACCACGACGCTCACGACGTAGCAGGCCAGGCCCGCCAGCACCCAGGGCTCCAGCATCAGACGGAACAGCGGCCCCACGGCCAGCTGCATGCCCCCGGCGGCCTGGAGGCCCTTCTTGAGGCAGATCTGGGCCACGGCGTTGAGCAGCACGCCGATGACGATGAGGGGAATGGCCTTCATGGTTGGACTCACGGGATCTCCAGTTCGGGCATCAGTCAGGCTTCTTCTTCAACAGCAGGATGTCGCCGCCCCCGGTGGGTACGGACAGCAGCACGTCGAAGCGGGCCCGCAGGGCCGGGGTCATGCCCCAGGCGTCCTGCTCCCATTCGTCCCGCTGGGCCACCAGCCGGGCCTCGGGGTCGAGCCGCTCCAGGGCCGCGGCGGTGCGCAGCTCAGGCATCAGGTGATCGGTGTAGACCATCACGCCGCTGCGGATGGTCTGCCAGTAGAACACCTGCCGACCGGCGATCAAGGGCTGCACAGCGGTGGTCCAGCGACGGTAGTTCTTGGCGGGATCGAGGCGGCGGAAGCCCCAGGTGCCTCCCACCAGGTAGAGCAGGCCGAGGCTCAGGGCCGCCGCGGGCACCAGCCGTTGCCCCTGCCCCTTGATCGCCGCGAGAATCACGACCAGGGTTCCTACGGTCATCACCGCGGCCATGAGGCGGATGGGCCCCAGGTAGGCACTCACCTGCGCCTGGAGCCTGGCGCCGCCCGCCCCCAGGGCGACGGCCACGAGGGCGCCGGCCGGGAGCGCCAGGCCTGCCGCCAGGAGTCCACCCAGGCGGCGGATGCGCGCGGGGGCCCCACCCGAGGCCAGGTCGCGTAGCAGGCCCGCCAGCAGAAGGGCCAGAAAGGGATAGCTCATGAGCAGGTACTTGCCCTGCTTGCTCTGGACGGCGCTGAGAAAGACGAAAGGCACGGCGAAGGCCAGCAGGATGAACCGGGTGGCCGGGCGGCCCAGGGCCCCGCTCCGCCGAAGGAAGAGGGCCAGGGCCGGCAGGAGCAGCACCCAGGGGAAGAAGTCGCCCAGCAGATACTGGCCGTACTGCCACCAGGGCTGGATGTGGTCCCAGGCATGGGTGGCCCGCTGGACATTCTGGAAGATGATCATCTCGTAGGCGTAGTGCGCGCCGCCCTTCACGCCGGCGGCCACGTACCAGGGCGCCACGAGGGCCAGCGTGATCGCCAGCCCGGCCACGATGCCGGTGCGCGGAAGGGCCTTCAGGTCCCGCTGCCAGAGGAGGAAGGTCCCCACCAGGAGGAGGGAGAGCACCGGCGCCAATGGTCCCTTGGCCAGGAAGGCCAGGGCCAGCCAGACATAGGCCTGGAGGAACCACCGGCGATGCTCGCCCGCCGACCGGGGCGCCGCGTGCCCCCTCAACAGCAGGTAGCCCGCCAGCCAGCAGAACCAGCTCCAGGCCAGCAGGGCGGCGAAGAGCAGGTCGATCTGGATGAACTCCGACTGCCAGAACCAGAGGGGTGTGGTCGCCAGCACCATCACCGCCAGGTCCGCGGTGCCCCGGTCGAGGAACCGCTGGATCCAGCGACGGAAGGCGACCATGAAGGCGACCGAGGCCACCACGGAGGGCAGCCGCAGGGCCCAGGCCGCCACGCCTTCGGTGAAGCCGAAGCCCCCCGTGAGCCGGTCGAACCCCATCGCCGAGACCTTCATCACCCAGTAGTAGAGGATGGGTTTCTCGCTGTAGGGCTGGCCGTTCAGGTAGGGGAGCAGCCAACTCCCCATGTGGCGCATCTCCTTGACGCACTGGGCGAAGTCCGGCTCATCCGGCGCCCAGAGGTCCCGCATGGGCAGCACCGCCAGCAGCAGCAGGGCGAAGAGGAGCACGGGCAGGTTCCGCCGGACCCATCGGCCCGCGGTCCCGCCCGGAATGGCTTGATCCTGGAAGTCTTCCATCCCTCCATCTTCCCCTAGGGGCGGGAATCCCGGAACGGCCTAGAATGGAACCATGCTACCCACCCTGCTCAGCCTCGCCCTCCTTGTCACCCCCGGCCCCTCCCACCTGAAGGAGGACCTCAAGCAGGCTGGCAAGGAAATCGCCCACGGCGTGAAGGAGGGTGGCAAGGCCATCGGCCATGTCGCCAAGGAAGGTGGGAAGGCCGTGGGCCGCGGCGCCAAGACCGCCGGCAAGGGCATCGCCAAGGGCGCCAAGGAAGCCGGGCATGGCGTAAAAAAGGCCTTCAAAAAGTAGGCTCGGAACGCTACCTGCGCCGGGCCACCACGCCTGCGGGACTGCGCCGCAGCTCCTCCCAGCCCGCCCGGGCACGGGGATCGAGGCGGTCCCAGGTGCGCGGCGGAGCCAGCACCAGCACGGGTCGGCGCGGATCCTCGGCCTTCATGCGGTCGGCCACGGCCCCCAGGGCAGTCGGGTCTTCATTGAACCAGCGGCCGGCCCCGGTGCCGAGATGGTCGCGGCCATAGGCCAGTTCGCCGGTGCCCGCCACCACCACGCAGCGGGTGTGCCCGTAGAAGGGGAGCCCCTGGAAGTAGGTGCCATAGCTGATCCACTGGGCCTCAGCCGGCGATTCCCTGACGAGGGTGGCGACGGTCTTGCCCGGACCCGCCGTCGCCTGGGCGGCCAGGATCAGGAGCCAGAGGGCCGCCCCAAGCAGTACCATGAGGCGCGGGCCCGTCAGCACCTTCCAGCCCGGTCCGGTCAGGCTGCCAGGCCGATGCGCCCAGAAGGCCAGCAGCGCCAGCGACACGGCCAGCGCCAGGAGCCAGCCCAGACCGCCGCTCAGATCCTTCGAGAAGGCCAGCCCCGCGGCCAGGAAGAGCAGGGAGAGGATCCCCAATTCCTTCCCCGTGCGCGCCAGGGCCCTGCCCTCCTCGCCCTCCCGCTCGAAGGTGCAGGCCAGGGCCGCCAGGGGGATCACCACGGGCAGGATGTAGGGTGGCAGCTTGGAACCCGAGACGCTGAAGAAGAGGAGCGGCCAGGCGAAGGCGAGGAGCACCATGGCCACGGCCCAGCGGGAGAAGCCGCCATCCTCGGCCCGGGGCCCGCGGCTCCACAGGTAGGCCCAGGCGCGGCGCAGGCCGACCACAGAGGCGGACAGCCAGGGCAGCAACCCGACGGCCAGGATCCCCACGAAGTAGAGCTTGTCCAGGAACCAGTTGTTGGAGCCCTGCCGGTGGGCCTCGTGGGTGGTGAAGCGGGCGATGTGCTCATGGATGAAGAAGAACCAGGCGTAGCCCGGATTCGCGCGCTCCACGGCCACGAACCAGGGGGCCGTCAGGACCGCCGCCAGCAGCCAGCCCCAGGGACTGAAGGCCGTGGCCAGCACGGCCTTCTTCAAGGCTGGGCGGCCCCTCACGAAGGCCAGCGAGCCGATCAGGGCCGGCCCCAGGAGTGCCAACGCCGCCACCCCCTTGGTCAGGAAGGCCGCGGACAGCAGCACGAAGGCCCCCACGGTCCAGGCCGTGGCGGGCCGCGCTTCGACGCGGGCAGCCACCGCTTCCACCGAGGCCACGAGGGCGGCCACCACCAGGGCGCTGAAGAGGGCGTCCAGGGTGAGAATCTGCCCCACCAGGAAGCCCAGGAGGCAGGTCGCGGCCATGAAGGGCGCCCACATCGGCTGCCGGGCCCCCAGCCGCTTCGCGAGGCGCCAGGCCGCCCAGATCATGAGCCCCGAAGCCAACGCCAAGGGCAACCGCGCCGCGGCACCGTTCACCCCGAAGAGCCTCAGGCTGATGGCCGACAGCCAGTACTGGAACGGTGGTTTCTCGAAGTAGAGCACCCCGTTCAGGTGCGGCGTGAGCCAGTCCCCGGTGGCCAGCATCTCCCGGGGGATCTCCGCGTAGCGCGCCTCGTCCGGCTCCCAGAGCGGGCGGACCAGCAGCGGGAAAAGGCCCAGCCCCAGCCAGATCAGAATCAGGGTCCAGCGTTCGCGGCGCGTCATGGGTTTCATCTCATCGAAAAGAAAAAGAATCACCACGAAGACCCAAAAAAGAGATGCGATTCTGCCTCAGCGTAGCCCGGCACCCATCCCATGAGTCGTCACCACTGACCGCGCCGAGCCGTTCAAGCCCTAGCTCTCGGTCTCGACGACCTTCTCCAGCGCCTTATGCTCCTCGACGAAGAAATCCAGGGCCTTGCGGAGCGAATCCGTCATGGACACCTTGGGCTCGAAGCCGAAGGTCTGCTGCATCCGCTTGATGCTGGGGGTGCGCCGGGCCACGTCCTGGTAGCCCTTGCCATAGAAGTCGCCGCTGCCGGTCTCGACCATGCGGCCCTCGGGGATGCCCCGCTCCTTGCGGAAGGGGTGGTCCTTCCAGATGGCGATCATCATTTCGGCGATCTCGCGGACGCTGAAGTCATTGACCGGATTGCCGATGTTGAAGATCTGGCCGTCGGCCTTGCCGCCCTCGTTGCGCAGGACGGACATCAGCCCATCCATGGCATCCTCCACATCGATGAAGCAGCGGCGGGCTGTGCCGCCATCCACCAAGTTCAGGGGCTCGCCGTTGAAGAGGTTCCAGCTGAACTGGGTCACCAGGCGCGAGCTGCCCTCCTTGGCGGTGTTCAGGCTATCGAGTTTGGGGCCCATCCAGTTGAAGGGCCGGAAGAGGGTGAACTTCAGTCCCTGCTGGAAGCCGTAAGCCCAGATCACGCGGTCCAGCAGCTGCTTGCTGGTGCTGTAGATCCAACGGTTCATGGGGATGGGGCCCGTCACCAGGGGGGACTCGTACTCGTCGAACTCCGCGTCGGGGCACATGCCATAGACCTCGGAGGTGCTGGGGAAGACCACGCGCTTCTTGTACTTCACGCACTGCCGAACCACGCGGAGGTTCTCCTCGAAGTCCAGCTCGAAGACCCGCAGGGGGTCCGTCACGTAGACCTTCGGGGTGGCGATGGCGACCAGCGGCAGCACCACGTCGCACTTCTTGATGTGGTACTCGATCCACTCCTTGGAGATGGTGACGTCGCCCTCCACGAAGTGGAACCGGGGGTTGTCCAGATACTCCTCCACCTTGTGGGTGCCGAGGTCCAGCCCGAAGACCTCCCAGTCCGTGTCGCGGAGGATGCGGCCCACCAGGTGGGAGCCGATGAAGCCGTTGACGCCGAGGATGAGGACTTTCACGGGGACTCCGTTGGCAAACGCAAACGGTTGAGTCTACCAGCTCTGGGGCCGATCCCTGAAGCTCATCTCAGACCCGACACACCACCTTGCCGAAGCCCTGCCCGCTTTCCAGATACCGCTGGGCCTCGGGGTACTCGGACAGTTCGAAGACGCGGTCGATGATCGGGCGGAAGGGTGGATTGGTGGGGTTCCGCTGGATCAGGGCCAGCTGGGTCCAGAGGTGCTCGCGGCGGCCCATGTACGAGCCATGGATCTGGATCTGCTTGGCGAACAGGGCCCGCAGATCGAAGGAGGTCTCCCGACCCGTCGTGGCCCCGCAGGTAACGATGCGGCCACCCCGGGTGCAGGCGGCCAGGCTGGCTCCCCAGGTCAGTGCCCCCGTGTGTTCGAAGACCACGTCCACGCCCCGCTTGCCGGTCAGGTCGCGCACCTTGCCGGGCAGGGCCTTCATGTCCCCCCGGACGATCACATGCTCCGCCCCCAGATCCCAGCACTTCATGGCCTTGGCCTCGCTGCCCACCACGGCGATGGCCTGGCCCCCCAGGGCCTTCACCAGCTGGATGGCCGCGCTGCCGACGCCGCTGCCGCCACCCCAGACCAGCACGGTCTCGCCGGGGCGCAGCTTGACCTTGTGGACGAGCATCTCCCAGGCCGTGAGGAACACAAGGGGGAAGGCCGCCGCCTGCTCGAAACTCCAGTTGCCGGGGATGGGCAGCAGGTTTGCCGCGGGTACCAGCACGTGGGTGGCGGCCGTGCCATCCGAGACGTGGCCCAGGACGCCGTAGGAGGCGCAGAGCATGTCATCGCCCCGGAAGCAGGCCGGACACAGCCCACAGCTGAGCCCCGGCGCGATCATCACGCTGCCCCCCGGCTCCACGCCGGGCGGCAGGGCGGTGCCCTCGCCCACGGCCTCCAGGATCCCCGCGCCATCGCAACCGGGCGTCAGCGGCAGCGGCAGGGGGAAGCCCGGCAGGCCCACCGTGGTCCAGAGATCCAGGTGGTTGAGCGCCATGGCCTTGAGTTCGATGCGTACCCAGCCGGGCTTCGGCGCGGCGGGCGTAAAGGCCTCGCGGACGGGCGATCCCGCCGGGCCATGCTGATTCACGCGGAAACGGAAGGGCTGGGCCATGGCGGACTCCTCCACTACTCCGACTTCAGGGACCGGGTCATGAGGCGACGGACCGCTTCCTGGGCGGACTCGCCGTTCAGCAGGCGCTGCACTTCGGTGGCGATGGGCAGTTCCACGCCCACCTCGGCCGCCAGGGCGAGGGCCGCCTGGGTGGTGAACATGCCCTCGATGATCTGCCCACCCAGGGCATCCCGGGCGGCCTCCACGGTCTGCCCCTTCCCCACCAGCTCGCCGAAGGTGCGGTTGCGGCTCTGGGGCCCCGTGGCAGTGAGCAGCAGGTCGCCCATGCCCGCCAGCCCCATGACCGTGGCGGGCTGGCCACCCAGGGCCTCGACGAGCCGTGCCATTTCCGCCAGGCCGCGGGTGATGAGCGCGGCCCGGGCGTTGTAGCCCAGCTTCAGGCCGTCCACCAGGCCGGCGGCGATGGCCAGCACGTTCTTCAGGGCACCGCACAGCTCGGTGCCGATCACGTCCCGGCTAAGGTAGATGCGGAGGCGCTCCGAGGCCAACCGGGCCTGCCACTCGCGGGCGCGGTCATCGGCCACCGTCGGCGGCAGCGCCAGCACGATGGCCGAGGGCACCCCGCGGGCCACCTCGTCCGCGAAGGTGGGCCCCGACAGCGCGCCCACGGGCACATCCAGCACCCCGGTCAGGGCCTGGGTGAGGGTCTGGTGCGTGCTCTGCAGGATGCCCTTGCTCACGTGGATGACCAGCTCCGGCGGCGTCGGGGCCTCCCGGCGGAGTTTCCGCCACGCATCGGGCGTCACCTGGGTGGGCATGGCCGAGATCCAGAGCGGCGCGGAGAAAGCTGCGGCCGCGTCACCCGTCACCGTCAGGGAATCGGGAAAGGGGGCATCCTTCAACCGGGGGTGGGAGCGTCCGGCCGAGAGCAGGGCCACCTCCTCGGGGAAGCCGCTCCAGAGCACCACGTCCGCGCCCGCCCGCGCCCAGGTGATGGCCAAGGCCGTGCCCCAGGCCCCCGAACCGAAGATGCCGATGTCCGCGCGGCTAGGCATGGGTTCCCTCATCCTTCTTCGCGCCCCAGAGCGGCGACTCCGTGCCCTTCAGAAGCCGGGCGATGTTCTCGTGGTGCTTGGCCACCACCAGCAGGGCGATGAGCACCCACAGGAAGATGGCCTGCCAGGGATCCTGCTCGCGGATCCCGGCCTGGAGCTGGATCCCGAGCACCTCGGTCCGATGCACCGTCTCCCGCACCCAGCCCATGGAAACCGGCAGCGTCAGGGCGCCGACGATGCTGCCCAGGCTCACGAAGCGGGTGAGCGCCACCAGCAGGATGAAGAGCCCGAGGCTCGGCAGCACCGCGAAGGCCCGGTAGGCCAGGGCCGCACCGAGGGCGGTGGCCACGCCCTTCCCGCCCCTGAACTTGAGCCAGGGCGTGAACACATGGCCCGCCGTGGCACAGAGGGCGATGGCTGCCTGCATGTCGAGGGGCCAGTCCGCCTGGCGGGCCAGGAACACCGGCAGGAAGCCCTTGGCAATGTCCAGGAGCAGGGTGACGATCCCGAGGCCCTTGCCGCCCACCCGGCTCACGTTGGTGGCGCCGATGTTGCCGCTGCCATGGGCTCGGACATCCCCCTTCCCGGCCAGCTTCACGACGAGAAGGCCGAAGGGGATGCTCCCGCAGGCAAAGGCCGCCAGGCAGGCGAGGATCAGGAATGTCGGATCTGAGGAGGACATGGCGGCAGTGTATCAGCGGCCCTGCGCCCCCAGGGCCCGCCGGAGCAGGTCCAGCGACCAGGCCGCACCGCGGAGTTGCACTTCGTTGCGGTCGCCCGGCAGATTCAGGCTCTGTACCTGGGTCGCACCGGGTCCAACCAGGGCGATGTGGACCGTGCCCACGGGCGCATCGCCTTCGGCGCCGGGTCCGGCGTTGCCGGTGACGGCCAGACCCCAGGTGGCGCCCAGCCGGGCCCGGACAGCCTCCGCCAGGCGGCGGCTGGTGGCTTCGGACACGGTGCCCTCCGCAGCCAGCAGGGTCGGATCAAGCCCCAACAGGGCCGTCTTCGCGGTGGCGCTGTAGACCGTGGCACCCCCGAGGAAGGCCTGGCTGGCACCGGGAATGGCCGTGAGGCGGGAGGCCAGCAGCCCACCGGGCATGCTCTCGGCCACGGCGAGGGTCTCGCCGCGGGCCTTCAGACGATCCAGGATGGCGTCTTCCAGGTTGCCCTCCCCCACACAGGCGAGATCCGGCCCCAGGATGGGTTCGAACGCCGCCCGGGCCCGGGCCAGCGCTTCCGGATCAACGCCCCGGGCCAGCAGCTCAACCTGGGTGAGGCTCGCCAGGATGGTCCATTCGAGATGCCCGTGCTGCTCCCGGACCTCCTGCGTCCGCTGGTCCAGGGTGCTCTCGGGCACGCCGCCCACCACCATGCGGAGCGTGTGCATGGGCCGGCCCGCCAGGGGGCGGAGACGCGGAACGGCATGCTCCTCCCACATGCGCTTCATCTCCCGCGGCACGCCCGGGAACATCAGGATGCGCTTCCCGGGATGCCCGGGAGGGTCCTGCCAGTAGACGCCAGGGGCCGTGCCCACCGCATTCCGCAGCGCTTCGGCCCCCTCGGGGATGAGGGCCTGCTTGAAGTTGGCCGGGGGCGGCACCCGCTTCCGGGCCTCGTAGAAGGCCAGCATGTCGGCCCGGCTCTGAGCATTCTCCTTCAGGCCAACGCCGAGGATCTCCGCGAAGAGCTCCTTGGTGAAGTCATCGAAGGTGGGCCCGAGCCCCCCGGTGGTGAGGATGAGGTCCGAGCGCGTGAGGGCCTCGCGCAACAGCTCCGCCAGATCCTCCCGGCTGTCACCCACGGCGGTCTTGCGGTGGAGGCCCAGCCCCAGCTCCGCCAGCCGCTCGGCGATCCACACCGAGTTGGTGTCGAGGCGCCGCGTGGTGAGCAGTTCGGTCCCGATGGCAATGCATTCGATCCGCATGGGTTCCATCGAACCACGGAACAGCCTAGTCCATCCACCGATCGAGTACCCAGTGGCCCGCCCACAGCCCGAAGCCAGTGCCCACCACGCTCAGGATCACGGCGGTGCCGATGCCGATGTACATGCCCAGCCACCACCCCACCATGCTGCCCACGGTGGCGCCGATGAAGCGCATGAGCTTTTCCACGGATGGACCTCCCAGGCATTAGGATGGCTGAACGGAGCGAGGTGTTCCCATGATCATCCATGATCTCGACGACCTGGTGCTGGATTCCGACGAGGAGACCGGCATCCAGGAAGTGGGCCGGCGCTTCCTGTCCCGCGGTCCCTGGACCACTGTGGCTTTCCTGGTGAAGACCCGGTCCGATCCCGAAGGCGGCTGGGAAGGCCCCTTCCTCTGGCTGCACCGCTACCAGAAGGTGGCCCAAGGCTGGAAGCTGGTGAGCCGCTTCCACACCACCGAGACCGACCAGCTCCACCGCCTTCTCGCCGCCCTGAAGGACTGGGGGCTGACGGAGGCCTGACCCCTACTTCAAGGCCGGAAGGTACCGCTTCTGGACGATGTCCAGGTGGTGGGCGGTGTGACCGGCACAGAAGAAGGGGAAGCAGCGGGCCGTCACGGGCAGGCCGTTGGCGATGCCCGTGTTCGTCCAGGCCGGGTCGGGAAGGCCGCGGAAGAGGGCCAGACTGCCGGTCCGGAGGGCCCGCCATTCCGCCAGGAGATCGGCCAAGGGCCGGCGGTCCGCGTGGGCGGCGGCGGCGAAGGCGTTCTCCTCGTAGCCCGGCAGGGGCGTGGTGTCTCCCCGGCCGATGCGCATTCCGCGATAGCTGAACACCCGCTCCGAATCGATCAGGTGCTGGAGCAGATCCTTGAGCGTCCACTTCCCCGGGGCGTAGCGGAAACCGGCCTGGTCCTCGCGCAGCCCGCCGAGGAGCGCCGGGACCTCGTCCAGCTGCGCCTGGAGGAAGGCGAACACATCCCCTTCTGGAACTGCGGCCAGGTAGGGGGCGTAGGCCGGCGGGAACTCGCCGGGGGTGGGCCTGGACAGGATCATGGCGTGCTCCTTGGAAGAGGATCCGAAGCCTAGAACGTCATCACCTTCATGGTGTTCGTCGTACCGCTCTTCCACAGGGGCAGCCCCATGGTCATGACCACCCGGTCGAGGCTCATGAGTTTGTGCTTGGCCTGGAGCAGATCGCGGACCACCTCCACCATCTCGTCCGTGCTGCTGACGCGGGGGATGATGAGTGCCGTGACGCCCCGGAGCAGGCCCATGCGCCGGGCCGTGCCTTCGTCCACCGTGGCCCCCAGCACCGGAGTCCGCCCCGCCAGCCGGCTCACCATGCGGGCCGTGCCACCGCCCTCGGTGAAGGCCACGATCCAGCGGGCGTTGATCTCGTCCGCCGTGCGGCAGGCGGCGAAGGCCACGGAGATGTCCGTGCGCGCCAGCACCTTCTCGGCGAACTCCTCCGGCAGGGTCTTGGCCCGCTGTTTGGCATTGGCGTCGGCCTCCGTGGCGATGCGGGCGAGCCACTGGACCGCCTCCACTGGATACTTCCCCGTGGCGCTCTCGGCGCTGAGCATCACCGCATCCGTGCCGTCCCAGATGGCGTTGGCCACGTCGCTGGCCTCGGCCCGGGTGGGTTGGGGGTGCTCGATCATACTCTCCAGCATCTGAGTGGCCGTGATGACCGGCTTCAGCGCCCGGCGCGCCGCCTTGATGATCTGCTTCTGGAGGCCTGGAACGCGCTCGACACCCAGTTCCACGCCCAGATCTCCCCGGGCGACCATGACCCCCCAGGAGACCTCGAGGATCTCGTCCAGGTAGGCCAGGGCCGCCGGATGCTCGATCTTCGCAATGACGGGCTGAGTGCCGCCCAGGTGCTGGATGATGGCCTGGAGCTGCTGGATATCCGAGGCCCGGCGCACGAAGCTCTGGGCGAACAGGTCCACCTGATGCTCCACCCCCCAGCGGATGTCGATGTGATCCTTCTCGGTGAGGGGATCCACATTCAGGGCCATGCCGATGGGATGGACGCCCTTGCGGCCCTTCAAGGGGCCCCCCACCAGCACCTTGGCCCGCAGGGCGTCCAGGGTGACGGCCGTGATCTCCACCTCCAGCGCCGCGTCGTCCAGCAGCCAGTGCTGGCCCACCTCCGCGCCTTCGAACAGCTCGGGGTGCGGCAAGGGCGCGGCCCAGGCCAGGCCTGCCGGGGGAGTCGTACCGGGACGGTAAAAGGCGCCCTGGCTTCCGTCTACCAGCTCCGCGGGTTCGGCCAGTTCGCCGATGCGCCACTTGGGGCCCTGCAGGTCCAGGAACACGGGAATGAAGCGGCCCAGTTCCAGGGCCAGCTCCCGCACCCGGCGGAGGGTCTCCTCCCGGGTCTCGGGATCACCATGGCTGGCATTCAGCCGCACCGCATCCGCCTCGCGGAGGGCTTCCCGCAGCCGGTCGCCCTGCAACATCGCGGGCCCCAAGGTCATCACGAGTTTGGTCTTGCGTGTCACGGTTCACCCCACGTCCACAGGCAGTCCACACAGTTTTCCACAGAGCCGGCCTGTGTGCCCATGATGTCACAGGGGCTTTGCACTGGGTCACCGGAGTGCTACCTTCGATCTCCCGATTCGTTGTTGGAGAGAACCTGATGCGCGAGAAGCTGCGAAGTCTCGTGGCCGAGATGGTGCGTGGCGGCGTACCACTGGACATGGCCTGCCGCGAGTTTGAGCGCCTGTTCCTGGAGGAGGTCCTGGCGGCCCACGAGGGCAACCAGAGCGCCGCTGCCCGGGAGCTGGGCATCCACCGCAACACGCTGTCCAAAAAGCTCGAGGCCCCTCCGAGCCACATCCGTCGCGCCAGTCTGGCCAGCTAGACCGGCCTCCCCACCGCCTCGGGTGGACCCCGAACCGTCCGAATTTCCAGGCCCGGCGATGCCGGGCTTTTTCATTCCGTCTGAAGTCCGCCGTTTTCTTTCGACAGGACCGCCGGAGACCGATAAAACAGGGTTGGGAGGATCCCATGAAGAAAGTGGCGATCAACGGGCTGGGCCGCATCGGCCGACTGGTGCTTCGGCACTTGATGAAGGTTCCCCATGTGCAGGTGGTGGCCGTCAATGACCTCACCGACGCTGCCACCCTGGCCCACCTGATGAAGTACGACTCCGTGCATGGGCGCGCCGACTTCTCCGTGGCCGCGGACGAGGACTTCCTGGTCCTGGATGGACACCGCATCCGGGTCTACGCCGAGAAGGATCCGCAGCTGATCCCCTTCGGCCCCCTGGGTGCCCAGGTCGTGCTGGAGTGCACCGGGCTTTTCACGAAGCGCGCCAAGGCCGCCATGCACCTCCAGAATGGCGTGAGCCACGTGCTCATCAGCGCCCCTGCCGACGATGCCGACCGCACCGTGGTCATGGGCGTGAATGAGCAGACCTTGGATCTGGCGAAGGAGCGCGTCATCTCCAATGCCAGCTGCACCACCAACTGCCTGGCCCCCGTGGTGAAGGTGCTGGACGACACCTTTGGGCTGGAATACGGCCTCATGACCACCATCCACAGCTACACCAACGACCAGCGCATCCTGGACCTCCCCCACAAGGACCTGCGCCGGGCCCGGGCCGCCGCCCTGAGCATGATCCCCACGAGCACCGGCGCCGCCAAGGCCATCGGCCTCGTGATGCCCCACCTCAAGGGCCGGCTTGATGGCCTCGCCGTGCGGGTGCCCACGCCGGATGTCAGCATCGTGGACCTCACCGCCTCCCTGAAGGCAGACGCCACCCTCGAGACCGTCCAGGCCGCCTTCCGCAAGGCCGCGTCGGAGGGCCCCCTGGCGCCCTACCTGGTGGTGCTGGATGAGGAACTGGTGAGCGTGGACATGGTGGGCAACCCCGCCAGCAGCCTCTACGATCCCTACCTCACCAAGGTGCTGGGCCCCCGCCTCGTGAAGGTCTTCGCCTGGTACGACAACGAGTACGGGTATGCCGCCCGCCTGAAGGACCTCTGCCTCCACGTGCTGGAGCACATCTAGCCCATGACCCGCATCGCCCTTAATGGCCTCGGCCGCATTGGCCGTCTGGCCGTCCGCATCCTCGCCCAACGCCAGCCCGACCTGCTCTGTGCGCTCAATGATCCGGCGCCCCTGGATCAGGTGGTCCACCTCCTCCGCTTCGATTCGGTGCATGGCCGTCCCGGGCTGCCCATCCACGGGGCCCGGGAGGGCAGCCAGGACTATCTCCTCATCGGGGATCGGAAGGTGCCCCTCTTCCACCTGCCGGATCCCGCGGCGATCCCCTTCCCGGCCTGCGCGGGGCTGGTGGTGGAAGCCAGCGGGCGCTTCACCCGCCGGGCCGACGCCGCGCGCCACCTGAAGGGGGCCGTGACCCATGTGGTCATCAGCGCCCCCAGTCCGGACGCGGATCTCACGGTCATCGCCCCGATCAACGGCGCGGAGCTGGATCCAGACCGCCACCGGATCATCTCCAACGCGAGCTGCACGGCCCACGCCACCGCCCCGATGCTGAGGATTCTCGATCAGGCCTTCGGTCTTGAGCACGCCGGCATGAGTACGGTGCATGTGGTGACCAACGACCAGCGGCTGCTGGATCTGCCGCACAAGGACCTGCGCCGGGCCCGGGCCGCCTTCACGAGCATCATTCCCACCACCTCAAGCGCCTTCGGGGCCCTGCACCGGGTTCTGCCCACCCTGCCCGAGGGCTTCGGCGGCGTGGCGCTGCGCGTGCCCACCCTCAATGTGAACCTCGTGGATCTGGTGGCGACCGTGCGCCGGAACGTCGCCGCGGAGGGGATCCGAGCCGCCTTCCAGACCGCCGCGGAAGGCCCCTGGAAGGGCCTCGTGGGCGTGGCGGAACCGCACGCTGTCAGCTGCGATTTCACCGGCCGGTCCGAGAGTGTGGTCATGGATCTGGACCTGACCCTAACGCTGGGCCCCCGTTTCGTGAAGGTGTTCGGCTGGCACGACAACGAGACGGGCTACGCCGCCCGCCTGTGCGACCTGGTGATCGACCTGGCAGGCCGGATTTAGGCCAGGCTGCCCGCGGCGTACCCGGTGCTGAAGGCCGCCTGGAGGTTGTAGCCGCCCACGGGACCGTCGAGGTCCAGCAGCTCGCCGCACACGCGCAGGTTCTCCCAGCCCCGAACCAGCATGGTGCCGGAATCCACGGCAGCCAGGTCCACGCCGCCGGCGGCCACTTCGCCCCGGGCCAGGGGCACGGGACGCGGGGCCCCCAACGGCAGGGCGGTGGCGAAGCCCACCAGCGCGCGGCGCCCCTCCCGCGTCAGGTCCTTCAGACACAGGTCCATACCCACGCGGGCCGCGTCCAGCAGCGGATCCACCAGCCGTTCGGGCAGATGCCGCTGGAGCCAGCTCGCGGCACGCAGGCGGGGGTTCGTGCGGGCCTCGGCCAGCAGGGCCGCGTCCACAACCTCGGGCGTCTCCCGCGTGGAGGCATAGGCCAGCCAGGCCTCCCCCGATCGGCGGGCCCGTTCCACCGCTTGGCTCAGTTCCAGCGCCGCGGGTCCGCTGATGCCGACCTTGGTGAAGACCAGGTCGCCCGCGAAGGCCGCCAGGCGCCGCCCCTCCCGCCCAGCGGAGAGCCGCAGCTCGCCATCCCGCAGGGCCACGCCCTCCCAGGCGGGGCGCGGTGCCTCCAGGGGGATGGGCGCCAGGGCTGGAAACCAGGGCCGCGCCGGCACCCCCAGGGCCTGGAGCCAGCCCAGCGCCTCCCCCCGCGTGCCGGTCTCGGGGTAGCTCGCGCCGCCGGTGGCCAGGATCACCTGGTCGGCCTCCAGTTCGCCCATCTCCAGCCGCACGCCCGCCAGGCGGGGGGCACGGCCCAGGAGCCCCAGCACGCGGACGCCCGTGCGGACGTCCACCCCGACGCGGCGCACCCGCGCCTCGAAGGCCGCCACCACGGCCATGGCGCTGCCGGGTCGGTCCAGGGGAAACACGCGACCGTTCTCCCGCGTGTAGGTGGCCACGCCCTCGCGATGGAGCAGGTCCAGTACCGCGTCATTGTCGAAGGCGTGCAGCGCGGGTCGGAGGAACCTCGCCTGCTCCCGGGCAAAGGCCGCCAGCAGGGCCTTGGGCGGTCCATCGTGGGTGATGTTGCACTTGCCGCCACCGCTGATGCGGAGCTTTACGCCCAGGCGCCCATTGGCCTCCAGCAGCGTGACCGCGTGGCCCAGGGACGCCGCCCGCCAGGCCGCCACCAGCCCCGCCGCGCCTCCTCCCACCACGATCACCCTTGCCATCCCATCATCATGGCCGATCGGCAGTACATGGCACCACCACGAGAGACAAAGCATCGAACCCGCCTTGGCGGACGCCGGTCTTGCTTGGTGCCTTGGTGTCTTGGTGGTAATCCTTTTCTCGTCGAACGACTGGAGGTGGCCCTTGGCTGATCAACCGCTGGTAGGCCTCATCTTCTTCGCCGACTTCGCTGGCTCAGACCGCAGACCCCAGGTTCGTTCGACCGATCTTTCCGTTGAGGTGACCCATGGCTGATCAACCGCTTGTGGGCCTCATTATGGGCAGCCGCTCGGATTGGGAGACGATGGAGCACGCGGCGGAGACGCTGCGGGAACTGGGCATCCCGTTCGAAGCCGAGGTGGTCAGTGCCCATCGGACGCCGGACAAATTGTTCAAGTACTGCGAGAAGGCCGAGGGCCGTGGCCTGCGTGTCATCATCGCCGGCGCGGGCGGGGCCGCCCACCTGCCGGGCATGGCCGCGGCCAAGACCGCCCTGCCTGTCCTGGGCGTCCCCGTGCAGAGCAAGACCCTGAACGGCCTCGATTCCTTGCTCTCCATCGTGCAGATGCCTGCTGGGATCCCGGTCGGAACCCTCGCCATCGGCAAACCCGGAGCCATCAATGCGGCCCTCCTGGCCGCGGCCATCCTCGCCGGCACCGACGACACGCTCCACGCCCGCCTCCGCGCCTACCGCGAGGCCCAGACCCAGAAGGTGCTGCTGAACGACCGGCTGCCTTAGGAGGAATGGGCTGCGGCGGCAACCGCTCCCTACTTCGTGAAGATCCCCTTGATGAACTTCTTGAACTTGCCTTCCGGCCCAGGGGCCTTGTGGGCACGGAGTTTCTGGAGGCGCACCGGGTCGGGCAGGGGCTTGTGGCGCTCCAGGGTGGCGCTCCAGGGCTGGTAGTTGTCCAGCTTCAGGTGCACCACATGAAGGCCCTCTCCGGGAACCTGGAGGGTGAGGGGACTGGGCCCCTTGGCTTCCGCGTCCAGCAGCACCTCGGCCCCCGGGGGATCGCTGATCACCTGGACCTCGAAGGGGGCGGGCTGGAGACGCAGCGACAGGTCCCGATCTTCGGGCTGGATCCGGTGCTCGGCAGGCAGGAAGTCGGCCTTCTCAAGGCGCAGGCGATCCGCCTTTCCCTTCACCACCACCTGGCGGAGGGGGGTCCGGCCAAGGGAGGTGCCATCCAGGAAGACCTCGGCGCCGCTGGGTCGGGAATCGATCGAAAGGATCCGGCTCGGCGCAGAGCGGGCCAGGAAGGCCCAGGCCGCCAGAACCGCCACCGCCAAGCCCACAGCCCACCCCCAGTGGAGCCGCGGACGGCGCTTCCCGGTCCGTTCCAGGCGCAGGGTTCCCGTGGCCCGCGCCGGGGTGATCAGCTGGGCCAGAAAGGCCTGTCGGACAGCATCCTCAAGGGGCAGCGCCTCCAGGAGGGCGTGCAGGAAGGCCCGCAGGTCCGGGAACCGGGCCTTGGGATCCTTGTCCAGGGCCCGCTGAAAGACCTCGACCAGCGCAGGGGCCAGGGTGTCCGGGAAGACCGGTGGTTCGTGGGCGATGCGGTAGAGCACCGCGCCCACGCTGTCCCCCGGAAAGGGCAGCGTACCCGTCAGCAGCTCGTAGGCCGTAAGGCTGAAGGCCCAGCGATCCGTGGCCTCGATCGCCTGGGCTCCCCCCAGCACTTCCGGCGCGGCATAGGCGGGCGTACCAAGGAAGACCGAGGCGGTGGTGAACCGGCCCTGATCCCCGCGCGCGATGCCGAAGTCCATGAGCTTGAGGCTGCCGTCCTTCGTGACCATGAAGTTCTCGGGCTTGATGTCGCGGTGGACGATCCCCAGGGCGTGAACCGCCTCCAGGGCCGCCGCCGCCTGCAGGAGGAGGTCCACCGCATCCGGGGGCGACAGGGGGCCCCGCTTCAGGAGGGCCGCCAGGGACTCGCCCTCCACGTATTCCATGACCAGGTAGGGCCCCAGGTCCGGTTCCTCGCCCACATCGAAAACGGTGATGGCATTGGGGTGGTTCAGCCGGGCCGAGATTTCCGCCTCGCGCTTGAAACGCTGGAGCACGCCCGCATCCCCGGTGCCCTCCCGCACCACCTTGATGGCCAGCCCCCGTTTCAGGAGGGGATCCTCCGCCAGGTAGACGGTCCCCATCGCCCCGGAACCCAGGGTGCCGAGGACCTTGTAGCGGCCGATGGTGGAAGGATCCAGGCTCATCTCACCTGATCATGGCAGGAGTCGTTCCAGGATGGGGGCCGACCCCTGAGCTACACTCGGGACATGACCGAACACGGTTTCAGCATCCCCCGCCCCGCCCAGCTGCGTCGTTTCGGCCGGGTGTTCTACCCGGCGGGGCTGCGGCTCCAGAAGGCGCTTTCGTCCTACATCGCCGAAGGCGAACGGCCTGACCAGCTGGTGATCCTGGAGCATGACCCCGTGTTCACCCTCGGCCGGAATGCCACGCCCGCCGACATCCACGTGAGCGACGACTTCCTGGCCACCCAGGGCGTCAGCGTCCACCGGACGGACCGGGGCGGCGAGGTGACGTACCACGGCCCCGGCCAGATCGTGGCCTACCCCATCTGCAACCTCCGGGGTGGCCGCGAGGACGTGGGTCGGCTGGTGCGCGGCCTTGAGGAGGCCATGATCCGCACGGCGGCCGATTTCGGCGTCGTGGCGGACCGCCTCAAGGGGGCACCTGGCATATGGGTGGAGACACCCCGGGGCCTGGAGAAGCTCGGTGCCATCGGCCTCCACCTCAGCCGCTGGATCACGACGCATGGCATCGCCTTCAATGTCTGCCCCAACCTGGCCCACTTCCGGTGGATCACCCCCTGCGGCTTCACGGACAAGGGCGTGTGCAGCCTGGCATCGCTCCTGGGCGGGGCCGCCCCCACCTGGGCGGAGGCTGCGGATCGCCTCCAGACCCATCTGAGGGACAGCCTGGCCCTGGACCTTCAACCCACTCGCGCCCCCAGCCGCAGCGTGTCCGCCCTCACCTGGCGCCGGAATCCCGAGGGCCCCCAGATCCTCATGATGCTGCGCCAACCTGAACACGGCTGCTGGTGGCAGAGCGTCACCGGGATGATGGAGCCCGGCGAGACGCCCGAGGCGACCGCCCACCGGGAACTGAAGGAGGAGACGGGTCTGACCGGGATCCTGCGGCCCCTGGGCCTCTCCCACACCTTCTGGGTGGACCCCACCATCGTCCACTTCCCGGATCCCGAGCCCCGCTTCAACACCGAGACCTGCTTCGCCATGGAGGTGCCGGCCGATGCCGCCGTGGACCTGGAGCCCCTGGAGCACAGCGAATTCAAGTGGTGCGGCCTGGACGAGGCCCTTGCCCTCATGAAGTGGGAGGGCTCGAAGGCCGCCCTCGCCCTGCTCCGGGCCGAACTCCAGGCCTGATGCCCCGCCCACCGGCTCAGGTTCCTCCCGGATTGGGCCGATGCAGTCTGGGACCGGCCATGTCGACGCCTCCCCCACCAACCCCTGTTTCTGGGCCACGGCCATGGCCGGGGTCTGTCCGGTGGATCCTGCTCGGCTACCTGTCGGCCGGGCTGGGGGGGATGGCCTTCCCCCCGGGGCCTCGGGCCCTCTTCCTGAACGCCTTGAACCTGGCGGTCTTCCTCCAGGCCGGCCTCTACATGCTGGCCCGGTCGCAGCGGGAGCCCTCGGCCGCCCTGGGCTGGCGTCTGCTGGGCCTGAGCCTGTTCGCGCAGGCCTGCGCCCAGGGCTGGGCCACCGTCTCGATCCTGGTGGCGGGTGCGGCCCCGAGGTTTCCCTCCTGGGGGGACAGCCTCTCCGTCCTGTCCCTGGGCCTGGTGATCGCTTCCCTCCTCGCCTGGCCCCTGGCTTCGACCTCGGGCTCCGAGCGCCTCCGGAAGGGCCTGGACGGTCTCGGAATCGCCGTCTCCGTCTTCTTCGTCTCATGGTTCTTTGCCCTGGGCCCCCTCTTCAAGAGCAGCGCCGCACCCATCTTGATCCGGCTGTTCTGGATGATCTTCTTCCTGGGGGTTGCGACGATCCTGGGCATCGGCGCCTACCTGGGTGCCCGCCAACCCGCGCGGTTCCGGGGGCCCCTGGGATGGATCCTCGCCACCTTCTGCATCTCCCTGTTCGGGGTCATCTTACAGATACCGCTTGGCCTGGTGGGACGGTACTACACGGGCCATCCCCTGGATCTGCTGGTGCTGCTCGCGGGACTGGTCATCCTTCTGGCGCCCCTGGCACCCCAGCCCCTCGAACCCGGGCGAATTCCCGGGGATGAGGCCCTGGATCGATCGATGCCCTCGCTCCTGCTGCCCATCCTGCCCGCGGCCACGGCGCTCTCCTTCATCTTCGGAGCGCTCCTCCTGACCCCGAAGCGACTCGATCCACCGGTCATCGGTACGGGCATTCTGCTGGCCGCCCTGGGGCTCTTCCGCGGCCTGCTGGTCCTCCGGGACCTCCAGGGCCTGTCGGCCACGCTGGAGACGCGGGTCCAGGCGCGCACTCGCGCCCTGGAGGCCGCCCAGGATCTCCTCCTCCGCACCGAACGCCTGAACAGCATGGCCAGCCTGGGCGCGGGCATCGCCCACGACCTGAAGAACCTCCTCGGCATCGTGAGCCTCAATGCGGAACTCCTGGCCGAAGCCATGGGCACGCCCGATCCAGCCATCGAACGTCACGCCGCGCACCTCAAGGACGCAGCCGCCCGAGCCTCGGGGCTGGCCTCGGACCTCATGGCCATCGGCCGCGGCCACGAGGATCCCCCGGATGATGTGGAACTGATCCAGCGGATCAGGCACTTGTGGGCCCTGCTCCGCGCCACCCTGCCGTCCTCGATCCACTTCGAAGTGGACCTGCCGGCCCGGCCCGCGTTCATCCACTGCCAGGCGGGACGGCTGGATCAGCTGGTGGTGAACCTCGTCCTCAACGCCCGGGATGCCATGCCCGAGGGAGGCACCCTGCGCCTCCGGGTGGCCCTGATTCGGGAAGAGGACGATTCCCTGGTCGAATTGGCGGTCTCCGACACCGGGGTGGGCATCCCCGAAACCCTCCATGCGCGTATCTTCGAGCCTTTCTTCACCACCAAGGCCCCCGGACGTGGCACCGGGCTCGGCCTCGCGTCCGTCCTCCAGACGGTGACCGACCTCCGCGGAACCCTCTCGCTCGTCAGCGGGTCGGGACAGGGCACCACCTTCACCTTGCGGCTGCCGGTCCGGGTCTAGGAATCCGAGGGTCCACCCGGAACTGCGGTCTGTGATCCCTGCTTGAACTGTCCCGCAGATCCTTGGGGGGCCCCTGGGCCCTTGCTACCCTGGGCCTTTGGGTCGGAGTCGCCATGTTTCCCCAGTTCACCGAAGACCAGATCGCCATCCGGGACGCCGCCCGCACCTTCGCCCAGGCCGAGATTGAGCCGGGCGCCATGGCCCGGGACGCCAGCGGGGAGTTCCCGAAGGCGATCATCCACCAGCTGGGCGAGATGGGCTTCATGGGCATGAACGTGCCCGAGCAGTACGGCGGCGCGGGCGTGGACTACCTGAGCTACATCCTGGCCCTGGAGCAGATCGCCTACGTGGACGCCTCCGTGGCCGTCACCATGAGCGTCAACAACTCCGTGGCCTGCGCACCCATCCTCAACTTCGGCAGCGAGGCCCAGAAGCAGACCTACCTGAAGCCCCTGGCCAGCGGCGAGGTGCTCGGGGGTTTCATGCTCACGGAACCGGAGGCGGGTTCGGACGCCGCGGCCCTGAAGACCCGGGCCGTCAAGGTGGACGGTGGCTGGAAGCTGAGCGGCTCGAAAGCCTGGATCACCAACGGCGGCGTGGGGAAGTACTTCGTCTGCATGGCCATCAGCCATCCCGAGAAGGGCAAGAAGGGCATCAGCGCCTTCGTGCTGGACGCCGATACCCCCGGCGTCCACATGGGCAAGCCCGAGGAGAAGATGGGGCTCCGCTCCAGCAAGACCGTCATGGTCGCCCTGGAGGACGCCTTTGTGCCCGATTCCGCGCTGCTGGGCAAGGGCTGCGACGGCCTCAAGATCGCCTTCCACGGACTGGACGGAGGACGCATCGGCATCGCCGCCCAGGCCCTGGGCATCGCCCAGCGGGCCCTGGATGAGAGCGTGGCCTACGCCAAGACCCGGAAGACCTTCGGCAAGATCCTTGGCGAGCACGCGGCCATCCAGACCTACCTGGCGGAGATGACCGCCCGGGTGCAGGCCGCCCGGCTGCTGGTCTACCAGGCCGCCACCCTCAAGGGTGCCGGCCGGCCCTGCACCCTCGAAGCCGCCACCGCCAAGCTGTTCACCACGGAAAATGCCATGTGGGTCTGCGATCGGGCCGTCCAGATCCATGGCGGCTATGGCTATTCCCGCGAATACGTGGTCGAACGCCTCTACCGGGATGTGCGGGTCACCACCATCTACGAAGGCACCAGCGAGATCCAGCGCATGGTCATTGCCCGGGCCCTGCTGGCGTAGTCACCTGGAATATGAAAGTATTCAACACTTGATGAAATTCCCCTTGCCCTCAGCTTGCGAGGGCGGCATGCTGCTTTTCGTGGCCACTCTAAACCCGGCCCAGGACTCGCCCGTAGGCTGCCTGTCCCCGTGGCGGCTCTTTTCGATCTCCAAGGAGTGGTGATGATGCGTCCCCAGATCTTTCCGGCCCTGCTCGTGGCCTTCTCCCTGGTGGCCCAGGCGACCCCGAAGACGGATGCGTCCCACCTGACGCTGCAGGACGCCATCGAGACCTCCCTGAAGAACAACCTGCAGGTACAGATCTCGGCGCAGACGCGCGAGACCGCCAAGGCCAACCTCCTGTCCAACGAGGGCACCTTCGACTGGCTGCTCACCAGCGGCCTCACCGTCAGCCATTCCAAGTCGGTGTTCGAGAACAAGCAGTTCAACGTGGGCAGCGCACCGGTGAGCGGCAGCAGCAGCACGGACTACCGGAACTGGACCGTGGGCCTGAGCAAGCCCGTGGAGTGGGGTGGCACCTTCCAGGTGAACTACAACCCCACCTACAGCTATACCGCGAGCAACCTCAGCGGCTACGGCGGCCGGACGACCCTCACGCCCTACTCCGGCCTCTTCTCCGCGTCCTACACCCAGAGCCTGCTGCGCAACTTCGGCCGAGATACCACCGCCAGCCAGCTGATCGTGTCCCGGTACGGTGCTCAGGCCGCGGACTATGCCTTCCAGTTGGCGCTCATCAACCAGGTGGCCAGCACGGAATCGGCCTACTGGGATGTGGTCTACGGCAAGCTGAACCTGGCCAACAAGCAGCAGGCGCTCCAGGTGGCCCAGCAGCAGCTCAAGGAGAACCAGATCCGCGTGCAGGTGGGCACCCTGGCCCCCATCGAGGTGACGTCCTCCGAGGCCTCCGTCGCCCAGGCCGAGCAGGACATCATCACGGCCGAGGCCCAGTACCTCAATGCGAAGGACACCCTCATCCGGACCATCTATCCCACCGCAGACCGTCCGGAGAGTCTCGAAACCGTGGACCTCCCGAGCGTGAAACCGCTGGAGATGGACGAGGCCTCCGCCATCAAGCTGGCCCTGGCCAACCGCGTGGAGCTGAAAAGCTCCGAGCTGGACCTGGCCTCGAAGCGCATCCTCGAGAAGGCCGCCAGCAACCGCACCATGCCCCAGCTCGATCTCACCGTGGCCTACAACGGCAGCAGCTCGAACTACGAGACCTTCAGCCCCGTGAACACGGATCTCACCCAGGCCAAGAACCCCGGCTACTCCGTGGGCCTGCAGTTCTCCCTGCCGCTCCAGAACCGGGCCGCCCGGGGGAACCAGGCCCTGGCCCGGGCCAACCGCCTGACCAGCGAGCTGTCCCTCCATGACCTGCAACTGAGCATCACCCTGCAGGTCCGCCAGGCCTTCCGCAATCTGGATGCCTCCGCCAAGGGCGTCACGGCCGCACAGAAGACCCGGATCTTTGATCAGGAGGATCTGGACTCGGAACGCAAGAAGTTCGAGAACGGCATGAGCACCAACTTCCTGGTGCTCTCCAAGCTCAACACCCTCGATGCCGCCAAGGGCAACGAACTCCAGGCCCAGATCAACTACGCCAAGGCCACCACCGCCCTGGAGCAGGCGCTGGGACGCCTTCTCCAGACGCGCCACCTCGAAGTGAAGTAGTTCCGCCCCTGCTGCAAATCGGGCCCCGAACGGGGCCCGATTTGCAGCTACCTCTGCCGCGAAGCGGCGGAGCCTCCGGTTCAGTCCATCCGCAGGCTGAGGTCCGCCGCCGGGGCGCTGTGGGTGAGGGCGCCCACGCTGAGGAAGTCCACGCCGGTATCGGCCACGTCCCGCGCCCGTTCCAGCGTGATGTTCCCGCTGGCCTCCAGGAAGACGCGCCGCCCGCTGCGGTCGCGCAGGGCCACGGCTTCCCGCAGCTGGTCCAGGGACATGTTGTCCAGCAGGACGCCATCCACATCCGGCAGATCGAGGCAGGCCTTGAGCTGGCCCAGGCTTTCCACCTCCACCTCAATCTTCAGGAGGTTCGGTGACACGCGGCGGACCGCCTCCACCGCGGCACGGATGCCGCCGGCGGCGGCCAGGTGGTTCTCTTTGAGCAGCACACCGTCCCCCAGCGTCAGGCGGTGGTTCATGCCGCCGCCGCAGCGCACGGCGTACTTCTCCAGCAGCTTGAGGCCCGGCGTGGTCTTGCGGGTGTCCAGAATGCGGGCGCCGGTGCCGGAGATGGCATCCACGAACTTCCGCGTGAGGGTGGCCGTGCCCGACAGCCGTTGCAGGAGGTTGAGCATCACCCGTTCCGCCAGCAGGATGCCGTGGCCGGAGCCGCGGATGCGCATCACCTCCGTGCCGCGGGCGATCTTCTGGCCCTCCGCCACCGGCAGATCCGCGCGAAGTCCCTGGCAGGTGAGGTGGAGCACTTCCATGGCCATGGGCAGGCCCGCCACCACCAGATCCGCCTTGGCCAGCACCCGGGCGGTCATGGGATGGTCCGGCACGGCGGCCGTGGTCCAGTCCTGGGTGCCCCAGTCCTCCCGCAGGAAGGCGCGAAGCTGGTCGCGGTAGGTCTCGGGATGGGGCGGATGGAACATGGAGGGTTCCCCTGCTGGATAGGCATGGTGGACGAATCGAGATATACAGGATAGCCATCATCTACACTGACCCTTTCCACGGGAGTTTCCATGGCCTTCCTCACCATCGATATCGTCGACCGCCTCGCCTGGGTGACCATCCAGCGCCCGGAGAAGCTCAACGCCCTGAACAACGACGTGCTGAAGGAGCTGGAGCAGGTCTTCGCGGATCTGGAACAGGACGACCGGGTGGGCGCGGTGATCGTCACCGGCGCCGGCGAGAAGGCCTTCGTGGCGGGCGCCGACATCGCCGAACTGAAGTCCCTCGACACCGCCAGCGCCCGGATCCAGGCCCTGCGCGGCCAGGCCGTCTTCCAGCGCATCGAGTCCATGCCCAAACCCGTCATCGCCGCCGTCAACGGCTTCGCGCTGGGTGGCGGCTGTGAGCTGGCCCTGGCCTGCCACATCCGCATCGCCAGCGAGAACGCCCGCTTCGGCCTGCCTGAGGTGAGCCTCGGCATCATCCCGGGCTATGGGGGCACCCAGCGTCTGCCGCGCCTCGTGGGCAAGGGCGTGGCCCTGGACCTCATCCTCAGCGGCGAGATGCTGCCCGCTGCCGACGCCCTGCGGGCCGGCCTCGTGAGCCGCGTGTTTCCCCTGGCCGAGCTGAAGGCAGGGGCCGAAAAGCTGGCGAGAACCATCCTCTCCCGTGGCCCACTGGCCCTGCGCAGCGCCCTCGCCGCCGTGAACGAGGGCATCGAGATGCCCCAGGATCAGGGCCAGCAGTACGAGGCCGCCCTCTTCGGGCTGCTGGCCGCCACCCAGGACATGCAGGAAGGCATGGATGCCTTCCTGGAGAAGCGGGCCGCGCAGTTCAAGGGGCTGTAGGTTTCCCCGGGACGCAGAAAAACGGGGCCCGCAGGCCCCGTTTTTCTGCGCGCTGGAATGCCGATCACTTGGCTCCAACCGTGACGGCGGCGGTCTGTTCGTTGTTGTTCTGGTCCACCACCTTCACCAGGATCCGGTCGCCCCGCACCAGGTCCCGCGGCACCAGGACGTCGAAGCGCTCCTGCTGCTGGTCGAACACCCGGTCATCGGGGACGATCTGTAGCCAGTGTTCGCCATCCGCGCTGACCGCGGCCTCCTTCAGGATCGAGGTCTCGTCCTTTCCAGTGAAGCGGATCCGCACGCCGCCCCCCTCGGATGTGGCAGAGAGTTCGGAGATGGCCGGGGGGGTGTGGTCGATGATGAAGGGCGGCGTGAGCCAGAGGCTGGTGAGTGCGGTATTGAAGGGCTCCGTGGGCGCATCAGTGGCGGTGATCTCCAGCCGGTAGCTGCCATCGGGCACGGGCAGGGTATCGAAGCTGAAGAACTTCTCCTTCCAGCCCTTCTCCAGCGGCAGCGGAGCGCCATGGTCGGGGATCAGCCGGAGGTCGAAGGCCAGGGTGTCCCCATTGGGGTCGTTGACGCGGAACACGAAGCTTTGGCCGCCCCGCCGGAAGCTCCGCTTTTCGGCACCGGCATAGCCCAGGGCCGGGATGAGCTTCTGTGTCTCCAGGGGCACGCGCTCGATGCCGATATCCTCCGGCGGCGCATTCCGGGTGATGATCAGCCCGGGCGGCATGATGTCCACGCCCTCCCACACCGGGGCCAGGTTGCGCGGGGCCCAGTGCAGGGTGACCCCTTCCACCAGGGGCGTGGCGCCTCCCCGGGTGCTGGACAGCCGCAGGCGGAACTGGGCGAACCGGGAGGGTGGCAGGGCCGGCCGCTCCCCGCTGAGGAGCGGCGGCGTCCAGGGGCTCCAGGTGGCATCGGGCGTCTCGGTGCTGCCCGTGCGGAACTGAAGCTCGACCTTGGTGCCCTGCGGCGTTTCGGCCGTCAGGTAGGCCCGGCCCCAGTCGGCCAGGGGCGCGGCCTTGATGATGCGGGATTCCAGCGTGCCCTCGGTGGCCTGGGCCTCCGACAGCAGGTGCAACTCGGCGGGGTTGGAGCCCACCACCAGCAGATCCCCGCCCGAGGGCAGGAAAGCCGTCGCCTGGGCCGTGCCCAGTTCCTGCAGCGAGGCGAAGGGATCGGTCCGCCGGTCCGCCCCGAGGGGGATCCCGAAGATCCGCGAACGGTTGCCCGTTCCCACCAGCAGCTGCCCCTTCCAGACCGTCAAGGCGTAGACCTGGCTCTGGGCACTCTGCCAGAGCGTCTCGGGAACCCGGTCCCGGTCCATCCGGATCACGGCGGAGCGGGTGGCGGTGCCCAGCTCCGAGGCCTGGAGGTAGCCCTCCCGGCGCTCCAACTGACCGGTGCTGAACTTCGGCGTGAGGCCGTTGTCGGCCCCGATGAAGAGCTGCCCATCCGCCACCGCCAGGGCCCGCACCTCTTCGAAGGGCGTATCCATCAGGGTCTCGAGGTGGTCCCCCTGGCGGTTGTACCGCAGCACCAGGCCGCGGCCATGGCTGCCCAGATACCAGCCGCCCTGCCCGTCCGCGACCAGGGCCGTGAAGGCCGTCTCGTCCGGCAGGCTGGCCAGGAGCCGGCTCGATCCCGCCCGGGCCTGGACCAGCACCGCGCCGCGCTCGGCACCGCCGGCGGCCAGCACGTTGTCCCCATCCACCGCCAGGGCCCAAACCACCTTGGCCTCGATGTCGGCGAAGGGCTTCACATCACCGTTCGGGGCCACGCGCAGCAGCTTCCCTTCGCCGGTGGGCGCCACGATGAGATCCTGCCCCAGCCGGGCCATCGCGAACACGATGCCGCCCTTGACCTGGCCCACTGGGCGGACCTGGCCACCGGTGTAGTGGAAGAGCTTCCCTTCGGTCCCCGCCGACAGGTAGGCGCCCCCGGCCCCGTCAGGGACCGCGGCCCAGATGACCCCCTCGGGAATCTGCGCCACCCGGCGCAGGCTGGGGGCGAGACGCAGCGTCCCGTCTGCGCCGATGCGGACGCCCCGGGTCTCGGCGCCCAGCCAGTCATTGAAGGAGGAGAAGGTGGCAGTGGGCTGATCCGCGGCCAGCGTCATGCCCAGGACCGCGGGGAGAAGGAGCTTCATCCAGCGCATGGTTCCCTTTCGTGAATGCCCAGCAAGGTCAACTGCCAACAGGTCGGGACGACCGCCTACTCGATTTCGACTTCCATCTGGCTGAGGCCCCGGACTTCGCGGTCCAGGGGCAGCACGGCCCGTCCGATGATGCGCCGCTGCAGCCGGTTATCGCTGCTGGCGCCATCGCCACTCACCAGCGTCGCGATGGTGGGCGGAATGCCCTCGATGCGGCTGCCCCGCAACCCCGCGCCGGGCTGGGTCTGCACCAGGAGGGCATAGGCATGGTTGTTCCGCATGGCGCCATTGAGGAGGTGCACCACGTCACTCAGGCTGGCCACCTCGATGGCCCGCTGGTCGGGATCTGCGGCCATGAGGCTAAGGCCATCACCCACCATGAGGATGGCCTTGCCTTTGGCCGCGGAGGGGGGCACCTGGATGTTGAAGGTGGCCGTCTCCCGGACCCCCTGGATGTTCTGCAGGGTCACCAGGACGGGGAGCACTTCCCCGCGCTTGGCCCGGGCCTTGAGCAGCCGGATCCCCGCGATGCCCGCGAGTTCCAGGCGCTCCTCCGCCTTGATGTTCAGGGAGATCCCTTCGATGACCGGCTTCTCGAAGGGGTTGAGGGTCACGGCCTGGAGCATGCCCCCGACGTACTGGGCCATGCGGCTGGCGTTCAAGTCCGCGATGACGTTCTCCACCTGGATGGGCGACTGGCCGGCCAGCTTGATGTTGCCCTGCAGGGAGAGGCTCTGGAACCCCGCGCCCCGGATGTTGCTGTCGAGCACCTGGGTCACGGCGGTGGCGGCCAGCACGGGGGTGAGGATCGGGTTGTCCATGATCTCGAACCGGAAGTTCAGGGTCTTCCGCCCGCCCAGGTTCAGCCCCACGCGCAGGGGCACCATGTGGGGCACGGCGCCCAGGAGGCCCGCCACGCCGGAGCTGCGGTCCAGCCGGAGGGCACCTACCTGGGCCACGGGCATGGCCATCTTGAAGGAACTGGAGTAGCTCGGCACCACGGTGGCCACGGTGGCCGACCACAGGGGCAGATCCACGGCGCCCAGATTGAATAGCTGGTGGCCGAAGAGGAGCACCCGTTTCCCGGAGACGTAGGTAATCGTCCCCGCCGCTGTCATGTCCAGGTCCCCCTGCATGAGGGAGATGGCCGCCATGCCACCGGGTTCCAGGGGGCTGGCCTCCTCCCCGCCGACGGTAGGAGACAGGGCGGGCCCCGCCACAAACCGGATGGGCAGCCCCTCCCACAGCTTCTGGGTCTCGGGGGTCAGCGGCGTGCCCGCCACGGCCATGGGGAGGGCCTCGGCCTCCGACCCGCCCATCAGGACATCCAGGGGAATCATCTTTCCCATCAGGGCGGACTTGAGAACCTGGGGAGGCGCCAGTTTCGGCAGGATGAGCGGTGTGTGGCTGGGGGGGGTGTCCGGGATGTCCCGCAGCTGGTCCAGCATTTCGCCAATGGGCGTGACGCCCCCGATGGCGTCCTTCTCGAACTGGATGCCGGTGCTGAGGGCCCCGATCAGCTTGCCGTTGATATAACAAGGGCTGCCGCTCATGCCAGCCAGGATCCCGGTCTGGGCCAGGGGGCCGCCGCTGGCCTTCACCATGATCCGGCCCCGACCCGGATAGGCGTTCCGCTGAACCCCGACCACCTCGAACTCGAACCGATCGATCTTGCCCCCCTGGAAGACGGTCTTCCCGTAGCCCTTCATCCCGGCCCGGATCTCGGAAAGGGGCATGGTGGCCGGAGCCTGGGCGGCGAGAGGGAGGAAGAGTGCCAGGGCGAGGGTGGCCAGTTTCATGCGGATCCCGTGGGAAGCTTGAAGCCTATCAGGGTCCGCCTCCGAAGAGAGTCTGTCTCAACGCGTGACGCCCCGTGTGACCTTGGGATGTCGATTGTAATGTTTTCGTTCCCAGACCGAATGGTCCCTTTTGCTTACGGGGCCTCTCCGCTAGCCTAGGCGCAGGAGGAACTTTCCATGCGTCCTAGGCATATACGCGGCATATCCATCCTGGCTCTGCTGGTCGCAGCGGCCCCCCTCATCGCGCAGGGCGTCACGGCCCAGCTCGCCGGTCGAGTACTCGACCGGCAGGGCGCAGCGATTCCCGGCGCCAACGTGACCATTCGGAACATGGAAACCGGCTTCCTGCGCACGGTGCAGACCGATGCCAACGGCCGCTACCTGGCGACGACCCTCCCCGTGGGCCCCTATCAGGTGACTGTCACGAAGGCCGGCTTCCAGACCGCCAGCAACGTGAAGGTCGATCTGAACCTGGGCGATGCCGCCCCCCTGACCGTGCGACTGGCCCCCGAAACCGGCGCCGTCGTCGAGGTGGTGGCCGCCACCGCCCAGGTGGATGCCGATCGCGCCAGTGCCGCCGCCTTCATCTCCCCGGACAACCTTACCAACCTGCCCGTCCTGAACCGCTCCTTCACCAACCTGGCCACCTTGGCCCCCCAGGTGGTGGTGGACAGCAGCCGCGGCAACCTGGCCATCGCCGGCCAGCGCGGTGTGAACACCTCCATCAACATCGACGGCGCCGACAACAACGAACCCTTCTTCGGGGGCGCCCTCGGGGCCGCCGAGGGCAAGACCCCCTTCACCATCTCCATCGAAGCCATCCGCGAGTACCAGGTGGTCACCGATGGCGCCTCGGCCGAATTCGGCCGCATGGGCGGCGGCTACGTGAACGCCATCACCAAGAACGGCACCAACGACTTCGGCGGCAGCCTCTTCTACTACATGCGCCCCCGGAGCTGGGTCGAGGCGGGCCCCACCCTCCAGCAGCCCAATGGTTCCACGACCACCAATCCCGTCGGCGACTTCAAGCAGGAGCAGTTCGGCTTCAGCGCGGGCGGCCCCATCATCAAGGACAAGCTCTTCTACTTCGTGGCCTATGACGGCCAACGGTACACGAAGCCCATTCACCAGGTCTGGGGTGGCAGCCGGCCGGCCATCCTCGATCCCACCAATCCCGCCGATGCGATCCTTCTATCCAAGGGCGGCGACTACTCCAGCAAGGCCGATTCCGACACCATGTTTGCCCGTGTCGACTGGAACCTCACCACCGACCAGACCCTCCAGTTCCGGATCAACCACTCCAAGTTCTCGGGCGACACCGGCGCGGGCACCATGGCTGCCCACGAGAACCTGGCCTCCGATGACGTGACCACGGATGCCTATGTCGTGCAGTGGAACTGGGTCCTCAACGCCAACTGGCTGAACGAGGCCCGGGTCAGCTACAGCAAGGACGACATGCCCCGGTCCACGTATTCCAGCGTCCCCGAGGTGAGCATCAGCGGCGTCGGCTACTACGGCGCCTACCCCTACGACCGCACCTACACCACCAAGCGCACCCAGATCCAGGAGAACCTCAGCTACGTCACCCCCACCTTCCAGGTGAAGGGCGGCATCGACTACAACAGCGTCGATGTCTCTGAGTTCTTCGCCGGGAACTGGCAGGGTGTCTACATGTTCAACAACCTGGCCGATTTCCGCGCCGGCAACTGGTCGACCTACCGGCAGAACTTCGGATTGAACAGCCCGGTGAAGCAGGCGGGCCTCTTCAGCGCCACCGAGAAGCAGGAAGCCGCCTACCTCCAGGCTGATTGGCGTGTGACGGACACCCTGAAGCTGGGCCTGGGCCTCCGCTGGGACCGCCAGGAGAACCCCGACTTCCCGATCCTGGACATGACGGATCCCCAGGCCGGGGTCGCCGGCCATGCGACCACCTTCGCCACCACGGCCAGGATTCCCACCGACAGCCAGTTCTCCCCGCGCTTCTCCTTCACCTGGACGCCTGCCTTCGACAAGGACCGGACCGTGGTCCGCGGCAGCGTCGGCCGCTACGTCAGCACCACTCCGGCGGTCTTCCTCTACCAGGCCTATGCCGCCAACGGCACCCGGACCGGTTCGGTGGACTTCAAGCCCGCCGATGCCACCACCTTCGGCATTCCCATCGGCTCCGCCTTCAATGCCACGACGCCGTTCTGGTTCCCCTCCTTCCCAAGTGGCGCCGGTTCCAAGGTTCCCAAGTTCAGCGTCTGGTCCTTCAATCCGAACTTCAAGAATCCCTACACGGACCGGGTGAATGTGGGCGCCGAGCGACCCTTCTTCGGCGGGTGGGTCCTGGGTCTTTCTGCCACTTACGCCAAGGGCAACCAGCTCGAGCGCACCGCAGACCTGAACATTGGCGCGCCCACCATGGGCGCCTACGGCCGCCTGCTCTATCCCGCCCGGCCCAATACGGCCTACGCCACGGAGGGGATGTACTTCTCCGATGCCACCAGCCTCTACCACGCCTACACCTTCAGCATGAAGTACCACCAGGACGGCAGCGACTTCGATGCCCAGATGTACTACACCTACTCCATCAACAAGGACAGCGACTCCAACGAACGCAACTACTCCGGCATCACCATCCAGGACGCCGGGAACCTGGGCGGACAGTGGGGCTATGCCGACACGGATCGCCGCCAGGTGCTCACCGGCTACATGAGCTACCTCGATCGGAACCTGTCCGGCATCCTGACCTCTCTGTCCATCCATTACCAGACCGGCACGCCGTACAGCCTGGTCTACAACAAGGACATGAACAAGGATGGCAACTATAGCAATGACCGGTTCTTCGCCAACGGCCAGGACTCGGGTCGCAACACCTACCGCACAGGCTCTCAGTTGTATCTGGACCTCGGGCTGCGTCGGGACTTCCTGCTCACCCGGCGCCTGAAGATGACCGCATCCCTGGATGTGTTCAACCTCTTCAACCGCCAGGACACCTACCTGGCCACCCGCATCCATACAGCCGCGCCGGCCAGCACCGACGCCGCGCCCGGGCTGGACCAGTCCCAGATTTGGCAGGGTGGGGCCCGTCAGATCCAGATCGGCGCCCGATTCGCCTTCTGATCTGAACCCAGCAACGACCCACCGGCGGCGCACCAGCGCCGCCGGTTTTTGTTAGGGGCCACCCCCCCTCCGGCGTCGCCGGGTGGCCAAAGTGCATGGGGCGTCTTAGGCTGGAGGGATGAAGATCCTCATGCTGGGCGATGTGGTGGGCGAACCCGGGCGGCGACTGGTGGAAGCCCACCTGCCGGACCTGCGCCGGGAAACGTCTGCGGATTTCGTGGTGGTGAACGGCGAGAATGCCGCCCACGGCCACGGCATCAGCCAGAACATCGCCCGGGAGTGGTTCGACGGGTTGGGGGTGGACGTGATCACCACCGGCAACCACGCCTTCGACGTGAAGGGCATCGACGCCTATTTCCGCCAGGAACCGCGCCTGCTCCGCCCGGCCAACCACCCGCCGGATACGCCCGGGAACGGATGGGTGAAGCTGCACACCCCCTCGGGGGCCGAGGTCCTCGTCGTCAACCTCATGGGCCGGGTCCACATGCCCCCCTGCGAGTGCCCCTTCCGCTGCGTGGACGCCCTCCTGCAGAAGGAACGCGCGGACCTGGTGATCGTGGACATGCACGCCGAGGCCACCAGCGAGGCCCAGGCCATGGGCCACCACCTGGACGGCCGGGCCGCCGCCGTGCTTGGCACCCACACCCATGTGCCCACCCTCGATGCGAAGATCCTTCCCGGCGGCACGGCCTACGTCTCGGACATCGGCATGACCGGTCCCTACGCCGGCGTCATCGGCATGAAGAAGGAGGCCAGCCTGGGCCGCTTCCTCAAGGTGCAGCGCCCCCGGTACGAAGTGGCCGAAGGCGATCTCCAGCTCCACGCCATTCTCGTGACCACCGATGGCCGCAAAGCCACGGGCATCGAGCGGATCTATCGCACGCTCTGATCGAGCCTCTCCCGATCTGAGATCGCGCAGCGATTTCAGCGGCTGTAGCGCCTCAGCATCCGCATGTTCCGCCGGTAGGCATGACCGCGGGTGAAGTTGATGGCCACCTGGCGGGGGAAACGGGTGATGGAACTGGCCAGGGTGATGAAGGTCCGCACGGTCTGGGCGGCGCCACGGCCCTGCCGGCTGGCATTGTCGTAGTAGACCATCAGGGCCTGCCGCATGGTGGCCCGCGGCAGGTTGAACAGGCCGTAGCTCTCGATCACGTCGTGATTGATGCGGCGGGTGCCGTCCTGCTCGGTGACGATGAGGTCCTCGGGGCGGATCTCCTGGGTCATGGCGGCTCCTGGATCAAGAGTGTATCGGCCGGAGAGAGGATTCGCTCAAGTCAGGAGGCCACCCAGGCGGTCCCAGCCTTCCAGGAAAACGCCAAAGGCAGGGTCCAGAGCCGCCTTCTGCTGGACCAGGGCCCGGATGGAGGCCTCCTCGGCGGCCATCTGCTCGGGGCTCAGGTGCCCGGAGAGGGTCATGGCCCGCAGCCAGACCAGGAAGGTGGTCAGGGCGTCGAACTGGTTATACCGGACGATGCCCGTCACATCCCCTGCCCGCCAGAGGTCGATGACGCTCTTGCCATCCGTGCCGAGCTTGCCGGGGATGCCGCAGGCCGTGGCCAGCTCGTGGAGGGTGGACGAGGCCTTGCCCCAGGCGCCGGTGATCTCGCGCAGGTCCACATGCTGGTTGCCGTAGCGATCGAAGAAGTCGTCCTTGGCCCACTTGTCGGCGCTACGCCCCAGGCCCGGGATCGACAGCCGATGGACCATGGCGCGCTGGACCAGGATGGGCAGGTCGGCATCGCGACTGTTGAATCCCACCAGCTGAGGCTTCTTGTCGCCCATGGCCACGAGGAACCGGCGGAGCAGCTCGTCTTCGGGCAGGGCCTCCGGCCCTTCCGGCAGGGCATAGAGCCGGTGGTGGACCTCGCCATGCTTCACCGTCCGGATCACGGCGGCCACGGACACCACCCGGCAGAGGATGGTCTTCAGGTAGGGCCGGGGGTCGGCCTCGGTGGCCCCACCATAGGCCCACAGGCGATCCGTAACCTCGTCGTCAGGCATCTCCTTCGGCAGATCCAGCACCCGCCGTCCCGTGGCAGGATCCGGCACCCACTCGGCATCGAAGGCCCACAGCGTTTCGTGCATCGGGGGTCGCAGCATGATGTTCTCCTAGCGATCCACGGCCCACTTCCCGCCGCCGCCAAGGGCGCAGGCCAGGGTCGTCAGCAGCCGGAACAGGCCGGCCGGGTTGGACAGAACCCCCGCGCCATGCATCCACCCGTGCACCAGGGGCCAGGCCACCAGTCCCACCAGAACCGCAGCCACGAGCCAGGTCCAGAGGCCGATGAGCACCAGGGCCCCGCAGATCAGCTCCAGCAGGGCGAGCCCCAGGCCCGCCGCGTTGCCGAAGGTGGGCGCGGCATGGGCGTGACGGAGGATGCTGAAACCTTGCAGGAGCGCCATGCCACCCACCGCCAGGCGCAGGAGCAGAAGCGACCAGTCGACACGCGTCTTTGAGGCAGCCAAGGTTCCTCCAGGGAATGCCTCCATGCTACCCGCCGGACGCTATTCTGGAGGTTCTGGAGGATTTCCCATGACTGAGATCAAGACCATCGGCGTCATCGGCGCAGGCCAGATGGGCAACGGCATCGCCCATGTCTTCGCCCAGGCGGGCTACGCGGTTCTCATGCAGGACATCAGCGAGGCCTTCGCCGCCAAGGGCGTGGCCACCATCGACAAGAACCTGCAGCGGGGCGTGGACAAGGGCAATATGACCGCCGAGGAGAAGGCCGCCGTCCTCGGCCGCATCCGCACCACCACGAAGCTGGAGGATCTCGCCGCCTGCGACATTGTCATCGAGGCCGCCACCGAGAAGTGGGAGGTCAAGAAGCAGATCTTCGAGACCCTGGACAAGGTCTGCCGCCCCGGCGTCATCCTCGCCTCCAACACCAGCAGCATCTCCATCACCAAGCTGGCGGCCATCACGAAGCGGCCTGAGGCCTTCATCGGCATGCACTTCATGAACCCGGTGCCGGTCATGCAGCTCATCGAGGTGATCCGCGGCCTGGCCACCGGCGATGCCACCTTCGAGGCCGTCATGGATCTCTCGAAGAAACTGGGCAAGACCCCGATCCCCTGCAATGACTTCCCTGGTTTCGTCAGCAACCGCGTGCTGCTGCCCATGATCAACGAGGCCATCTACGCCCTCTACGAAGGTGTGGCCTCGGTCGAAAGCATCGACGGGATCATGAAGCTGGGCATGAACCATCCCATGGGCCCCCTCACCCTGGCTGACTTCATTGGCCTGGACACCTGCCTGTTCATCCTCAACGTCCTGCATGAGGGCCTGGGCGATCCCAAGTACCGCCCCTGCCCCCTGCTCATCAAGTACGTGGACGCTGGCTGGCTGGGCAAGAAGAGCGGTCGCGGCTTCTACGACTACAGCAAGGCCTGATCTTCCGGCCATGTGATGCGTCGGGCGGCCCTGGTCTTCCTGACCGTCCTGGGACTGGCGGCGGAGGAGCCCCTCCATGAGATGGGCCCCTTCCCCACCCGGGAGATGTTCCCGCTGTACCTCCCGACCCTGGCCTACCAGCCGGTGGACCCCGTGCCCCTGGGCCGGGGCCACTGGCGCTGGGCCCTGAACTGGATCGAAGCGAACACCTTCCAGTTCTCGGACATCCTGGCGCAGGAAGGCGCCATGAAGGATGCGACCGGACGCCTCGTCATCACGCGGGATTTCGTCCAGGCGAACCTCGCGAAATGGAAAGATGTTCCGGTGCTGTATTTCTTCGATGAGGAAATCGCCCGCTTCGAGCTGCAGGGCCGCTTTGGCCTGTCCGACAATACGGACCTCTGGTTCTTCCTGCCCATCCAGAACCACACGGGCGGTTTCCTGGACCCGCTCATCGAGGACTTCCACAGGATCGGCTTCGAGCAGTTCGGCCGGGACCGGGTGCTTCAGAACCAGGTGACGCTGGTGGTGGCCCAGTACGGAAAGCTCGTCTTCTACAGCGATCAGCGAATCCTGGGCAAGACGCAGGACCCGGTGCTGGGCTTGACCCACCGGTTCCTCCAGACCCCGGCCTGGACCCTCTCCGCCACCTTCAGTCTGAAGCCACCCCTGACCCACACCTACGATGTGTACCAGTCGGGCTGGGACCAGAGCTATGGCGTCACAGTCCGGTGGCTGGCCGCGCCACGCCACGCCTTCTACTTCGGCGGGGCCTTCGTCCAGCGTCCCCATGGAAGTCCCGAGTACACCGCCATCGGCTTCAGGGACGGCGTGGGGCTCCATGCCACCTGGGAATACTGGAAGTGGCGGACGGTCCAGCCCTTCCTCCAGCTCTACTGGCAGAGTGGCTACCTGCACCCCCAGCCCTACCAGCACTTCGACGAACCCAGCCTCCAGCACGACCTGGGAATCCACTGGCACTGGACGCCCCACACCACCTTCACCTTCCACTACATGAACAACATTACCCATAACGGCAACACGGCCGACATGGGTCTCGGTGCCAGCCTGACGGCGCATTTCTAGGCGCGCCCCGGTAGAATGTCCCACTGAACCCTTGCAAGGAGCATCCATGGCCACCGCCCGCGTGCGCGAAATCCTGTCCTGGTACACCTCGGAGAATCCGGGTGTGAAGGCCAACCTGGCCCGGATCATGAACACGGGCCGCCTGGCCGGCACCGGCAAGTTCGTGATTCTGCCGGTGGACCAGGGCTTCGAGCATGGCCCCGCCCGCAGCTTCGCCCCCAATCCCGCCGGCTACGACCCCCGCTATCACGTCGAGCTGGCCATCGAGGCCGGCTGCAACGCCTACGCCGCGCCCCTGGGCTTCATCGAGCATGTGGCTTCCGATTACGCGGGCGACATCCCCCTCATCCTCAAGCTCAACAACAGCGACAGTCTCACCAAGGGCATCGAGCCGTGCAGCGCCATCACCGGCAGCGTGGAAGACGCCCTGCGCCTGGGGTGCGCGGCCATCGGCTACACCATCTATCCCGGCAGCGGCGCCCGCAACGAGCAGTACGAAGACCTGCGTGAGCTGATTCTCGAAGCCAAGGCCGTGGGCCTGCCCACCGTGCTGTGGGCCTATCCCCGCGGCGCCGGCCTTTCCAAGCAGGGCGAGACCGCCGTGGATGTGGTGGCCTATGCCGCCCAGACCGCTGCCCAGCTGGGCGCCCACGTCATCAAGGTGAAGCCCCCCACGGACTTCATTGAGCTGGCCGAGGCCAAGAAGGTCTACGAGAAGTACGCCATCCCCGTCGCGACCCTGAAGCAGCGCATCGCCCACGTGGTGCAGAGCGCCTTCAACGGCCGTCGCATCGTCATCTTCAGCGGCGGCGAGGCCAAGGGCACGGAGGAAGTGCTGAAGGAAGTCACCGAGATCGCCGCCGGTGGGGCCTTCGGCAGCATCATGGGCCGCAACGCCTTCCAGCGCCCCAAGAAGGAGGCCATCGAGCTGCTGCATGCGGTGATGGACATCCACAAGAACGCGTAGGTCTTTGCTCGGAACGCTGCGCGTTCCGAGTTAGAAAAAGCGGCGATTCAAGCAGGAAGGGTCGCCTTCGGGCGGCCCTTCCTGCTTCCTGGATTCCAGCGGGCTATCGGGAGGCCACTGCATGGGGCTGGAGGATGGCAGCGAGGAGGTCAGGCGTTCCGGTGATCCGCTCCAGGCGCGGATAGCGTTCCCCGCCGTGGTAGTCGACACGGAGCGTCTTCACGAAGGCCCCACTGGAGACGACGAAGGCCATGGGATCCCGCGTGGTCTGACCGGCCTTGATCGCGTCCTGGACCACCTTCGGTGTGAAGCGGGTGCCATCCACGGAAACCACCTTCATGCCTGGGATGAACCCCGCCTGGTAGGCCGGTGTGCCGGGAAGGACGTCCAGCACGTTCCCGTCCGTCGTCAGCTGGAGCCCCAGGGAGAACGAGAGGTTCAGGCGTTTCCCAGACTGCTCCATGGCCTTCCAGAGCTCCGTGGGCGTGTCGCTGAAGGCCAACCGCCAACCGCCCCGTGTCACCCCACCCAGGGGGGCCCGCGGCGCCAGGTCCGTCACCCGCTCCCTGAAGAAGGTCGCCCAATCGTAGGGAACGATGTGGTTCAGCGTGGCGATCACGTCGTCCAGGGTGTAAGGCTTCACCATGGGCGCGGTGCTGGCGCCACCCTCGAAGGCCTGGCAGAAATCATCCAGGGACTTGCGGCCACCGGTGCGCTCACGGATGAGCGTATCCGCGTCCAGCCAGAGCAGCAGACCCTCCGGATAGAAGTCCACGCTCCGACGGAAGGCCGCCCAGGTCGGCGGCGCGTCGTAGAGGACCTGCGCCTCCACGGCCGTGTCCTCCAGGGGCCGCCAGGCCCGGCCGGGCTCCTGGTCGAGCTCCGCGGCGACCATCGCCAGATTCTCCCGGTAGTCCTCCGGCGTCCACAGCCCGCTGCGCGTGGTGAGAATGGAGCCGAGATACTCCGTCAGGCCCTCGTAGATCCAGAGGAGCTGGCCCTTCATGGGCGCGTCGTAGTTGCCCGTGGCCAGTCCTGCGGGGCGGCGGTACTTGCCGTTCCAGGAGTGGACCATCTCGTGGGGAAGCAGGCCGGCCGTGGCCTTCAGCAGCACGGGATCCACCAGGGAACCCTCCCCGACCCGGTCATCCGAGGACTGGTGATGCTCCAGCCCGAAGTGGGCCACATCGTCGCTGAGGGTCAGCAGGAAATCGTAATGGAGGTAGTGCCGCGCCCCGAAGAGCGCGCCCGTTTCGGCCACCAGGTTCCGGTAGTGCTGGACCGTGGCGGGCGTGATGGCCAGCGCCGCCTCGCCGTCCGCAGCGATGTCCAGGTGATGGGGCCGGCCGAGGCTCTCGCCCAGATCCACGCGCTTGAAGTGGCTGCCAGTCAGCACCGGGGAATCCACAAGGGTGGTCAGGGTCACCGGCTTGAAGGTAACGGTGGCGCCGTCCTGGCGGGCCACGGGCAGGGCCGTGCCGAAGGACCATCCCGCCGGGAGTGTCACCTTCGCCTGGTAGGTCAGATCGTCCGAGGCCTTCCCGTAGGGGTAGAGCAGCACCTGGTTCCAGCTCAACAGCGCGAGGGCGTCTGTGGCTGAGGGACCGGCCGAGAACTTCCCCCCCGACGGCGTGAGGAAATCCAGCTTCACATCCACGGCGTGAACGCCCGCGGGCACCTGCAGGTGGATGGCGTACATCTCCACGTCATCCCGCCGCCAGGGAAGCCGCTGCCCATTGGCGGAGAAACGAAGGTTCACCAGGTCCGCGATGGGGCCCGTGGGTCCGTGCTCACCGGGAATCCACTTGGGGTAGAAGAGGGTCAGGGGACCGGGCTCCGCAGGGATGCGGAGGGTGGCATGCAGCACGTGCCTCGGGGCGTCAGAGGCATCCAGGGCCAGCTCAATCGCCGGGTGGCCAGCCATGGCCCCATGCGCCCCCAGGGGCAGGGCCAACGGAAGGCCCAGGAGCAGGCACGTCAGGATCGGCACTCGGTTCATCATGCGGCGGCCTCCGGCAAGGATGCGTGGATGGCCTTGGATCCTACCTCGCCTTAAGAGGCTGAACCAGTATTAGATTGAGATAGAGATTCAGCTGCCGAATTCTTCCAATTCAGCGCTATTTGCCGGGATGTTCCAGGAACCGGAGGTCGGGATTCTTCTCCGCCGTGGTCCGGCGCTGCCAGTCGTTTTCGAAGAGGACGGCGGGGCGGCCCTCGCCGTCCTCCACCAGCTCGCCCCAGTAGCGGCTGGGTTCGGGCCAGCCGCCCTCCAGCCAGCGGGCCATCTGGAAGCCGCGGGGCTCCAGCAGCACGGGGCAGGCGTACTCACCCTTGAGGCGGTGCTGGAGCACCTCGAACTGCAGGCGGCCCACGGCGCCCAGGATGGGCAGGGGCGCCCCACCCTTGGGCCAGAAGACCTGCACCACGCCCTCCTCCGCGATCTGCGAAAGGCCCTTGAGGAAGCCCTTTCTTGCGCCGGGGTCCGCCAGGCGGACCGAGACGAACTGCTCGGGGGAGAACCGCGGCACCGCATGGAATTCCACGGGCCCCGCCGCACTGATCACGTCGCCGATCCGGAAGAGCCCCGGATTGATGAGGCCCAGGATGTCGCCGGGATAGGCCTCGTCCACGATCTGCCGCTCCCGCCCGAAGAACATGTGGGGGTAGTTCAACTTGATGGATTTCTTCTCCCGCACATGGAGGGCATCCATGCCGCGCTCGAAGTGACCAGAGACGATGCGGGCGAAGGCCACGCGGTCCCGGTGGGCCTTGTTCATGTTGGCCTGCACCTTGAAGACGAAGGCCGTGAAGGGCTGCTCGGCCCGCACCTCGCCGCCGTCCGCCAGGGGCCGCGATCCGGGGGCGGGGGCCAGGTCCAGGAACTCATCCAGGAACTCGGCCACACCGAAATTGTTCACGGCCGAGCCGAAGAACATCGGCGACTGCTCGCCGCGCAGGAAGGCCTCACGGTCGAAGGCCGGCAGGACATGGTCCATCAGGTCCACGTCATCCCTGAGCTGCTGCAGTTCCGCGGGCGTGAGCAGGGCCGCGATCTCGGGGTCACTCAGCCCACCCTTCCCCGCCACGCGGGCCTTCTGGCCGGCCTTGGCGCGCTCGAAGACCTGGATCTGGCCCGTGGCCCGGACGTAGACCCCCTTGAAGTCGGGCCCCGAGCCGATGGGCCAGGTCATGGGCACGGCGTGGAGGCCGAACAGTTCTTCCACCTCGTCGATGAGTTCGACGGGCTCCCGGCCGGGCCGGTCCAGCTTGTTCACAAAGGTGAAGATGGGCAGCCGGCGCTCGCGGGCCACGCGGAACAGCTTCTTGGTCTGCTCCTCCACGCCCTTGGCGCAATCCAGCAGCATCACCACGCTGTCCGCGGCCGTGAGGGCCCGATAGGTGTCCTCGCTGAAGTCCTGGTGGCCTGGCGTGTCCAGCAGGTTGATGGCCCGGCCCCGGTACTCGAACTGCATGGCGGCGCTGGTGACGCTGATGCCGCGCTCCTGCTCGATGCTCATCCAGTCCGAATGGGCCGCCGCGCCGCCCTCGCGGGCCTTCACCGAGCCCGCCCGATCGATGGCCCCGCCATAGAGCAGCAGCTTCTCCGTCAGCGTGGTCTTGCCCGCGTCGGGGTGGCTGATGATGGCGAAGGTTCGCCGCCGCTGGATCTCTTCGGAAAGGCCCATGGAATCCCGGAACATAGAAAGGCGCGGCAGAGGCCGCGCCTTTTCATTCTAATACGCTTTTCCTATCTCCAAAGGGCGCTTTGCGCCCTTTGGAGCAACGAACGGCTACTTGGAGATGCCGACTTGACTCAGCATCCACGCCGTCTCGAAGGCCTTGTCCTTCAGCGCGTCGTAGCGGCCCGAAGCACCGCCATGGCCGGCCGGGTCCATCTTGATCTTCAGCAGCAGGGGGTTGCCGTCGGTCTTGAGGGTACGCAACTTGGCGACGTACTTGGCGGGTTCCCAGTACATCACCTGGCTGTCATTGAAGCTGGTGGTGACGAGGATGGCCGGGTAGGCCTGCTTCGCCAGGTTGTCGTAGGGACTGTAGGCCCGCATGTAGTCGAAGGCCGCCTTCTCGTTGGGATTGCCCCATTCGAGATACTCGCCCACGGTCAGAGGCAGGCTGGCATCCATCATCGTGTTCATCACGTCGACGAAAGGCACGGCGCTGTGCACGGCCTTGAAGAGGTC
>JAJZQW010000011.1:0-5961 GCA_021802985.1 Acidobacteriota bacterium | reverse complement strand
CCCACAGTTGGTCACGGCGCCCATGAGCAGGCCACCGGCGCTGCCGCCCTCGATGACGAGGCGGTCCTTTGCGGTCCATTTCTCCTTCACGAGGTAGTCGGCGGCATCGATGAAGTCGGTGAAGGTGTTCATCTTCTTCATGAGCATGCCGTCGTCGTGCCAGGCCTCGCCCATCTCGTCTCCGCCCCGGATATGGGCGATGACGTACACCATGCCGCGGTCCAGCAGGCTGATGCGGGGGATGGAGAAGGAGGCGGCCGAACCATATCCGTAGGAGCCGTAGGCATAGAGGAAGAGCGGCGCCGAGCCATCGCGTTTCACGCTCTTCTTGTAGACCACCGAGAGGGGCACCTTCACGCCATCCCGGGCCGGGGCCCACAGGCGCTCGGTCACATATTGATTCTTGTCGTAGCCGCCCAGCACCTCGGTCTGTTTCAGCAGGGTCTGTCGCCCGGTGCCCATGTCGCAGTCGTAGACGCTCGGGGGTGTCACCATCGATTGGTAGGCCACGCGGAAGGCCTTCGAGGTGTATTCGGGTGTCCCTCCGGGGAAAGCCGCGTAGACGCGCTCGGGGAAGGCCACGTCCTTCCAGCCGCCGGTCTTCACGTCGAGGATGCGGAAGTGCGACAGGCCCTGGCGCTTCTCGACCACCACCAGGAAGTCGCGGAAGGGCTCGATGCCTTCAAGCAGGACATCCGCCCGGTGGGGGATGAAGGCCTTCCAATGCTTGGGATCCGGCGTCGCGTCGGGCGCGGTGACCAGGCGAAAATTCTTGGCGTCCTTGTTGGTGCGGATGTAGAAGGTCCTTTCCCGATGCTCCACGTCGTACTTGTGGCCCTTCTCCCGGGGGAGCAGCACCTTGAAGGCGGCTTCAGGTGTCGAAGCGGCCAGGTACCGCGTCTCCCAGGTATCCGTGGACTGGCTTTCCATCAGGACATACGTGCGGTCCTTGGTGCGCCCCACCCCGATGCGGAAGAGCTCGTCTTTCTCCGCGAAGACCGGCTCGGGCTTGCCGCCCTGCAGGTCCAGGCGCCAGAGCTGGTCCGAGCGCTTGGTCACCTCGTCCTCGGTCACGAAAAAAATGTGGCGGGAGTCCGCAGCCCACGTGAAGGAGGTCACCCGCTCGGCGAGGGGGGCGCTCACCTGGCCGGTGGCGAGGTCCTTCGTGAAGAGCCGGTACTGCCGGAAGCCCGTCGCATCCGTGCTGAACAGCAGGATGCGGTCGTCGTCGCTGACCGCCATGCCCCCCAGGCTGAGGAACTTCAGCCCCTTCGCCAGTTCGTTCTGGTCGAGCAGGACCTGTTCGGCGGCCTTCTCGTCATAGGCACCGTCCTTGGCCGCCTGCCGACGGCACTGGATGGGGTACTGCTTCCCCTCCTCGGTCCGGGAGTAGTAGTAGAACGCCCCGCGACGGACCGGCACGCTGAGGTCCGTCTGTTTGATGCGGCCCAGCATCTCCTGGTAAAGGGTCTCGGAGAAGGGCTTGAGCTCCTTCGTCATGGCCTCGGTGTAGGCATTCTCCGCGTTGAGATAGGCCACGACTTCGGGATTCGTCTTCTCCCGGAGCCAGAACCAGGGATCGCTCACCTTCTCCCCATGCCACGTGCTGACGTGCGCCTTCTGGGGGGCGACTGGGGGCTTCGGGGCATCGGTGGCCAGGAGGCTCATGCAGGCAAGCCATGCGGCGGCGTTAAGAAATAATCGATGTGCCATACGAGCCCCATGGCCCAAACTATCACAATAAGAGGGACCCCGAAAGGTCCCTCTTATTCAGCAAGTAACTGGTAATGAAACGCGATCTATTTCGCGTCTACGACGGGGATGCGCATGCCGTAGAAGGAGCGCCACACGAAAACGGTGGAGACCAGGAAGAAGACCAGGGCCCACATATGGGCGGTGGCAGGGTTCAGGGTGATGGCCAGTTCGACCGCCAGCAGGCCGAAAAGGGTCGTGAACTTGATGACCGGGTTCATGGCCACGGAGGAGGTGTCCTTGAACGGATCGCCCACGGTATCGCCCACGACGCAGGCATCGTGGAGGGGCGTGCCCTTGGCCTTCAGTTCGGTCTCGACCAGCTTCTTCGCGTTGTCCCAGGCCCCGCCAGCATTGGCCATGAAGATGGCCTGGTAGAGACCGAAGATGGCAATGGAGATCAGGTAGCCGATGAAGAAGTAGTGGTCCACGCAGGCGAAGGCCAGGGTGGAGAAGAAGACCGCCAGGAAGATGTTGAACATGCCCTTCTGGGCGTACTGGGTGCAGATCTCCACGACCTTCTTGGAGTCCTCAACCGAGGCCTTCTCGGCCCCCTCATCGAGGTTGATGTTCTGCTTGATGAACTCCACGGCGCGATAGGCGCCGGTGGCGACCGCCTGGCAGGCCGCGCCAGAGAACCAGAAGATGATCGCGCCACCCGTGATAAGGCCCAGGAGGAACAGGGGATTGAGCAGCGACAGGCCTTCCTGGACCGCCATCTGACCAGGCACGATGGGCAGCACGGAGCCGTATTTGGCAGAGAGCACCTGGATGATCGAGAAGATCAGGGTGGTGGCTCCCACGACCGCGGTGCCGATGAGCACGGGCTTGGCAGTGGCCTTGAAGGTGTTGCCCGCGCCGTCGTTCTCTTCCAGGTACATCTTCGCGTTCTCGAAATCGGGCTTGAAGCCGAACTGCTTCTGGATTTCCTGCTCGATGCCGGGAATCGTCTCGATGGTGGACAGCTCGTAGACGGACTGGGCGTTGTCGGTCACGGGGCCGTAGGAGTCCACGGCGATGATGACGGGTCCCATGCCCAGGAAGCCAAAGGCCACCAGGCCGAAGGAGAAGATGGCCGGAGCGGCCATGAAGACATCCAGGCCGAAGGTGGATACGAAGTAGGCCGCGCCCATGAGGGCGACGATGCAGAGACCCGTCCAGTAGGCGGAGAAGTAGCCCGCCACCAGGCCGGAGATGATGTTGAGGGAGGCGCCGCCTTCCTTGGACGCGGTGACGACTTCCCGGACATGGCTGGAATTGGTGGAGGTGAAGACCTTCACCAGCTCAGGGATCAAGGCGCCGGCCAGGGTGCCGCAGGTGATGATGGTCGAAAGCTTCCACCACATGCCGCCGCCGAGGACGCCATCGGGCAGGTTGCCGATGAGCAGCTTGGACAGCACGTAGGTCATCCCGATCGAAATGATCGAGGTCAGCCACACGAGCGACGTGAGCGGGTGCTCGAAATTGAACTTCAGGGCATCGCCGAACTTCGCCCGGGCCCAGAGGCCATTGATCCAGTAGGAGAGGGCGGAGGTCACGATCATGCCCACGCGCATGACGAAGATCCAGACCAGCAGGGCCACCTGGATGTCCTGGTACCTGGGACCCGCGGTCGTCGGATTGATGGCCAGCAGGATGAAGGTGATCAGCGCGACGCCAGTGACGCCATAGGTTTCGAAGCCATCGGCCGTGGGGCCGACCGAGTCGCCCGCGTTGTCGCCCGTGCAGTCGGCGATGACACCGGGGTTGCGCGCATCGTCTTCCTTGATCTTGAAGACGATCTTCATGAGGTCGGAGCCGATGTCGGCGATCTTGGTGAAGATGCCACCCGCGATGCGGAGGGCGGCTGCACCCAGGGACTCGCCGATGGCGAAGCCGATGAAGCAGGGACCGGCGCTGTTGCCGGGGACGAAGAGCAGGATCGCAAGCATCAGCACCAGCTCGACCGAGATGAGCAGCATGCCGATGGACATGCCGGCCCGCAGCGGAATCTCCATGGTGGGATAGGGCTTGCCCCCCAGGCTGGCGAAGGCGGTGCGGGAATTGGCGAAGGTGTTGATGCGGATGCCGAACCACGCCACGGCCACCGAACCGAGGATGCCGATGATCGAGAAGAGCAGGATCACGATCACCTGGGCCCAGCTCATGGGCGTCTGGGAGAGGAACCTGAAATAGGCCACCATGATGACGGCGATGAAGGCCCAGAGGATGGCGATGAACTTGATCTGGGTGAGCAGGTAGGTCTTGCAGGTCTCGTAGATCAGCTCAGAGATCTCAAGCATCGACTTGTGGACGGGGAGGTTCCTGATCTGGGAGTACTGCACCAGGCCGAAGGCGATGCCCAGGAAGCAGATCACGAGCCCGAAGAGCAGGAGGTGGTGGCCCGTCATGCCCAGGAAGTTCCCCCCCAGCGCGGGGATCTTCAATTCCGCCTCGCCGCCGGCGAAGGCCGGCGATCCCATCAGCAGGAACGGAAGCATGGCTGCCGCCTTGAAAATTCTGGCTGGCGCCAGAGAGCCGAGTAGCCGTTTCATCGTCACCATGGTTTTCCTCCAGATGGATTCAGGAATATAAAGGGGGTGGATCGCGGAGCTGAGTTGGGGGGAGATCGTACGAACCATGGCGGCCTGTGCTGAAACGCACAAACCCCCGTCGGAAAGACCTCGGAAGACCCTGTCTGATCTGGGAGAACTGTATCGGGGGATGGCCCGGTCCCGCAAGGCCTAGGCTCGGTTGTCTGGACTTGGACCTCGTAACCCGAGGATTTGGGCTTGGGATTCCCTGGCACTGTGGAGATACTTGGGTCGGGAATGGCCGTGGATGCCAGGCCTGTTGGAAAGATTCTGATGAACTTGCTGTGAGGACTCCCGCCGGTCCCAGCACCGGCCGGGGGCCATGTTCAATCGCTTTGTTTTTTCAAGGAGCGCACCAATGTCCGTCGCGGAACAGAGCATCATCGGAGCGGAGGACCGAAGCCCGGGACTCATGGATTCCTCGGTCGGCCGGAAAGTCGTGATGGCCCTCACGGGCGTCATCCTTTTCGGGTTCGTCACCGTCCACATGCTGGGCAACCTCACCTCCTACATGGGCGCCGAGGCGATGAACCACTACGCCGAGTTCCTCCAGACCATGATCCATGGCGGGGGCATCTGGGTCTTCCGGGCCGTCCTGCTGACGGCGGTCGTCCTCCACATCTGGGCCGCCCTCAGCCTCACGCTGACCAACCGCGCCGCCCGCCCCGTGGGCTATCGCGCCCAGCAGTTCAAGGCGGCCACCTGGTCCTCCCGCACCATGCGCTGGAGCGGCGTGATCCTCGGCATCTTCATCATCTTCCATCTCCTGCACCTGACCACGGGCACCGTCCACCCCGACTTCATCAAGGGGAATGCCTACCACAACTTCGTGACCGGCTTCCAGGTCCCCGCCGTGTCTGCGTTCTACATCGTTGCCCAGTTCTGCCTGGGGTTGCACATGTGGCATGGGGTCTGGAGCTTCACCCAGACCCTGGGTTGGGCGCATCCCCGCTACGACGCCCTGCGCCGCAACTTCGCCACCGTGCTGACCGTCCTGGTCGTCGGGGTGAACATCTCCTACCCCGTCGCCGTGCTCACCGGCTTCATCCACTGATCCGATCGGAGAGCCACCATGGAACTGAATGCCCGAACCCCCGATGGACCCATCGAGAAATCCTGGGACAAGCACCGCTTCGACCTGAAGCTGGTCAATCCCTCCAACAAGCGCAAGTACAAGATCCTCGTCGTGGGCTCCGGCCTGGCCGGCGGCGCCGCTGCCGCCACCCTGGCCGAGCTGGGCTATGAGGTGGAGTGCTTCGCCTACCAGGACAGCCCCCGCCGGGCCCATTCCATCGCAGCACAGGGCGGCATCAACGCCGCCAAGAACTACCACAACGACGGCGACAGCGTGTACCGCCTGTTCTACGACACCGTGAAGGGCGGCGATTTCCGCGCCCGCGAGGCCAATGTCTACCGCCTGGCCCAGGTGAGCGTGAACATCATCGATCAGTGCGTGTCCCAGGGCGTGCCCTTCGCCCGCGAGTACGGCGGACTGCTGGACAACCGCTCCTTTGGCGGCGCCCAGGTGAGCCGCACCTTCTACGCCCGTGGGCAAACGGGGCAGCAGCTCCTCCTCGGCGCCTACCAGGCCCTGGAACGCCAGATCGGCCTCGGCAAGGTGAAGATGCACTCCCGC
>JAJZQW010000010.1 GCA_021802985.1 Acidobacteriota bacterium | reverse complement strand
GGACATGAGGGCGGTCGAGCGCACCCTCTGCCAGGGACTGCGAGGCCTGGAGGCCGACCATGCACGAACCCAGTCGTTTGCCGGGTTCAGTTGGATCACTTCTATTTCATTGAACGCAACTTAGTATCAGTGGTGGATCTCTATCATTGACGGCGGTCTGGTCTGAGGCTGGACGGGGCGCGGGTTTAGGAATTTCGTCGACGCCCTATCCACCGCACCCTTCGACGAAGCGCCGGCTCTGGGCCTCGGCCTGGGCCTCGAAAAGGGCGGGGCCCCCCACCAGGGTCAGGCCCGCCGCCTGGGCCCAGGCGGCAAAGGCGGTCTCCTCCTTGTAGATCCACTCCACCGCCCAGTGGAGGCTGGGTTGGGCCGCCGCTAGCAGCTGCGGGAACGGAACGGGATCGTCCGCCGCCATGCCCAGGCTCGTGGCCTGGATGATCCCCACCGGGGCGAAGGCCGCCACGTCTCCGGCGGGAACCGGCAACCGGCGACCCGTCTGGAGGACTTCCCGTCCATCAGCCTTCAGCACCGTGAGGCTGGCGCTTGCCACTCCACCCTCCCCCAGCACCAGCACTGGACCGGGGGAAAGCGTCGAGAGGAACTGCCTGAAGGCCTCCGCGTCCGTGTTGGCCCCCTGCCAGGGGTCGCCCGCTCGCCGTCGCCAGAGGGTATTCAAGGGCCCCTGTAAACCGAGCGCCTCCGGCAACGCATGCTTCAACGGAGCCGTGATGCTCAGGCCCAGGATGTCGAGGCTATTCAGCGCCTCCACCGCCTCAGCGGCATCCCCGCATTCCAGCGGGAGGTAGACCAGGTCCTTGAAGGCCCGCTGGAACCGAAGATGGTGGAAGGCCGGTCCGCGGGAATGCAGGACCGGCTGTCCGATCACACCACAGAGCCCATATCCCTTGTGGAGCCGGGCGCAGCGCCAGGCCTTCAGGGTGGCCAGGGGGAGTTGCCCTGGCGCGGCGGGCGGGCCATCGTCAGGTGCCGCGTAGGTGAAGGCCCCACCCCAGGCGGCCTGCAGAGCACGGCTGGGGATGCCCTTCGGTCCCATGAGGAAGGCGGAGAGCGGGAGGCCGCGATCCCGGGCCCAGGCCAGCGGCCCTCGCAGACGCCCGTTGTCCCCCAGCCGGGAGGCCACCCCCACCCATTTCCAGGCATCCCCCTCCGGCAAGGCGCGGAGCCGGTCCTCCAGGTCGAAGACACCTTCGCCCACGTGGATGGAGCGCAGGAGACGGACGTGGGTGCGGACCGCCTGCACCTCCGCGGGCACGGGAAGGTCCCATTCCAGATCCACCCATTGGGGCCGCCCCGGGAGGGCCCTCAGCAGGTGGGCCAGCCGTCCCGCCTCGTCCCCGTCGGGCCAGCGGCCGCCTTCGGAAACTCGGCGGCAGGTCACGAGGCAGCGTCGCTTCAGGGCATCCACCAGCACCTCGGGATCCAGCTCCGGGAACAGGTCCAGTCGGAGTTCGGGCAAGGCGTCCCCCGGCAGGCGCCGGGCGCAGGCCAGGGCCTCCTCCCAGGAGGCGTGGGTGAGGGTGACGATATGGAAGGGAATGGGATTCACGGCGGGGTCCGGGTTCAGCGCGGTCGGATGGCCGTTGCCATGGGATCCGCCGTGAAGACCAGGACGCCCGGGGGGGGCGGATTCCCAGTTGACCGAGTAGCCAGCAGGAGCGGGAGGGTCATGGCGCCACCTTCTTCGCCGCCTGCCAGGCGGCTTCCATTTGATCCAGGTCACGCCGCTCCCAACCGCCGGCGGCTCGGGCATCGTCCTCCACGTAATTGAAGCGCCCCCGGAAGCGGACCATCTGCCGGCGCAGCGCCGTGTCGGGATCCACACCCTTCTTGCGGGCCCACTGCATGAGGCTGAAGAGCACGTCGCCGAACTCCGCTTCCACCCGTGCGGGTTCGCTCTCCGCCTGCAGCTCGGCGATCTCCTCCTTCACCTTGTCCAGCACGCCTTCCAGATCTGGCCACTCGAAGCCCACCTTGGCGCAGCGGCGGCCGATCTCCAGGGCCTCCTCCAGGGGCGAGAGCGAGGCGGGAATGCCCTCCAGCAGCCGCGGTTCCTCCTCATGCAGACCTTTCTCCTCGCGCTTGATGGCGGCCCAGTTCGTGAGCACCTCTTCCGCGTTCGCCACGGCCACCTCCGCGAAGACATGGGGATGGCGCCGCACCAGCTTTTCCACGATGGCGGCCTCCACATCGTGCAGGTCCCAGGCGCCCCGGTCCGCCGCCAGCTGGGCGTGGAAGGCGATCTGCAGCCAGAGGTCGCCCAGCTCCTCGCAGAGGTGGGCCTCCCGGGCCGCATCCCCGGGAACGTGGGCCGCCAGCGCGTCCAGCACCTCCGCCGCCTCCTCGCGCAGGTAGCGGGCCAGGCTCTGGTGGTCCTGCTTCAGATCCCAGGGGCAGCCCGTCTCCGGCTTGCGGAGCGCGGCCATGACAGCGCGGAGGGTGGTCGGCTTCATGCCCTGAGATTAGCGGGAGAGATGAAGAAAAGATCAACCCCAGATGAATGCCGATGAATGCAGATCAGGACCACGGATTCCCGGGAAATCGGGGTTCTGTCCGTCCTGTCATCCGAATCTCTCCAGGAGCGCCTTTGCCAGATCTGTCAGAGAGGGATCCCGAGCCCCCATGACGAGGATCAGGTCGCCCGCCTTCGCTTCAGCGGCCAGCCGCGCCGCCAGCCACTCCCGGGATGGTGCGAATTCGGCGGCGACACCCTGCGCCACGAGGTCGGCCACCACGTCCTCACTGGTGATGTCCCGGGTCGCCGTGCCGCCCGCGTAGAACACCTCCAGGAACCAGAGGTGGTCCTGTGGCGCAAGTTCGGCCGTGAAGGCCGCCACGAAGTCCGCGCGGAGGAACTTCAGCGGTCCGAAGCCGTGCGGCTGAAAGACCGCCAGCACGCGCCCACCGGTCGCCTCCGTCCCCAGGTGGGCCGCCCGGATGGAAGCCGCCACCTTGGCCGGGTTGTGGCCGAAGTCGTCCACCACCGTGATGTCGCCCCGCGTGCCCAGCGACTGGAAGCGCCGCGCCACCCCCTGGAAGCGGGCCAGGGGGGCCGCCATGGCCGCCAGCGGCACGTCCAGGGCCCGACAGGCGGCGATGGCCGCCAGTGCGTTCTCCACGTTGTGGCGGCCCGGTACCGGCAGGTGGAAGGCCACGCCCTCCACGCTGAAGGAGGTGCCCTTCGGAGCCAGGACCAGGTCTGCGGCGCGCACGGTCGCGCCCGGGCCGAACCCGAAGACCGGGGAACCCTCAGCGAATTCCCGCAGGTTCTCCGCCTCTCCCACCACGCAGGTCTCGCGGATCTGGGCGCGGAAGGCGCGGAACAGCGCCGCCACCGTGGCTACGTCCTTGTGGTCCTTCTGCAGGTTGAGGAGGACGCCCACGGCCGGGTGGTAGCGCACCACGGAGCCGTCGCTTTCGTCGGCCTCGATGACCAGCAGGTCCGAGGACCCGGCCCAGGCGTTGCCCCAGAGCCCCTCCCGTTGCAGGGCCACCAATTCACCGCCCGTGATGACGGAGGGATCCCGCCCGGCGTCTCGAAGGATCTCGAAGGTCATGGCCACGGTGCTGGACTTGCCGCTGGTGCCGGTGATGGCCACGGTGCGGTACCGCGCCACCAGGTGCGCCAGCAGCTCCGAGCGGTGCAGCACGGGTACGCCCAGACGCCGCGCCTCGGCCACGTCCGGAACCTCCTCCTCCACCGCCGTGGACACCACCAGCCCCGCGCAGTCGCCCTGAAGGCCCGAGCCGTCCTGGGGCGCGATGACGATGCCCAGGCCCTCCAGCCTGGCGCGATCCCCGGGGCGCTGGCCCCGGTCGAAACTGCGATCGCTGCCGCTGGCCCGCCCACCCTTCATGGCCACGAACTGCGCCAGGGCGCTCATGCCACTGCCCGCGACACCCGCGAAGTGGAGACGTCCGAGGCCCAACCCCGCTTCCAGCGGCTCGGACGCGATGAACATGGGATCGCCTTCGGTCACGCGGTCAAAGAGATCTGCCACATCGGCGTTGGAGAGCCGCACACAGCCATGGGAGAGCGGTCGACCCAGGTCCTGCTCCCGGTTGGTGCCGTGCAGGTAGATATACCGCGCCAGGGAATCCAGCCCGGGCCCGCGGTTCCAGCCCACTTCAAGGCCGTCCAGCGTGAGCACGCGGGTGAGGATGAGATCGTCCTCCCGGTCCTCGCCCCGCCAGACCTCACCCGTGGCCGTGCGGTTGCGGAAGACGGCGCCGGGTTCCGCGTCGGCGCCGATGCGCGCATGGATGCGGTGCCAGCCCGTGGGCGTGCGGTAGGAGTTCTCCTCGCAGCCCAGGCCGTTCAGGGCCGTGGACACGACTGCTTCAAAGGCCAGGAGGCCGTCCTCCAGCAGGCCCAGCCGCTGGCGCGCCGGATCCACCACGAGAACGCGCCCCCTTGCATCCAGTGCCGGCGCGCCCCGGTGTTCGAGCCCCGCCAGCAGCAGGGCGCGGTAGCGGGCGGCGAGGACGGGGTCCACCATCAGGCGCCCACGATGCGTCCGGCGAGGGCGCTGGCGGCCACGGTGGCGGGACTGGCCAGCCACATCTGGCCGGGACCGCTGCGGCCCGGGAAGTTGCGATTGATGGCGCTGATGGTCACCTGGTCGGCCCGAGTGGAAACACCCGGGCCCGCGTTGATGCAGGCCCCACAGGAACTGCCCAGCACCACGGCCCCCACGGCCTCGAAGGCCGCGAGCCAGCCCTGCTCTGCGGCGTGGCGGCGCACCTCCTCGCTGCCGCACTGCACGAAGAATTGTACGTCCTTCGGAATGCGCCGACCCGCCGCCGCAGCCTCCTTGACCACCTCGTAGGCCCGGCGGAGATCCTCGCGCTTGCCGCCCGTGCAGCTGCCCAGGTAGGCGATGTGGATGGGGACCTCCTCCTTGAGATCAGCCAGCGCGAGGCCATTCCCCGGGTCTCCCGGCCGGGCCAGCATGGGGGCCAGGGCCGAACAGTCCACCTCGACGGTGTGGGCGTAGTTGGCCCCCGCATCACCGTGCATCCAGTCCTCCAGCAGGAGCTCCACACCCCGCCGATCCTTCACGAAGCGGACGGTCTCCGCATCCGGTGCGATGAGTCCCGTGAAGCCACCGATCTCCGCTGCCATGTTCGTGAGCGTGGCCCGCTCATCGGTATCGAGATCCGTCAGCGCCTCACCCTGGTATTCCACCACATGACCCAGCGCACCGCCCTCCCGGATGAAGGGCTGCGCCAGCAGGTGCAGCACCAGATCCTTGGCGGAGAGGCCGGGGCGGAGGCGGCCCGAAAGGAGCACGCGAATCGTGGGCGGAACGGTCGCGCGTACATCACCCGTGACCCAGGCGGCGGCGATGTCCGTGGTGCCCACCCCGAACGCGAGGCAGCCCAGGGCCCCCGCGTGGGGCGTGTGGGAATCCGTGCCCACCACCACCTGGCCCGGCAGAACGTAGCGTTCGGTCATGATCGCGTGGCAGATGCCCTCGCTGCCGTTGCCATCGGGAAGCTCGCCGTGGAGGCGGATGCCGTGGCGTTCGCAGAAGGCCTCCTGGGCCGGCTTCAGGCGCTGGGCCACCTCCAGCAGGCCCTGGGCCCGGTGCTCAGCGCGCATGCTGTGGTGCAGGAAGGTGAGGTGGTCGCGGAAAGCCAGGATGGTGGCGGGATCCCGCAGAACCACGTCCGGGCCCAGGGCCTTCTCCAGGAAGCTGGCTGCCATGGGCGTCACGTAGTCGTGGGAGAAGCGCCAGTCCGCCTTCACGAAAAGCCCATCCCCGGGCCGGACCGACGGCAGGCCGAGGTGCCCCGCGGCGGCGTCCACCACGGCGTGCCGGGCCAGGATCTTCTCGGCGTAGGTCATGGGTTGGAGTCCCGACCCGGGCGGTGGGGGCGTTTCTTCGCCGCGCAGTCGGGCGGCGTTGTAGGCGAAGAGCCCTCCCTGGCGCACCAGGCCCGCGGTAATGGGATCCAGGCCCTCGGTGAATTCGGCGAGCGGAATGGCCTCGCCGCCCCGGATACGGGCCACCAGGCCCAGGTCGGTGCTGGTGAGCAGGCCCAGGTTCTGGCAGTTCTGGCGGTAGATGCGCTCGAAGCTCTCGGCGATCACCAGCCGGAGGCCCGCGCACCACTCGGCGTAGGGGCTGGCCTCGCGGCTGCTGCCCTTGCCCCGCCGCTTCCCCGCCACGCTCACGGCGAAGCTTCCCGCCCGCACGGCGCCGGCCTTCACCGGGAACGCCTCGCCGCACTTCAGGCCCAGGTAGGGGAACTCGCCCAGCTTCTCGTCGTAGTGGTAGCAGATCCAGGCCGGTGTGATCTCGTCGGTGCTGATCTGGTCCCGCAGCGGCAGGGCCTCGCCGGGCTCAAGGTCTTCACCCGCCAGTTGCCGGCGGACCTTCTCCGCGTCCTCCGACAGGAAGAGCACGCGTCCCTCGAAGTGGATCCGGTCTGGCAGCATCCTTCCAGGATACGAGGTCAGATCCGCCGCATGGGCCCCAGCATCCGCTCGGGATTGAGGATGTCGCGGATCTGGTCCTCGGTGAGCAGCTTGCGCTCCCGCACCAGCTCCACGATGCCCCGGTTGCTGCGCAGGGCCTCGGTCGCCAGGTCCGTGCAGATGTCGTAGCCCAGGTAGGGGTTGAGGGCCGTCACCACACCGATGCTGTGCTCCACGCCCAGGCGGCAGCGTTCCTCGTTGGCGGTGATGCCCTGGATGCAGTTCTGGCGAAGGGTCCGGGCGGCATTCCGGAAGAGCTTGATGCTTTCCAGGATGGCCAGGCCGATGACGGGTTCCATCACGTTGAGCTGGAGCTGGCCAGCCTCGGCGGCCATGGTCACGGTGAGATCATTGCCGATGACGCGGAAGCAGACCTGGTTCACCACCTCGGGAATCACCGGGTTCACCTTGCCGGGCATGATGCTGCTGCCGGGCTGCATGGGGGGCAGGTTGATCTCGTGGAGGCCGCAGCGGGGGCCGCTGCTGAGCAGGCGGAGGTCGTTGCAGATCTTGCTCAGCTTGATGGCCAGGCTCTTCATGCCGGCGCTGTAGATCACGAAGGGCTGGGTGTCCTGGGTGGCCTCGATGAGGTTGGTGGCCAGGCGGATGGGCATGCCCGTGATCTGGACCATGTGGACCACGCAGCGCTGGGGATAGCCTTCGGGGGCGTTCAGGCCGGTCCCGATGGCGGTGCCGCCCATGTTCACCGTGAGCAGCAGGGTGCTCATCTGGCTGAGGGCTTCCATCTCGTTGTGCAGGCTGGCGGCCCAGGCATCGAATTCCTGGCCCAGGGTCATGGGAACGGCGTCCTGCAACTGAGTGCGCCCCATCTTGACAATGTGTCGGAATTCGGCGCCCTTGGCCCGCAGATCCGCCACCAAGCCGGCCATTTCAGCCACCAGCTCGCGGTTGGCCAGGGCCATGGCCAGCTTCAGGGCGGAGGGGTAGGCGTCGTTGGTGCTCTGGCTGCAGTTGACGTGGTTATGGGGATCGCAGAACTCGTACTCGCCCCTGCGGTGGCCCAGGATCTCCAGACCGCGGTTGGCGATCACCTCGTTGGCATTCATGTTGGTGGAGGTCCCGGCCCCGCCCTGGAACACGTCCAGGGGGAACTGTTCGTGCAGCTGGCCGGCGATGAGCTCCTCGCAGGCCCCGGTGATGCCCCTCAGGATCTCGTCCGTCAGCAGGCCGCAATCACGGTTCGCACGGGCCGCGGCAAGCTTCACCATGGCGTTGGCCTTGATGAGTTCGGGGTAATGGTAGAGGGGCACGCCGGAGATGTGGAAGTTGTCGATGGCCCGCGCAGTCTGCACGCCGTAGTAGGCCTCGGTCGGAACGGCCCGCTCGCCGAGCAGATCCTGCTCGATGCGGACGTCTGAGTTCTGGGTGGCGTTCTTGCTCATGCCGGGTTCAGTCCTTCTCTTCCTCGGCCTTGAGCTTGGCTTCCTGGGCGTCCAGGTGGGCCATCAGGCGCTCGGCCACGGCCTCGTCCTCGAGCGGGGTGAACATGTCGTCCTTCACTTCGAAGATCTCCAGGGAGAGGCCGGCCTCGGGATCGGCGGTGCCCTCCTCCTGGGCCTGCAGCTCGGCCAGGGGCGCGAGGATCGCAAAGCGGCGGTCCTCGAAGTCCAGCTCCTCGAGGATGGCGAACTCTTCCTTTTCGCCGTTCTCGTCTTCCAGCTCTACGACTTCGATCTCGAAGGAGTCGTCATGGTCGTGGTCGTGGTTGCAGTCCGGTCCGTGTTCGTGGCCTTCGTGAGCCATGGGCTCCTCCTCGCGCAAGGGTCCAGGGTACGATCGAACCGCGGAGGCAGCCAGGACTTAATTCTCCAGGCGCGCCTCCCCGGGCCCCGTCACCACGGCCATCACGGTCCGGCGCGACCCCGGGGCCTCCAGCCGCACATGGTCGCCCAGGCCCCCCCGGCTCCGGGCCACCGTGTCCACCGAGATGCTCAGGGCATCGTCGGTGGAGGAGAGGCGCACCCGGTCCCCGGACTGCACCAGCGGGATGGGTTCGAGGTCGCTGCGGGTGAGGATCCTTCCCTCGGATAGGGGACCGCGCAGGCGCTGGCCTGGGGGGAGCTCCGTCAGGGCGCCCTCCGGGGGCACGCCCTCGAAGGGGCTGGATTCCAATTGGTTCATGGTCAGCTCGGTCTTCCGGGCCAGGTCCTGGCGGGCACGGAGCACCTGGCCCACCCAGGTCCCATCCAGGTCCACCCGGATCATGGCGACCCGCTGGTCGTTCACCTTCGCAGCCACCACCACGAAAAAGCGCCCCACCGGATCGCGCTTGCTCAAGTGGGAGGCCTCGAAGGTCAGGTGGCCGGGCGGCAGCAGGGGCAGTTGGGGGGGCTGGGCCACCTTGAAGCGATGGGTGCCGCCGGTGATCTCGGCCTCTTTCTGGGCGAAGGCCAGGGCCGTGTCCATCAGCCGCTCCGCAGGGGTTTCGGGGGAGGCCGCCTGGACCTTCGGTTTGGCCGATCCCTGCGGTTTGGTCGGGACCGGTGTCTGGCCCCAGGCCAGGGCCGCCGTCAGGAGGAGGGGCAGGATTCGCATGGGATCACCGCTTCAGCTGGTTCAGCAGGCTCAGCATGTTGTCCACGGTCTGGATGGTCTTGGAGTTCGCCTCATAGGCCCGCTGGCCGATGATCATGTTCACCATCTCCTCGGCCACATCCACGTTGGAGACCTCCAGGAAACCCTGGTTGATGGTGCCCATGCCATCCGTGCCCGGGGTGCCATCGATGGCATCGCCGCTGGCCAGGGTGGGCTGCACGAGGTTGCGGCCCAGCTGATTCAGGCCCGAGGGGTTCACGAAATGCGACAGGGTGATCTGACCCACCTGCTGAGGCTGGGTCTGGCCGGGCTGGGTCACGGTCACGGTGCCATCCGCCGCGATGGTGACGCTCAGGGCGTCCTGGGGGATGGTGATCTGGGGATCCAGCGTGTTGCCCGCGGCGTTCACCAGGGAGCCGTTCTGATCTGTGGAAAAGCTGCCATCCCGGGTGTAGGCCAGCGTCCCATCGGGCTGGGTCACCCGGAAGAAGCCATCTCCCTCAATGGCCAGATCGAAGCGGTTGCCCGTCTGCTTCAGGCTGCCCGTGCTGTAGTCGTGGACCACGCTCTGCAGCTTGGCGCCATGGCCGAGCTGGATGCCGGCGGGGATGGTGGTGCTTGTGCTGGAGCTCGTGCCGGCCAGATTGACCGTCTGGTAGAGAAGATCCTGGAACTCCGCCCGGCCCTTCTTGTAGCCGGTGGTGTTCACGTTGGCGAGGTTGTTGGAGATGGCGTCCATGTTGAACTGCTGGACCGCCATGCCGGCTGCGGCCGACCAGAGCGCACGCATCATGGGGAACTCCTTGGGTGGACAGGGGCGGGAGGGTCGATCACTTGCTGATGGCGACGTCGTTGATGGAGCGGGAATCCAGGTCGTAGCTGATGGTGGAGGCCACCTTCTGGCTCATTTCGAAGAGCCGGTTCAGACGGATCATCTCGACCATGGCCGAGCCCGTGTCCACGGTGCTGGCCTCCACATGGCCCTGGGTCACGGTGGCCTTCACGGGGGCCGAGGCCTGCCCGGTGGGATCGAAGCGCAGGGCGCCGGTCCGCTTCAGGGATCCGGGTTTCTCATAAGCTGTCAGGGCCAACTGCCCCAGGGCCTGGTTGCCCTGCTGGACGGTGCCATCGGCGGCAATGGTGAGGTCGCCCTTCTTGGGATCGACCATAATCGGTTGGCCATTTTTGCCCAGGATGGGAGACCCATCCATGGCCTGGATCTGCCCATCGGCGCCCATCTGGAAGCGCCCGTCCCGGGTGACCTGGTCCCCCTGGGCCGTGCGGACGGTGAAGAAGGCGTTGCCCTCGATGGCCAGGTCCAAGGGGCGGCCCGTGGCCCGGAGCGAACCCTGCTCGAACACGACGCCGGTCTCGCCGAAGACCACGCCGTCGTTCACATAGGGCGTGAGCGGCAGGCCCCGGCCGCTGGCGCCGGCCTTATTGAAGATGGCGAAGAAGGGCTGGTCGGCCTTGTAGCCCACCGTCGAGGCATTGGCCAGGTTGTTCGAGACCACATCCAGCTGGAAGGACCGTGCCTTCAGGCTGCCTGCGGCGACATAGTATCCAGGGTCCATTGGGCACCTCTCGCCCAGCGCGTGCTGGGGACAGAGGGGCTAGCGCCAAAGGGATGCCAAGTCTGGAAGGGCCCCTTAGAAGTACGTCCGGGCCCCGACAAAGGTCTTCCGGTAGTACCGCTCGTCCAGCCGATCCTCGCAGATGGTCCGACCCTCGCTGGGGGCGTGGATGAACGTCCCATGGCCCAAATACATCCCCACATGGCTGACCCGCCTCCCCCCGGCCGTGGCGAAGAAGAGGAGGTCTCCGGCCCGGGCCCGGTCCAGGTCCACTGGGCTGCCCGCCTCGTACTGGGCCTCGGAGGAGCGCGGCAGCCGAAGCCCATTCAGCCGGTAGACGGCCCCCGTCAGGCCGCTGCAGTCGAAGCCCCGCGCCGTGGTGCCGCCGAAGAGGTAGGGCACGCCGAGGTAGCCCCGGGCGGTCTCTACCAGGCTGGCCCGCAGCCCGCCCTCATCCGTGGGGCGGGGTCGGACTGGGCCCGGCGTCACCGTGGGTGCCCCCTCTTCCGGCGCCACGACCCAGAAGCCTTCGATGATCCCCGCGGCTTTCAGGGCCTTGCCCCGGTCCCGGGCCTGGGCCTTGGTGGCGAAGTCTCCGAAGCGCACCCGGTACAACCCGCCCCGGGAGGCGTAGTACGTGGCCTCCAGTCCATGGGACTGCAGCGATTCCGAGAACCGCGCCGCGTTTTCTACTTTGGCGAAGGCCCCCGCCTGCAGCGTGTAGCCCAGGCGTGGCAGCGGGCGGACCACCGTTCGCCGGGGGGCAGGTTGTTCGGGCACCCGGAGCGGGGCCCGGCCACAGGCCGCCAGGACCAGCAGGCCCATCGCCATGGATGGACCGATCCCCAAGTGCCGCACGAATCCACGGGAAATCATGGAGGGGATCCTAGCAGGCGGCGGGGGCACCGCCCTCTGGGTCGTACAAGAAAACCGGCCTCCCGAAGGAGGCCGGCTTCTCGGTAAGCTGGAAGGTTCTACAGCTTGTTGACGTTGGTCGCCTGGGGGCCCTTCTGGCCCTGGCCGACCTGGAAGCTGACGCGCTGGTTTTCGTCCAGCGTGCGGAAGCCCGTGGTCTCGATGGCGGAGTGATGAACGAACAGATCCGCGCCCCCATCATCGGGAGTGATGAATCCGAAACCCTTTTCGGCGTTGAACCACTTGACGGTGCCCTGAGCCATGTTGGTGTCCTATTTTCCTGATCCTGGATTCTGAAGCATTGTTCCTTCCAGGCGAGGCAGCAACGCGTTTTGGTGGCCCACACGAGAGGTGGGTTGTTCTGAGTATGCGCCTTTTCTTCCCCGCATCCCTAAAAAATCGACGAACCCAGACAAATCAGTTTCAACCCGGGATCCTGGGACCCGACGGCTTCCCCCGATCCGCTGCTACCGTTCATGGCATGGACCTCCTGCTGGTTGAGGACAAGGACAGCTTCCGCCGCCTGCTGACGCGGGCCCTGGAAGGTTCGGTCTGGTCCGTCCGGGCGGTGGCGGATCCCCAGGAGGCACTGAAGGCGCTGGTGGAGCGGCCGGCTCAGGTGCTGGTGACGGACCTGCGGCTGCCGGGCATGAGCGGGCTTGAGCTCATTCGGCGCGCCCGGCACCTGCAGCCGGGCCTGCGGGTGGTTCTGATGTCAGCCTTCGGGGAACCGAAGGACATCGTGGAGGCCATGAAGCTGGGGGCGGATGACTTCCTGCCCAAGCCCTTTGATCTGGATGCCTTTCTGGCTTTGCTGGATCGCCTCCGGGCCCTGGTGGGGGCGCCCCCGCCCAATCCTGCGGAGCCCTGGATCGCCTTCAGCCCTGCCATGCAGGCCCTGGACCTGGCCCTGTGCCGAGCCGCGGACTCGACGCTGCCCGTGTTGTTCCGCGGTGAGCGGGGGGCAGGGAAGGGCCGGGCCGCGCGACGACTGCATCTCCTGCGCCATCCCGCAGCCCCCTACCTGGCCCTGGCCGCCGCCACCCTGGGGCCCGAAGGCCCCGAGCCGGCGACCTTGCAACTCCTGCAGGGCGGAAGTCTTTACCTCGCGGGTCTGGAGCATCTGCGGCCAGAGGCCGTGCGACCCCTGGCCCAGGCCATGGACGGCGCCCTGGGCCAGGGGTTGCACTGGATGGCCGGAGCCCCCGATGGCATCCCCTTGCCGGCGGCGCTGGCCCAGCGCCTGGGGACCCTGGAGCTGCGGGTGCCTCCCCTGCGGGAGCGTCGCGAGGACCTGCTCCCCCTCATCACCCACTTCCTCGAATGGGCTGCGGCCAGGGAAGGGCGGCCCACGCCTTGGCTGGAACACGGCGCCGAACGGGCGCTCTTCGAGCATGGCTGGCCGGGGAACGTCCGGGAGCTGGAGGTGCTGGCGGGCCGGACGCTGCTCTTCGCGGAGGGCCACGCCATCCGGCATTTCCCCGACCTGCGCCTGGGGGAGGCCGTGCCCATGTGCCTGCCGTGGCCGCCGGAGGGATCCCTGGACGCGATGTTGAAGGCCCTCGGCCGGGAAGCCGAGGCCCAACTCCTGGGCCGGGCCCTGCGCGAGGCCCAGGGGGACCTTCTCCTGGCGGCAGAGGGGCTGGGTCTCACCCCCCGTGTCATGGCCCAGCGCTTGCGGGATCATGGGATCCCTCTGGAAGATGGAGGATGGCCCCTCCCGAAGAAGGCCCCATGACCCAGGCCCCCCCGATTCTCGTTCCTCCTCCCCAGCGCGGGCAGGAGAGCCTCCGTCCCGCCGTGCGCGCGGGCCTCACGGCCCTGGAGGCCGTGGTGGTGGGAAAGGGCCCCCAGGTCCGGCGCAGCCTGGCGGCCCTGCTGGCCGGGGGACATGTCCTGCTCGAAGATCTTCCAGGCGTGGGCAAGACCACGCTGGCCAAGGGCCTCTCGCGGATTCTCGGCGGCGGTTTCCAGCGCGTGCAGGGCACCAACGACCTGCTGCCCTCGGACCTGCTCGGCATGCACCTCTGGGATGCCAAGGAACAGGCCTTCCGCTTCCAGCCTGGGCCCGTGTTCTGCAACGTGCTGCTGCTGGATGAACTGAACCGCATTGGGCCCAAGACCCAGAGCGCCCTGCTGGAGGTGATGGTGGAGGGGCAGGCCACCCTGGACCGCAGCACCCACCGGTTGCCGGATCCCTTCTTCGTCATCGCCACCCAGAACCCCCTGGACCACGCCGGCACCTTCCCCCTGCCGGAGAGCCAGCTGGACCGGTTCTCCTGCGCCCTGCATCTGGGCCATCCGGATGTCGAGGCCGAGCGGCGGGTCCTGAAGGGCGAGGCGGGGCTGGACTGCCTGGATTCGCTGAGGCCAGCGCTGGACCTGGAAGGCTGGCGGCAGGCCCGGGCCGCCGTGAAATCCGTCCGGCTTTCGGATCCCGTGCTGGACTACGCAGAGCGCGTGGTGGCGCGCATCCGGTCCGAAGGCGGCTTCTGCTCCACCCGCGCGGTCAAGCACTGGCTGGGGCTGGCCCAGGCCGAGGCCTGGCTGGCGGACCGGGATTTCGTGACGCCGGATGACCTGCAGGCCTGCCTGACGGACACCATGGCCCATCGCGGCCAGCTGGACGAGCGCCGCCTGAGCCGCAGCGACCGCCGGGAACAGCTGGCGCGGATGCTGAAGGATCTTCCCGTGGGCTGGGCCGGATGAGAGACGACGAGACCGTGGGCCAGCTCCTTCGGGAGGCGCGGGTGGCCAGCGGGCTTTCCCGTGAGGGCTTGGCCCACGAGCTGAAGTTGCCCATGCGCTGCATCGAGGCCATCGAAACCGATGACTGGGAGAGTCTCCCCCCGGGGCGGGCGCGTCCCCTGGCCCGCCAGATCGCGGATCGCCTGCAGGTGGACCTTGACCTGCACACGGGCGCCTTCCAGGTGGTGCCAGGTTCCATCGAGCTAAGTCCGCCGGACCCGCGGCAGGAGCGTCTGGAGCGGATCGTGATGGCGGGGTTGACCCTGGCCTCCCTGGCGATCCTGGCGTGGCTGGTGGTGCCGGGTCCGAGCCTCGGCCGGAAGCCCGCACCCGCCTACCTCACCGGATTCAGCCGAGCGCCCCTTCCGCCGCCGCCGCCGCCTGCACCCGGTCCATACCCGGTCCTGGGAGAGCTGCTGCCGGAGGCGCCCATCGACGAACATGGCATCCTGGTTAGCCTCCGGGCCATGGATACCTGCGAAGCGCGCATCCAGGGGGAGGACGGGACCGTGCTCCTGCATACCCTCCGCGTCTCTGAGCCCTGGCGCCTCCGCGTGAAGGGCCCCTTCCTGCTCATGCTGGACAACGCGGGGGTTGTCGGGGTCGAAGTGGCCGGGATCCGCATCCAGCATGGACAAAGCGTAGGTGCCGCCTGGACCGGGCATTTCGACGCGGAGGGCCACTGGCTGAAACCGGCGCCGGCGTCCCTTCCGAATGCCCCCATCCCTCCATCCGGAGCGGAATCCGAGCCCGAGTGACCATGCATCCAATCGTTGAACGATTCATCCAGGGACAGCTGCCCGAACCCATGGCCCAGGCCCTGGTGGGGGGGAGCCTGCCGGTTCCGGCCCCGGATCTGCTGAGGGCCCTCACCCACGCGGTCCTGCGGGAGACGCCCTACGCCGATCGCGCGCTGGGGGCCTTGGCGGCGCTGCCCGAATCGGTGCTGAACGGCCTCCTGCTGGCGCCGCTGGAGCCCCCGGATGGGCTGCAGCTCATCCTGTGTCACCGGAAGGAATCGGCCCTGCTGGAGTCCGCCCTCCTCAATGCCGCCCTGACGGCGGAGATCGTCGAGGCCTCAGTTCCCTTCCTGCCCGGCAGCGCGTTGGAGATCGTGCTGAACAACCAGGTGCTGTGGATCCAGCGGCCTCGGATCCTGGACCTCCTTGAGGAGCATCCGGAAGGCGAGTACGTCATCAAGCGGCGGGTGAACGAGTACCGCTTCGAGGTGCTGCGGCTCATCCCGGAGGAAGTGAAGAAGGAACGCCTCGAGATCATCGACGAAGTCGAGGCGGGCCGCCTGGATCGGGCCTGGTCCGAGCTGCCGCTGCCGAAGGAGAAGAGCCGGGAGGAGGAGGAAGCGGAAGCCGAGCCCGAGGAGTTGGCCGCCGAGCGGCGCCTGCTGGCCCAGAAACCGCTGCTGGATGACGAGGGAAACGAGATCAACCTCACCCTCACCCAGCGCATCGCCCGTCTTCGCACCAACCAGAAGATCATGCTGGCCATCAAGGGCGGGAAGGAGGAACGCACCATCCTCATCCGCGAGGCCAACCGACTCATCCAGGTGAATGTCATCCGCAACGGCCGCATCACCGAGGGCGAGATCGCCTACATCGCCCAGATGCGCACGGTGAACGAGGAGGTGCTCCGCATCATCTCCAACACCCGCGAATGGATGAAGAAATACACCATCACCAAGAACCTGGTCCTGAACCCGCGGACGCCCCTCCCCATCGCCATGACCCACTTCAAGCGGCTTCTCGAGTCGGACATGAAACTGCTCATCAAGGATCGGAACGTGCCCGAGCTGCTGCGCCGCGAAGCCAAGCGCCTGACCGAGGCGAAGGCCCAGGGGAAGGGCTAGCCGGCGGGCCATCCCCTGCGGTAGACTTCCCTCCGCGCGGGCGTAGTTCAGTGGTAGAACGTCAGCTTCCCAAGCTGAATGTCGCCAGTTCAATCCTGGTCGCCCGCTCCAATCATTCCAATACTTACGAGGCCCCGAATCATCTTCGGGGCCTTTCGTTTGGTGCGAATCTACCGGGAAGCTACCAGCACCTCCCTTTTTCGCCCCCGGGGGGTGTGACGGTCGGGCGTCTCTCCCCTCTTCTCTTTTCCTTTAAAAAAAGAAAGAGAAGGGCAACCGTCCGAACCGTCCGAACCGTCCGAATAGCAGCACTGGCGCGGGTTTCCATTCGGACGGTTGTTTTTTGGACCGTCCGAAACACTCTTGAACCGTCCGAATGACAGGCAGGCGCTTGCTCTTAGATGGCAGGCGTCCCCGGCGTGATGATCTAGCGCAAACCCGCTCCAGGCCTTACACTGGAGGCGTTCCGGTATCCCATGCCGAACAATCCCCAGCCCCGTCGCTTCCCCAGGCGCGGGGCTTTTCGTTGGGCACCGATCCACCCGCCCGAACCTGAACATTTCTGAACAATCTGGTGGTGTCCCAAATGGGACGCGGATACCAACGTGGACAGCCTCGCCAAACCTCAGCATTTTTCAGCATCCAGACACGGAAAGGGCCCCCGAGGGGGCCCCAGCCTGCCGCGGCCTTCCGAGACGCGGCGGGGCTACGCGTGAGCCAACACGTCCCGATAGACCTGCACGGCTACGTCATCCCATACCTGTTCCAGGAGCCCGGTCTGTGATGACCCGCCCACCTTGGGGTCCTTCTTCTCGGCTTTGAACGTGTTGGTCCAGGTCTTCGATCCGAGCGTGAACTTTGCTTCGAACGTGCAACCCGCGCTGTCGATGGCTGGCGAGATGTTGAAGATACCTGCGGAATATTCGAAGGTGCTCTCAGCCTTCACGACTTCGATCGTGAGGGGCGTCCCCCCTGTTTTGAGCCCAAAAGCTGCGTCTAAAAGTTCATCCACTCTCTGGGTGATGGCCGGCCCCGTTGGGATCCTGGTCCTGGACCCACCACCAACGAACCCGGAAGCCCCCTGGACGTCTATACGGTTCTTGAAGTCTGTGGGCAGCCACTTCACCTCGAGTCCATTCCCCTCCTTCTTCGCACCTCTGGCTTGAGTGACCAGATCATATGAGACGCGATTTTGGAAAGGGAGGTTGACCGCGCAAGCGGTCTGAAGGGCCACAAGGGCTAGAACGGGAAGAACTCTCACGTTGTCTCCTTAGCCGCCTTTAGGGGCGTAGGGTGATGGTGTTTACTGACATGTTACTCCTCACATAGCCGGTTCGATAGCAGCCGTCCAAGGGATCGAGTCACCATTCCCGGACCAGGCGCCGGCGTCATGCATCTTGCCATCGGCGGGATCGAGGGTCTTCTCTGCGATGCCACCGAAGCCCCCGCTCTGGTATCCCTCGCTGACGATGCCCGCGCTCACGATGGCCCCGCCAACCTCCAGCGGGCCACCGTAGAAGAGCGGCACGGGCCTGCCTTGGCCAACGGTCACGGTTGGGGAGCCGAAGCTGTAGGTGGGCGTGTCTGCGGCCCCGCCGTTGGTGCCAATTTTTGGGGCGGTGGAAAGCATTTGGGCCACGCCGCCAAGCACCATGGCGACGCCGATATTCATTCCGACAGTCGCCAGCCAACCGCCACCACCAATCATCAGTGCCGCACCAAACCCGCCAGACATGGCGATGATGGCCACGCCAACCAATGCCTGCTCCCAGTCACTCGCCCCCGCCACAACAGGGACAATCTTGATGCACTCGCCGCCGCCGATGGGGTTCCCCAGGGTGTCCAGCGTCTGTGCTTCCTTGCCCACCAGCACCTTGTAGGAGCCATGGGAGCTCACCCAGGCAGAGAAGCCCGGGAGCTGGGAGTCGAGGGCGCGGATGGCCTCACTGGGACTCTTCACGGCCAATTCGATGACCTTTATCCCGAACTTCTTTCGCAGGTGCCCGTAGAGATGGACAGGGATCTTCTTCTCTCCGCTCATCGCCCCACCTCGAATCGTTCAGGCATCTTGTCTTCCGCCTCTTGAAGCTCCCGCCAATTCACGGGGCGCTGATACCCCGGGATGGCCTCCAGCGGCTCAGGGATGGCTTCACCCTCAGGGCGCCACAACCGGACGTTCTCAACCACCACATCCCCGGGATGGTTCACATAGGAGGGCGACACTCGCTCACCCTCGCAGAGGTAGAAGATGCGGCCGCCTGGAGGAAGGGACTTGAGATAGTCCCGAAGATCCCGAATCGCGTTGGGCTTCTTCTTGGTGTGGATCTGGAAAGGGAATTTCATGGGGCTCCTTTCAGGGTTTGGATTTGCTCGAGTCCACCACCCGGACCACCACGGCCATCCGGCCGGCAGGGATCATGGGCGCGGGTTGACCGGGCCAGGCGAAGAACACCGGCACGGCCTGGGGGACGCGAGAGCTGAGGGCGGCACTCTCGAGACGCTGGATGCGGTGGGATAGGGTTCTACTCATAGCCAGCGAACTCCCACTCTTCGACTGACTGTCTCTCGGGCAGGAATAGATCAGCGCCGGGATGCGCGGCTTGGAGGCGATCCCAGGCGGCCTCGTCACCTTCTGCGGGCCAGTCCGACAGGGGGACCATCACCAGGCCTTCCACCTGGGGGCGACGGCCTTCCAGTTTGGCTAGGCGGGTTTCCATGGCTCGGCTCATGCTCCCTCCCATCGGCCGAATTTGACGTAGACCACCAGGGACCGCGGCTTCGGGCCTGGAGTGCCCCGCCACGCTTCCACACGGGCGTCCAGTGCCTCGCGGGTTTCTCCCGCGGCCTGGACGAAGCAGACGAACCCGCCGGGCCTGTGAGCCTCCAGACGGTTCAGGCGATGTGAAAGGGCGCGGCTCATTCGGCCTCCTTTGCGGCTTCCAGTGCCTCCAGGCGGCGCTCGATGTCCGAATCCCGGATCACGTTGGACAGCGTGGCCAGCACGTAGACAAGCGCCCGGCCCTTCTTCGGGTCCACGGCATCGGATTCCAGATCCCGGTAGAGCTTCGCCAGGGCCACGCGCACGTCCTCTGCTGTCTTGAGGCGGCGGACGCTAGGCATACCCACCCCCCACGATGCAGGCCCCGTGCTGACGCGCCTTTGCCCCCCGTGTGGAGGGCATGAAGGCAGGGGCATGGGTGGGGTTTGAGGGCATCATCCCCGCCAGCAAATGACGAGGATCGCCAGCCAGCCGAGGGCCAGGATCACCAGGTCGGTGAGGTGGAGGCGACGGGCGGTCACGGCTTGGCCCCCATGGTGGGAGGCGCATCGGTGGCATACATCTCCAATCCGCGCTCCCATTCGGAGGTCAGCAGGGAGTCCAGGACTTCCTGGCTCACCTCATGGGGCAGGCCGGTTTGCTTGCTCCAAATCGTCGGCATGTCAGGCCCCCGCTGGGTGATTCAGGCGGAACAAGTAGTCCGGCCCTTCGGCCTCGCCAATGTAGCGAATCGCGCCGATTAGGTTGTCGAAAATCGCAAAAACCCCAGGCTGGGCCTCGATCTTGACGAACCGATCGCCGGGGTTCGTTCGCTCCAGTTCGGCCCGCTTGAGGGCTTCAGAGGGAGTCACCAGCAGCGCGGCACGGCGGGCGGCAAGGGCCTCCTGATAGTCGCCAGGGGCGCGGGTCAGGAGCATTGCGGTGGTGTAGTTCCGGGCCTCTCCCTTGGCATCGGAAAAGGCCAGTTCAGCTTCCAGCCAGGCCACGCGGGCGCGGTAGAACGCCTCCATGACGGCCTCCTGTCCCGGCAGATCGAGTGCCGCAAACGGAACCCCGCGAAGCACCCCCTTCCAGCGGCCCAACGGCGTCCCATCGGCGTCCAGGCGGCCCAGGGTCAAGGCATAGAGCCTGACCCAGTCCTGGCCCGTGGCAGCGTCCATGGTCTGGCTCTGGAGAGTGGCAGGATCGCCTTCCAGGGCCTCGGCTTCCTCCCGAAGAGCTCCCAGGACGGTCGCAGCCGCAGGCGTGGTCCCGTTGGGCATCGCAGCGAGACGCAGCACCATGCCCAGGTTCCCCCAGGCGGCCCGCTCTCCGTCCAGATCGGTGTTCAGGATGCGGGCCTGTTCATACAGCGCCCGTTCCACCTCGATCCCACCGATCTTGGTGAGTTCGAGCTGGATCCAATCCATGGTCCGGCCTTCGCTGGCCTTGATGGCGGCGATCTTCTGCACACGCAGGTAGGACGCGGTTTTCAGCTTGTTTGAAGTGGCGACGAGTTGAGCGGAAAGGTCCGCGATCTGTCCAGCGGTTCGCACGGGGAACCTCCTTTTCTCTGTCCAGCATCGGCATTGCGTGTCGCACGTGTGGGCAGGTGATGCGACTTTCTACGCAGCTTTTCGAGCCAGGGCGCGTTTCGAACGGCGATAGATTGTGGATCGGTGGACCCCCTGCCGGGCCGCGGCGATGGCAGCACCTTCCCTCTGCAAAAGGGCTTTGGCGACTCGCTCCGCCTCGGCCATCCGCAGTTCCCGAAGAGTGGGGAGCGTCTGGCCTGCGAGTTCCCGCTCCAGAACGTCCATGAACAGGTCCAGCAGCCAACGCACGTCCCGCGGATCCCGCAGGGACTGATGCAGGGTTTCCTCCAGAGCCACCCGGAAGGCTTCGAGGTCGGCCTTCATGCCGCACCCCGCGCCTGTGTGCCCACAGGAAGGCCAGTGGGACGCTTGGTGGTCACTGGATCGGGGACCATGGCCCGGCGTTCATCGGCCCACATGAGATAGGCCATCTCTGGCACCAGGTAGGACGGGCAGGGCAGCGTCTCGGCCTCGTACAGGTCCACCACGCGGGCAGGGCCAAGGTGGAATGCGATACGGGCGCCAGAGGCCCGCCACGTCTCAACCAAGTCCCGCGCCTCTTGCATCCGAGCCAGGGCGGGCGCCAGGTGGCGTACCAGCGGGTCAGGGTCGCACGGGACCAAGGTGATCGGCGCCGGTGACAGTGTGTTCAGGATGGCCGTCCAGATTGGACGAATCGCAGCCTTTTCGTGCTCGGACAAGGGCCTTTCCCGCGCGGTGAAGATGGTCGTCCCATCGCGGAACAGCTCAAACTTGCGGATCGCGTCTTCGGGAGTCACGGTCGCAAGGTCAGCTTTCTCGGTCCCCTCACGGGCCGCGGCTGGTGTCCGGGCATCACGCCGGGACGGGTTTTTGGGGCTCGGAAGTCGCTTCCAGGTAGATTCAGGGCCACAATCCCGCGTCCCGTGATGGGATCGCATAGCGTTTGCGCGGGCTCCGGCGTCTGTTTCGATGCTGGACGGTAAGCTTTGGAGGTAGATCGTCCAAAAATCCGGCTCATGACGCGGCCCCCAGCATCAACTCCAGGGCGGCACGGCGCTCGGATTCGGCGCGGGTCATACCGGCGTCATGCTCAAGGATGCCGGCCCGTTCCGCGATGCCCTCAGCGGGGGCGATCAGCACCAAGCGCTCATGCCCCGCGGTGGACTCGTTCCGGATGCCGGTCTGGACGATCCATCCGCGTTCCCGGAGTGCGGGCTGGAGGCGCTGGACCGCAGACACCAGGCCGCGGGGGCTCTGGGGCCACGTAGAAGGCTCCCGGATGCCCACAGCGCGGGATCCGTTCAACTCCCGCAATAGATCCCCCGCCGGAGCCCTCCACCCCTTGCGGGCCTCCAGGAGCGGCAAGAGGGCTTGAGCCAGGGGTGAAGCCTCAAGGGCCCCATCCACGGCGCCTTCTCGCATCCGGGCCCAGTCGCGGCGGAACGTCTCTTCCCCGCCGGGCAGGGCCGGGGACGCTGCGAGCATGACCGCATGGGCGTCTGCCATGCGATCCAAGCCCCCAGCCTCCAAGATGGCAGGCAGCCGACAAAGGGCGAGGCTCAGGGCGTCCAGCAGGGCTCCCAGCAGACGCGGGCGGGCCTCTTCAAATCGTTTCCAAAAGGCTTGCTCAGACAACCGCTCATCTTCCCCTATGGGGTCCAGGGTCACGAATACCGAACGGTCCCGCAGGTCAGGGCGGCCCGTTAGATCCGTGATGCTGGACAGGATCACGGGCCGGCGGGCCTCGATCACCGATTCGTCCGAATCTGTGTAGAGCTTCCCGGCTGTGATGGCCCCGCCGGTTGCGATGCGGCACAGCGAATCCGCCAGTTCCGGGCTCAGACCGCTCAAATTATCGAAGGACAGGCACCATGCGTTCCGGGCAGCGGAGCCGAGGGCGCGGTCATCCTTCGGGCGCCCGCGGTTCACAGCGCGGCGCGGATCCACAAGGGCCTGGAGGATTCGGCCCGTAGTGCTCTTACTCGATCCCTGCGGGCCCTGGAGGCTCAAGATGGCTTGAGGCCCGCGGTCTGTGAGGGCGGCAATGGTCCAGGCTGAGGCGAGGCTCAGAGCATCGGGCCCCGCATGGATGAAACGGCCCAGCTCTGCGAGGTTCCCACCCGCAACGGGCACGGGCAGGGCTTCCGTTGCGTCCGGCCTGCGGAACCGTACCGGGGCCTCGCTCTGCGGGATCACCCGCCAACCTTCGGCGGTCACTTCGGCCACCTTCCAGGCGTCGTCTGCGAGGTCCAGGAAGATTCGATCCCCTAGGTCTGCCACCCTCACCCGGACGGGGTAGCGGGGCCCATCATGGACCGCGGCGGCCTCCAGGGAGTCCATGGCCCCGTCTGTGTCTTGGCGGCTCAGCGCCTCCCCGGTGCTATGCCAGATAAGGCCTTGGAGCCAGAGACGGCCCGCGGGGCTCCGCAGGGCGACGTGCTCTGTGTGTCCGTCTCGCTCGAAGCTGGCGAAGGCCTGAGGGGGCCCATCTTCCCGCCCGTGCCAGAGCTGGCAGGACTCCAGAGCCAGCTCCACGGCCCGCTGGCGGGCAGCTTTGCGGGCCTTGGCCTCACCGGATGGGACTTCCACCGTCTTTTTCGTCACGGGCGCCCCCATGCCCACTCGATCAAATCCTGGAGGCCAAGATGGATGTGCCCAGAGTGCGAGCACTTGAACGAAGGCCAGCTCCCCGGCGTCTGAATCAGCACCACGGAGTCATCGTCCACCCCGCGGCTGTGCTCGCCAGCCCATGGGCAATGGGCCCGGCGCTTGGTTCCATCCTTGAAGGCCCGCGGTGCACCCACCTTCACCCCGCGAGCCTCCAGGATTGAGGCCAGATCGAGGCTCTGGAAGTCCACCGGGCGCCCTCCCACACGGTAGGGCTGGAACCAGCGTTCCCCTGCGGTGCGGGCGGCTTTCCGCTCTGCCAGCGTGGCGGCCTGCCACGGCTCCAGGTCTGGCGCCGGCATGGGCGGAAGTGCCCGGAGGTCAATGGTCAGGGCGCGGCCATCGGTCCCGAATCTGAGGATCGTCTCAGGCGTTGGGCTTCCGGTCAGGAAGGCCAGGGCGACGGGATTGTGGATCACCCCCAGGTCAAGGCCGCGGCGGCATCCTGCGAGGCCCAGGCGCTCCAGGGCGGCCTCTGTGAATCGCTCCCAGAGGTCCACCGGAACGGGCCCACTAAGCGGGGTGACCCAGCGGTGCTTTACGTGGTCAGGCCTGGCGCTCCAGGTCGTCCAGCCATAGGAGGCCACCCCGGCGGTTTGGAGGGCGGCCTGGACTTCTCCCGGCGACACGGGCGCGTCAATGCGAACCTTGCGCGTCTTCGGGCGGCTGGATGGCTCCCCGGTGCGAGGGTCAGGGTAGAACTCACCGGGGATCGGCTCTGGGCGTTCGTTGTCGAAGTCGAGGAGCAAGATGGACACCCCAAGGGCTGTGTCTCTGCCCCGGTTCACTCCCGGTGGGAAGAAGGCCCCGCAGATCGCGGGCATGGATCGCTTGGGATCGCCTCCAGGGTTCCCCGCGGCGGGCTGGAACGTCCGGGCCAGGCCCCGCTTGAGCGAGTCCCAGGAACCCTCCCAGGCTCGCCCGCGGGGGTCTCGCGCATGGGCGAAAAATGAGACACGAAGTAGAGCGGTAGGATAGCAGGCGCCAATCTCATCCTCTCCCGTTTGCGAGGGTGAGCACTGGCGCGGGTCTGCGGGCCCGTTTGCACTTGAGGCGGTAAGCTGAGCCAGTAGATCGCCCATCATTCCACCTCTTCGAGCAACCCTTGGAGATACCTGGCTGCGCCTTCAGGATCAGGGCCGGGCTCTGTGAATTGGCCCAAGGACCGGCGGCCCTGGGCCACGGCGATACCGCCTGGAAGGGAAAGCAAGATGGGGATGGCGCTGGGGGTCATGCCTCACCCCGCGGCGGCTGGCTCACCCGATGGATCGCCTGGGCCAAGGTGTGGCCTGTGACTTCGGTTGCGCCCTCTGTGCTGAGTAGAAGCAGGGCCTCGAAGGTGAGCCGCCGGGAGGCCTCGCGGTCGGATTCATCCGGAACGATGCCCCGCCCTGTGAAGATGGGATCCCAGAAACGATCAGCCCAGGCCCGCATATCCGCGAGCATCTGGTCATGGTCTTTAGCCTTGAGGTATTCCCGGAACCCATCCATTTCATGGGTGATTTCTTCCGGAATGATGGGCGGGCAGGGCTTCGGCGTGGTGGTGGTTCGGTTTCCCATGGCGTCCCCCTACTTCCTGACCGTCTTGCGACCATCGGCCCAGGTTCGGAGGTCTTCGAGGTCGAAGACGCGATTCCGGGCGCTGAGCTGGACGCAGGGGGGAGGATCTTCCCCGCGAAGCAGGTAGGACAGGGCGGCACGCGAGCGAAGGCCCAGGAACGACACGGCCTCGTCAGGGTTCAGGAACCGGCGGGGGCGGGGCAGCTCCGGCGCGGGGGTGGTGGTGGTAAGTTCGGCCACGGTGGGCCTCCTTGTGGTGGGGGAGGCAGGGCCCGATAATGGGATGCCTCCTGGTTTGGGGGTGAATGGGCACCGATCCGGCTTCTCAGGGCTTTGGGATCGGTGCTTTTGTTTTCCTTTCGAGAAAAAACTAACTCTTGATGGACACCCGATCTAGGGAAGGAAAATCAACCGGGTTTTCTTTTTCGTTGGTATGCCTCGAAGAGCTTCGGAAGGGAACGCTTCCCCGTCTCGGCCCAGGCATCGAGGGAGTAGCTCTCCCCCGTTGCAAGGAACCAGGCCGCTTGAGCAAGGCCCGGTATGGTCCCTCCTCGAGCTGGGGTCACATCCCTGTCGAAGTCAGAAAGAAGCTGAAAGCAGGCCAGCCAACAAGATGCCTTTGCCCAATCCTGGGGGCGTCCCTTCTTCGACCTGCCCCACCTTTTTGCGAGAGCATCAGCTTCCGCGGCCTGGGTTGAAAAGTCATCCCGCATACCACGGAACAAATCGCTGTCTCGGTAAACCGCTGGAAGGTCGGCGAGAGCCTTTGCTGCGTTGCGAAACTGCCGCGCTCGGTTCTTCTGCTCCCTCGCGAAGACAACTAGATCGATCGCGCCAGAATCGTGCTTGGCGGCCTCCACAATCCGCCCAAATACATCCAGGATCGCTCTTCGCTCCTCCTCATCTTGAGGCGCTGGCTTGATCCACTTAAACCATTCGGGTGAGGTGCTCATCACTCCCCCCCCATCTTGCGAGACAGGCTGGAAGATACGGCCTGCGAGGCTTCCATGGCGGGATGGGCCGATGCTTGAACCTTCGAGTAGCGCTCAGAGGTATGGGCGTCCGCATGGCCTAATAGGGCTGCGGTGATCTGAAGGTTTAGATTCAGCCCCGCGGCCTCGTTTCCATGGGCATGTCTGAGGTCGTGCCGGTGTGCGTCTGTTATCTCTGCCTTGCTCATCAGGATCCGCCAGAACTTCGAGAGGTCCCGAATGGGCTTCCCCGACGTCATGGGCAGCACGTAGGGGCAGCCCTCCATTCGTGGGAGGCCTTGCAAAACCTTGAGGGCGGCATCATTCAGGGGTGCGCTCATGGCGCCCGTCTTGGTGTGCTCCCATCGAATCGTCCTGGACGGAAGATCTATCTGGTCCCATTCCAAATCAAGAATCTCTCGAAGCCGCTTCCCCGTGAGTAGGAGCAGGCGAACCGCGGCCACCTGAATCCTCGCTTTTGGTTCCATCGCCGCCAGGGCGGCGCCCAGCCTCCCCAGCTCATCGTCAGAAAAGGGCCGGTTGCGCTTGGCCTCTGGATACGGCTTCCACCGGCTCCGGCTCAACCGCAGCGCCTGGTGAGGTGTAAGGCCATCCTTTGTAGGATCCCAATGCCCCCAAAATATGGATGACTCGAAGATGGCGCCCATCAACCGAATGCAGACGTTCGCCTGGCGTGGCGTGTCGCTCATCGACTCATGAAAGGCCCACAGGTCCCCATATTTCAGGGTTCGCAAGGGCCGGTCCCGGAAGGCTTCCCGGACGTGCTTGAGTGCTCCGCGGTAGGTTGCGGCACTGGAGGGCCGAATGGTCTTGAGTGTTTCCGTCTCCCAGCGGTTCACCACATCTTGCCAGAGCACGTCTTGCAGGCGCTTGGCGAGGGGCTTCCCTTTCCCGAAGTCCAGCCGGCGCTCTAGGTACTCGAGCCGGGCATCCTCAAGCTTTTCCGCCTCCAGGGTGAGCCACTTTGAACGGCCACCGGGCAAGCGCAGCTTGAGCACAAAGGCCACGGTCCCGGTTGCGCCGATCCGCACCCCCAGGCCTGTGTCTTTCGTGTCCCACACGTAGAACTGGACGAGGCCGGGCTCTAGGCTGGCGATCAATTCATCCGTGAGCCTGGCCCGGCGGGCGGGGCGGGGCTTGGCCCGATCTGCGGGGCGTTCCGCGAGGGGTTCCGGAATGGCGTCATCGAAGGGGTCTATCTCGAAGATCGGAGGCTTCGGACGGTTGCCCGGACGGTTGCGTTTGGGACCGTCCAAGACAGAATCCAGCATTGACGCGGATCTCGGACGTTCGGACGGTTCGGACGATTGCATTCCATCCTTTCCCGGTTTTGTGTTCTTCCCCATGCCACCCTCCCCAGGGCTCGCTATACCGTAAATCTACCTCCATGCGGTAGATTGCGCCAGATATAAACGATGATCTAGCCTTATTTTTCGTTTGTGGTGTTGAAAATAGGGCATTTAAGCATCAAGAAACTCTAGTTTTAATATTAGGCGATAAACTTCCCAAGCTGAATGTCGCCAGTTCAATCCTGGTCGCCCGCTCCAAAGCAGAAGGCCCGCCATCAGCGGGCCTTCTGCTTTCTGATGGTCGCCCGGGCCCTTCAGCCCAGGTAGGCCGCCAGGACGCGCTCGTCGCGGTGCAGGTCGGTGGGGGTGCCTTCGACGGCAATGTGGCCCCGTTCCATGACGTAGGCGTAGTCGGCGACTTCCAGTGCGCTGCGGGCGAACTGCTCGACCAGCAGCAGGGTGATGCCGGATTCCTTGAGCCGCCGGATGGTCCGGAACACTTCCTGAACGATGACGGGGGCGAGGCCCATGGAGGGTTCGTCCAGCAGCATGATCTTCGGGCGGGCCATGAGGGCGCGGCCAATGGCGAGCATCTGCTGCTCTCCGCCCGAAAGGGTGCCGGCGGCCTGCCGGGACCGGTCCTGCAGGCGCGGAAACAGGTCGTAGACGCGGGCCAGATCATCCTTGGCCCGGCGCCGGAACCCGAAAAAGCGGGGCAGCCGGGTGTACGCCCCCAGGAGCAGGTTGTCCTCCACGGAGAGGGGGCCGAAAACCTTCCGCCCTTCCGGCGCGTGAGCCAGGCCCAGCCGCGCGATGCGCGAGGCATCCATCCCCTGGACTTCCCGGCCGTCGAGCCGGACGCGGCCCCGGGTGGGCCGTAGGACTCCGGAAATGGCCCGCATGGTGGTGGTCTTTCCTGCGCCATTGGCACCGATGAGGGCGACGACGCTCCCCGCCTTCACCTCGATCGACAGGCCGGTCAGCACCTCGCTCGTGCCATAGCCCGCATGAAGGTCTTCCACCCACAGCATCCGGTCCTCCTTCACGCGGGCAGGGGCGGGGCGTCGGGAGCCGCCGCCTCACGGTCACGGTCGGTCTGCCCCAGATAGGCCTCCACGACCTTGGGATGGCGCTTCACGTCCTCCGGCGAGCCTTCGGCGATGACGCGCCCGCCATCGAGCACGGTGACGACCGTGCACAGCTCGCTCACCACATCCATGTGGTGCTCGATGAGGATGATGCTGATGCCCCGCTGATGGACGCGCCGGATGGTCTCGATGAGTTGCAGGACGTCCGGATGGGCCAGGCCCGCCGCGGGTTCATCCAGGATCAGGAGGTCCGGCCTCCGGGCCAGGGCCCGGGCGATCTCCAGGAACCGCTGTGCCCCGTAAGTAAGGTCCTTGGCCTTGGTCCGGGCCTGGTCCTTCAGGCCCATGAGCTCGAGCAGGGCCAAGGCGTCCGCCCGCGCGTGGCGTTCTTCTGCCCGGGCCATGCCCAGGAGCACGAGGGGCAGCGGGCTTCGGTACACGCCGTTGAGGGCCACCAGGACGTTCTCGATGGCCGTGAGTTCGCTGAAGAGCTGCAGGTTCTGGAAGGTGCGGGCGACCCCCGACCGGGCGGCCCGGTACAGGCTGCCCAGGGGCAGGGGCTTGCCTCGTAGCAGCATTCGGCCCGAGGAAGGCGGATAGAGGCCCGAGATCACGTTCACCACCGTGCTCTTGCCGGAACCATTCGGACCGATGAGGCCGTGGATCTGGCCCGAACGGACGGTCATGGACAGCCCGTCCACGGCCTTCACACCGCCAAAATGGCGTTTCAGATCGATGAGTTCCAGGAGCGTTGATCCGTCTGCGGGGCGGGACGGCAGGACTTCATCCAAGGACGATGGCGCGGGCAGGGGGGCGGGCGCTACCCGGAAGAGGCGGACGAGGAACCGGGCTGCAAAGCCCATCAGGCCTTCGGGAAGGCCCACCACCACGGAGAAGAGCATCAGGGCGAAGATGCCCTTCCGCCAGTCCTCGGTATTCGCCACCAGCAGCCCGCCCCCCACCAGCAGGCCCATAGAGACGATGGGTGCGAGGGCCTGGAAGGGCCGGGTGGTCTTCCGCAGCAGGCCCCGGATGCCGGACACCAGCGCCATCAAAAGTCCGAGGCCGGAGACCGCCTGGAAGATCAGCCGGTTGGAGAGCAGGTTGGGCAGCAGAACCACGATGGAGGCGCCGACGAAGGCACCCCAGAGGCTCTTGCGCCCGCCCAGTACCACGCCCATCAGCAGAATGACCATCAGGTCGTAGACGAAGCTCTGGGGCTGGAGGTACTGGAAGTTGAAGGCATAGAGGCCGCCCGCCAGGCCGCCGAGCGCCGAGCCCAGGGCGAAGGCCGCGACCTTGTGCCGGTAGACGCCCACGCCCATGGCGTCGGTGGCAATGGGACTGTCCCGCAGGGCCTCGATGGCCCGTCCCCATTGCGAGGAAAGCAGGTTGCGCATGATCATCCACACGCAGGCCAGCAGCACCGTGCAGAGCCAATAGAACCCTTGGGGCGAGAGATCGTGGCCGAACAGGGGTGGACGGGTAAGGCTCAGGCCCTGGGCGCCCCCGGTGAGGCCCTCCATCTCGTTGAGGAAGGTGAAACTGAGGGCGGTGAAGCTGAGGGTGGCCAGGGCGAACTGAGGCCCTTCCAGGCGCAGGGCGGGCAGGGCCAGCAGGCTGCCCAGCACCAGACCCACGGCCGTGGCCGCCGCCAGGGCGCTGGGCATGCCCAGGCCGAAGCGGGTGACCCCAATGCCGGCGGCGTAGGCGCCCAGTCCCAGGAACGCCACATGTCCGAGGTTGATCTGGCCCAGGTAGCCCACCGTCACGTCGAGGCCGATGAGGAGGATGCCGTAGATGGCCAGCAGGGTGAGCAGGGCGAGGGCATAGGCATTCGCGACCAGGAGGGGCACGGTGGCGAGCAGCGCGAAAAGCGCGAGCTCGGCACCCCGGATGAGCAGCAGGCGCTTCATGTCACACCTTCCGGATGCCGGCCTTGCCGAACACCCCGGTGGGGCGCACGGCGAGGGCGAGAATCAGGAGCATGAGCCCGGGCGCCTCGCGCCAGCCGCTGCCGATGTAGAAACTGGCCAGGCTCTCCAGGGCCCCGAGGGCCATGCCGATCAGCACCACGCCGAAGCCCGAATCCAGGCCGGCCACCACGGCCACGGAGAAGGCCTTCAGGATGAGTGCGGAGGCCATGGTGGGGCCCACGGTCGTGATGGGCGAGACCAGGATGCCCGCCACGGCGGCGACGCCGCCGGAGAGCGCGTAGGAGAGCATGACGGTGCGGGTCGCGGAGATGCCCATCAGTTCCGCCGCATCCCGGTCGGCGGAGACGGCCTCGAAGGCCTTGCCGAGGAGCGTACGGCGCTTGAAGATCTCGATCAGTCCCATGATGGCCAGGACACCCACGGCCACCGCGATCTCCTGCCGGGTGATGTCCACGCCGAACACCTGCACGGAATCGGGGGAGAAGGGCGAGGGGAAGGGACGGTCATCCCGGCCCCAGATGTTCTCTGCGGCCGAGAAGAAGAAGAGGCCGATGATGATCGTGAGGAGGACCCAGCCCTCGCTCTTCTCCTCCAGGGCCAGCCGGACCCCGGCGCGCTCGACCAGCAGGCCCAGCAGCGCGCCGAAGACCAGCCCGCCGGGCACCATCAGCCAGAAGGGGACGCCCAGATCGAGGAGGGTGAGGCTGAAGAAGGCCGACACCATCACCAGTTCGCCCTGGCCGAAATTGATGCTCTTGCTCGTGGCGTAGGTGAGCTGGAAGCCGTAGGCGATGAGGGCATAGACCATGCCCATCAAGGCGCCGCTGACAGCCATCTGCCCGATGATCTGGAGGTTCATGCGGGATCCGGATTCCGTTGGAAGGGAAGGGGGAGGGGGGACCGGCCCCCTCCCCGGGGAGGTGCCTACTTGCCCTTGCCGGAGGCGGCTTTGATGAGGCGCGCCTTGTCGGCGGCGTTGGCGAACACCACGCGGCCATCCATCACCATGCCCATCACGACCTGATCCCGCCGGAAGGCCTCGTGGGTCTGCTCGTTGGCCGGATTCCACTTGCTGAAGGGGTGGTTCCAGGTGGCGATGACGCCATGCACGGGCTCCTTCAGGTTCTCGAGCGCGCCCTTGATCCGGTGGGTGTCGGTGCTCTGGGCCTGCTTCACTGCGGCGGCGAAGAGGTAGACGGCGTCGTAGCCCTGGGCGGCGGAAACGGGCGAAGGGATCCGGCCCACGTTGAAGGTCCGGTGGTAGCCCTCGATGAAGGCCTTGGCCTTGGGGGTGATGGGATCCTCGATGAAGGTTTCGGGCATCAGGGTGCCGTTGCCGTTCTTGCCGGCATTGTCGATGAAGTTGGACATGGACAGGGTCCAGCCGCCGATGAGGGGCGCCTTCATGCCGATCTTGGCCTCGCCATTGGAGACGGCCGCCAGCTCGGGCCCGATGCCCCAGATGAGGAGGGCCTGGGCGCCGCCGGCCTTGGCCCGCAGCAACTGGGCGGTCATGTCCTTGTCGCCGATGTTGAACTTTTCCTGGGCCACCACCTGCAGGCGGTTGCCCTGCTTCCGGATCTGGTCCAGCAGGTCGTCCCGCCCGGAGACGCCGTAGTTGGTGGAATCGTAGATGATGGCCACCTTGGTGAACTTCCGGTTGATGGCCTCCTCGACCACCATGGCCGTCTGAATGCCGTCGTCGGCGGCGAAGCGGAAGATCGAGAGATCCTTCACGCCAGCCTTGCTCCACTGGGTCATCGAGGCGGATCCGGCAGCGGGCGTGATGATCTTGGTGATGCCCTTCTCCTGCAAATGGCGGTCGCCGGCCATGCAGACGCCGGTGTTCACCGTGCCGATGACGCCGGAGAGATCGCCCATGGCGGCCAGTTCCTGGGCGATGAGGGCGCCACGCTCGTTCTTGGCCTCGTCATCCCGTTCGATGGCCACGATCTTCATCTTCTTCCCGCCCACCTGGATCCCGCCTGCGGCGTTGATCTCGGCGATGGCGAGCTTCGCGCCGTCCCGCATGGAGGCGCCCATGGGCGCGGAGCCACCCGTGAAGGGGCCCGTGATGGCGATCTTGACGGTGCCCTGAGCCTGGATGCCCAGGGCCGCCATGAGCAGCGTTCCGAGAACGACGTGATGCTTCATCGGATCCTCCGAGAAAAATGGAACCAGTTGGGTGGATGAGTGGCCGCTAGCATAGCCCCCCCGTCCCCGGTGGGGAAGGGTTGCGGATTCCTTCCAGGGGACTGCGGATCGACCGGGTCCTCAGGACTGGGCGGAACCTGCCGCCTCCAGACGCGAGAGGACCCAGTGGAGCAGGTCCTCCCCGCCGGTGATGCCCTGCTCGGCCACCAGGAGGGGCACGTCCAGCACCTCCGCATGGGCAGGTCCGAATTTCACGGCGTCCTTCTCGGTGCAGACGAGCCACGCCGCGCCTTCGGCTCGAGCCCGGTCCTGCATCTGGCGCAGGTCCGCCGGCGCGGGCCCACCATGATCGGGGAAGGTCTGGGTGCCGGTCCAGGGCTGGCGGGCCACCAGCAGGTCTGCGTAGAAGGCCTCGGGGTGGCCCAGGCCGCACCAGGCGAAGGCGGGACCCTGGCCCGGCCAGGGAATGGGCAGGCGCTCGCCCGTGTCCCAGCGCCGGAGGGCCTTGAGGACGAAATCCGTCCAGAACACGGGGCCACCGGAACCGTGGCGGGCCCACCACGCCTCGATCTCCCCGCGGTCCTGCACCCGGGTGGCGCGGGTCACGATCAGCGCGTGGGCCCGATGGGCGCTCGCCATGGGTTCGCGGAGATCGCCCAGGGGCAGCAAGCGCCCATCCCCCCAGCGCCGGACCCCGTCCAGGACCAGCAGATCCAGGTCCCGATGCAGGGCGCGGTGCTGGAAGCCGTCGTCCAGCAGGAGGCAGCGCAGGCCGGGCCGCTGGGCGAGGGCCCGGAGGGCGGCCGACTCGCGACGACGGCCCACGACCACGCGTCCCGGTCCCAGGCGCCGGGCCATGAGCAGGGGCTCGTCGCCGGTCTGCCGTGGATCCGAATCGGCCTCTACGCTCATGGGATCAACGTCGCGGCGTCCCCCATATCCGCGCGACACCACGGCGCTGGTCCAGCCCGCGGCCTCCAGCCCCTCCGCCAGGAAGAGGGTGAGGGGGGTCTTGCCGGTCCCCCCGGTGCTGAGGTTCCCCACGGACACCACCGGTACCGCCACCCGCGCCGCCCGGTCCGGATCGGCGTCAAAGGCCCGGTTGCGGGCTCGGACCGCCAGGCCGTAGAACGGGGCCAGCGGGGCCGCGAGGTAGCGCAGAATGGACATGGCATCAGCATAACGGAGGGGTCGTGAGCGAGGGCATTCTGCTGGCGAAGGTGGCGCGGGGCACGCTCCTTCCCGAACGGGACCGGCTGGACCGCTTGAGATCGGCCCTGCCCCAGATCGAGGCGGCCCTGGCAGGCGAGACGGACCCCGTGGCCCTGCAGGCCACCCTCGCCTGCCTGTTGTGGGAGACCCTCGTCCAGGCGAACTGGTGCGGTTTCTACCGCAGGATCGACGACGAGATGCTCGCCGTGGGCCCCTACCAGGGGGGGATGGGCTGCCTGCGAATCGCATTCTCGCGGGGCGTATGCGGTGCCTGCGCCCGCACCGGGGAGACCCAGCTGGTGCCGGATGTCCAGACCTTTCCCGGCCACATCGCCTGCGATGATGCCACCCGCAGTGAACTTGTGATCCCGGTTCGGGCGGGGGGGCGGCTGCGGGCGGTGCTGGACCTGGATTCGCCGCTCACCGGCGGGTTCTCGGCCGGCGAGGCCCGGCTGCTGGAGGGGCTGGTGGATCGGGTGTTCGGAAGGGCCCTGGACTGGTGAGGTTCCATCTCCGGCACGGGGTGGGGTAGAGTTAGGCAAACCCTGGGACGCCCATGGCCGAGCCAAGCTTCATCGATCAGAGCAAGCTGCGCTTCCGCGAGGGGGAGGTCATCTTCCGGAAGGGCGAGATGGCCCAGCAGATGTACATCATCCTCGCCGGGAAGGTGAGGTTGTATGTCTCAGAGGAGCCCAAGGGCGATTGGGTGGAGGAACTGGGCAAGGGTGATTTCTTCGGGGAAGGCAGTCTGCTGGAGGCCCTTCCGCGCCAGCACACGGCCCTGGCGCTGGAGGACTCGGACCTCATCGCCATCAATCGGGGCACCTTCATGCGCATGATCCGGCAGAACCCGGAAGTGTCCGTGAAGATGATGCAGCGCCTCGCCCAGCGGCATCGGGAGTTGGGTGAGCGGGTGGAGACCCTCGACGCGAACCGGGCCGCCAAGCCCGCCACGGGGCCGGTGGCGAACCTGGTCTCCGTGCTGAGCGGCAAGCCCTATCCCATCCTGGCCCACGGATCGCTCATCGGCCGCTTCGACCCCAACACGGGTGTCCACCCCGACATCGACCTGACGGAGGAGGACCACAACCTCAGCGTGTCGCGCCGTCATGGCCGCATCCTGTGCGAGCATGGCCGCTACTTCCTGTTGGAGGAGCCCGGCGTGGCCAACGGCACCTTCATCCGCGGCGAGCGCATCCAGCCCAGCGAACCCCGGGAGTTGAAGCATGGGGATCGGGTGGGCTTCGGCATGGTGGTGCTGTTCTTCGAAAAGACGTAACTTCTCCCCGGCACGGAAAAGTTGGGGGAGGCAACGATGGGCACGGACCTGCACGTGGAGTTGTGGCGGGATGAGCATGGCGGCATCCGGGAGCTGGTGCAGTTCGGGCTGGATGAAATCGGCGGTGCCTGCATCATCCGTGAATACAACAACCTGGATAGCCTCGACGGGGATGCGGAGGAAGGCGATACGGTCGTGGCCCGTTTCGGCGATCCCGAGGATGCCCGCGACTTCCTGCGGGACGAGGGGTTCGATCCCGTCTGAGGTTCGCCAGAACGAAAGCGCCCGGCTTTCGCCGGGCGCTTTCAGAGCAAGGGATCAGCGCATCACCCTTTGCCGATGCCCATGGCCTTGGCGGCCTTGGTGAGTTCGGGAACCACCTCGAAGAGGTCGCCGACGATCCCGTAGCTTGCCAGCTTGAAGATGGGGGCCTCGGGATCCTTGTTGATGGCGACGATGAACTTCGATCCGCTCATGCCGGCGATGTGCTGGATGGCACCGCTGATGCCGCAGGCGATGTAGAGGGTGGGGCTCACCACCTTGCCCGTCTGGCCGACCTGCATGCTGTGGGGCAGGCCCCACTCCGCATCCACGGCGGCACGGGAGGCACCCACGACGCCACCGAGGGCGTCCGCCAGGTCTTCCAGGATCTTGAAGTTGTCGCCGTTCTTCATGCCACGGCCGCCGGAGACGATGACGTTGGCCTCGGTGAGGTCCACCTTGCCGGTGGCCTTGGCGAGAATTTCCTTCACCACGGACTTGAAGTCCCCGGTGGGGGCGGGCAGGGACTCGGCCGCGCCGGCACCGGCCTTCTCGGCGGCGGGGAAGACGTTGGGACGGGTGGTGGCGACTTGGACGGCGCTGGTGAAGGTGGTGGTGGCGAAGGCCTTGCCGGCGTAGACGGGGCGCACGGCCTGGAGCTTGCCGTCGACCATGGACAGGGCGGTGACGTCGGAGGCGTAGCCTGCGCCCAGGCGGGCGGCCGCGCGGGGCGTCACGTCCTTGCCCATGGCGGTGGCGGCGGCCAGCAGCACGGTGGCGCCCTTGGCCTTCACGGCATCGGCCACCAGCTGGGCGAAGGCGTCGCTGGAGTAGAAGGCAAGGGTGGGGGCCTCGGCGGTGAGGATCACGTCGGCGCCATACTTGGCGGCCTCGGCGGAACCCGCGCAGGAGGCGCCGGCGAAGAGGGCGCCGAGCTTCTTGCCCGAGGCATCGGCCAGGCGGCGGCCCTCGCTGAGGGCCTCGGCGCTGGGCTTGCGGATCTGGCCGTCCTTCAGTTCACAGAACACGAGAATCATGGGTGGTCCTTTCAATTCGGAGCAGTCTCGGGAAGGGGCGGCTAGAAGACCTTGGCTTCGTCCTTGAGGGCCTGGAGCAGGGCCTGGGCCTGGGCGGCGGGTTCGCCCTCCAGGCGGCGGCCGGCGGGACGCTCGGGGGGCAGGGCGAGGGCGCTCACCACGGCCACGGCCGGCGCGGCCACCGCATCCAGCTCCTCGATGGTCTTCTTCTTGGCGGCCATGATGCCCTTGAGGCTGGCGTAACGGGGTTCGTTGAGGCCCTTCTGGGCGGTAATGACGGCGGGCAGCGCGCCTTCGACGATCTCCGATCCGCCTTCTATCTCGCGCTCGGCGCGGAAGGTGCCGTCACCCACTTCCAGTTTCACGATGACATTGGCCTGGGCTACGCCCAGCAGCTCAGCCAGCATGGGGCCCATGGCGGCGTTGTCGCCCCCGATGCCTTTGTTGCCGCAGAGGATCAGGTCGAAGCCCTTGTCCTTGGCCCAGCCGGCAACCATATGGGCCACGGCGAGGGCATCGCCCTGCCCGTCGCCCTTCAGCAGCACGGCGCTGTCGGCGCCGAGGGCCAGGGCATTCCGCAGGACTTCCTTGGCGCTGTCGCCGCCGACCGAGAGGGCCACCACCTCGGCGCCCTTGCCTTCCTTGAGGCGCAGGGCCTCCTCGAGCGCATACTCGTCGTACGGGCCGGTGATCCACTTGACATCCGCGGGATCCAGGGACCGGCCATCGGCGGCCACTTTGATCTTGGTCTCTGTGTCGGGGACCTGTTTGAGGGCGACGAGGATCTTCATGGATGCTCCCTAGGACATGACCCCTGCTGGGGGCTCTGACTGAACCATTCAGTCTAGCGGGGCGGTGGTCTGACGACCATCACCGTCATTATGCCCACCGGCGTCATTCCTGCGTTTCCCGACCCAGGGTAGGCTGGATCCATGTCGAACCCTGATTTTACGAACGCCCTGGTCCTGACCGGCGGAGGCACCGGGGGGCACTTCTTCCCGGCGGTGGCCCTGGCCGAGGGCGTGAGGGCGCGCTGGCCGGAGCGGAAGGTGATCTTCGTGGGTGCCCAGCGGGGCATCGAGGCCCGGCATCTCCCTGGGGGCCTGTGGCCCCATCTGCTGTTGGATGTGGAGGGGTTCCTCGGCCGCTCGCCCCTTCGGGCCACCCGGTCCGCCTGGAAGCTCTGGCGCGTGGTGTCCGCCCTGAAGGTCCGGTGGCGCAAGCAGCGGCCCTGGGCGGTGATCGGAACCGGGGGCTACGGGGCCGCTCCGGCCCTGCTGGCGGCACGGAGCATGGGCATTCCCTATTTCCTCCATGAGAGCAACGCCGCGCCTGGCGCGCTGGTGCGGCTGGTGGCCCCCAAGGCGAGGCGGATCTGGTGCGGCATGGCGGCGGTCCGGAGGCGACTGCCCGGTGCGAATTGCCTTACGGTGGGGACGCCCGTGCGCGAGGCCTTCCTCCGCGACTTCCGGCCCGTGGCGGAGAACCAGGCTCCCTTCCGCCTGCTGGTGCTGGGGGGGAGCGGCGGGGCCCGGGCGATCAATGAGGCCATGCTGAAAGTGGCCGGGCCGCTGCTGGAGACCTTCCCCGACTGGGAGATTCTCCACCAGACAGGCGGCGCGGAGTTCGAGCGGCTCCAAGGGCGGGCGCACCATCCGCGACATGCCCTGGTGCCCTTCCTCGAGCGCGTGGACGAGGCCATGGAATCCGCCAGCCTGCTGGTGAGCCGAGCCGGCGCCAGCACCTGCGCGGAACTGCTCGCGGCCGGACGGGGCGCCATCCTCGTTCCCCTGCCAACCAGCTCGAACGACCATCAGCGGTTGAACGCCCAGGCCTTGGTGGAAGCGGGTCGCGCCCTGCTGCTGCCCCAGGGGGCCGACCTCGCGGACCGACTGGAGACCCAGTGCAGGGACCTCCTGTCGGATCGGGAGGCCCGGAACCGCCTCGGGGGGATCCCTGAGCCCAACCGGGCCATCGAGGCCTGTCTGGCGGATCTCGCACGGCTCCTGTGAAGGATTCTGACCGGCTACACTGTCCCCACGTTCCAGGGGGAGGCTGAGTCGATGTCGGATCCGGGCCCGGATCGCCGCGGCATGGGGGGTGAGCCTTCACCTCTGGATACGGCCGAGTTCAGTCTCGAGGAAATCCGAGACCGGCTGGAACAGGGACGGCTGCATGTTCGGATGTCGGGGGAGGCGTCCCGCCTGGAAGTCGCCAATTCCGTGCTGCCCGAACCGGGGCGCGGGCGTCTTTCGCCGCAGGAAATCCCCACCCTGTTTCCAGAGGAGGGGCCCATCCTCCTCCTGGTGGTGGCGGGATTTGCAGATGATGGCGCCCTGGATCGCCGCACCCCCTTCTGGAACGACGACCATCGCGGGGGGGCGCTCCTTTGGCAGGCGCTTCAGCGTTCGGGATTCGTGCACCGGAAGGATCGGGATCTGGCGGTGGGGCAGGGCGGCTTCTGGGAGGCCGAGCCTCCGCGCACCCTGGGATTGGCCATGACCTATGCGGGCTACCGGCGCAGGGACGAGGCGGTGGACTTCGAACTGGCTGTGCGGGGATGGAACGTCCATCGTCTCCAGACTCTGACCCAGGCGTGCATGGGGCGTTCCATGGGCCGCCTGAGGGTGGTTGCCGTGGGCGAATCGGCCGCCTTCATGATGAGCGGCTGCCTCTTCGGGATGCACGGCATCCCGCTGCTCTCGTTGCCGGAACCGACGCCAGAATGCCTGGACCAGGCGGGCGTGGCCCGGAACCGGGCCGCCGAGTACTGGATCGAGTGGGCCACCGATCTCATGGAGGCGGCGAGGGAATAGCTACGCCTTGGGGTCTCTGGGCTCGGCCAGCCAGGCCACGACGACCGAGACAAAGTAGAGGCCGAGGAGGACCACGCTGAAGAAGATCGTGGTCACCACCACATCGCCTGGCGTGAAGAAAGCGCTGAAGATGAGGATGATGATGGTCGCGTGGCGCCAGTATTTCAGCATCCACCGGGCGGTGATCATCCGGAACCGCGCCAGGAAGTAGAAGAGCACGGGCAACTCGAACATCACGCCCGTCATCAGCACCGTGGAGATGAAGAGATCCAGGTAGGTGTCGATGTTCAGGTTGGATCGGAGGCCCGCGTTCTTGGCCTCCTGGAACAGGATGTCGCCCAGGAACTTGAAGGCGCTGTAGTAGGCGAAGGCCGCGCCGAGGAGGAAGCAGCCCGAGGTGACGAAGACGAAGGGGATGACCAGCTTGCGCTCCTTGGGCAGGAGGCCGGGCCGGATGAAGGCCCAGAGCTGGTAGAAGAGGAACGGTGCACAGAGTACGGCGGCGGCCCAGAGGGACAGGCGCATGAGGGAGAAGAAGGGCTCGGTGAGGCTCGTGAAGGACCAGGGCTGGAGTTCCGCGATGGGCTTTCCGAGCTGGCGGGCCATCGCCTCGAGGAACGGTCTCTGCGCCCAGTCCCAGATCCTGAACCGGAAGTAGTACGTGACGGCGAAGCCCGCCAGCACGATGAGCAGCGAACGGAAGATCCGGATCCGGAGCTCCGACAGATGCTCCCAGAAACTCATCTTGTTGGGCGGCGTTGCCGGAATCGCCATGGTCCCCGCGTCAGAAAGGGGCCGGCCTCCCGAGGGAGGCCGGCCGGTACCCGGAGGAGGCTGCTACTTCTTGTCCTTGTCGTCGCCCTTGTCGGAGGCGACGTCTTCCTTGACGGAATCGGTCAGTTCACGGCTGGCTTTCTTGAACTCCTGGATGCCCTTGCCCAGGCTCTTGCCCAGTTCGGGCAGGCGGGAGGGGCCAAAGAAGAGCAGCAGCGCGACGCCGATCAGCAGGATTTCCATCGGTCCGAGATTGCCCATGGTTGTGCTCCGTTGGGATTGTGGGTGTTTGGTTCAGGGCTTCAGGCTGGCCAGCGGCAGGCCGGCCGGCAGGTCCAGTTCCATTCTAAGCAGGGCTTGGCCATGGGTTTTGCCCTGGGCATCTGTCTTGACACTCTCGCTCCCACCGCCTCCCAGGGAGTCGTGCAGGATGAAGTTGAGTGCCTTGAGGTTGGGCACCTCGAAGCGTTCGACGCTGCCCAGGCAGATGCTAGAAAAGTGGGTCTTGACGCGTGCGGCGGTGAGTTCTCCGTGCAGAAACTGGTAACCCGCCTCCGTATAGGCGATGACGCCCACGTTGGAGCCGTCGCCCTTGTCCCCGCTGCGGGCGTGCGCGATGTCCTCGAGTCGGATCCTGGTCATTTCCCCTCCACGGTTCGGCGCCCCAGGGAATGGTAGGTCCATCCCTTCTCCTCCATGGCCTCGGGCCGGAAGAGGTTGCGACCATCGAAGATCCGCCGAACCTTCAGAGCCTTGGCCACGGCGTCCAGGTCGGTCTCGCGATAGGCGGGCCATTCCGTGGCAATGAGGAGGGCATCGGCCCCCTCACAGGCCTCCACGGGAGTCTTGGCGTAGCGGACCTTGTCGCCGATCTTCGCCTGCACGGCCTCCATGGCCGCGAAGTCATGCACCACCACCTCCGCGCCCAGGTTCACCAGGCCGTCGATGAGCTCCAGGGCCATGCTCTCCCGGATGTCATCGGTCTCGGCCTTGAAGGCCAGGCCCCAGAGGGCAAAGCGACGGCCCCTCAGGGGGGCGGGGGTGCCAGGCGTCACGCCGAAGGCGGCCTTCACCTTGCGCAGAAGCACCTGCTTCTGGTGGCGATTGGCTTCCACCGTTGTGGCCAGGGTCATGAGGGGGATCCCCTGCTCCCGGCCCACCTTCAGCAGGGCCTGCAGGTCCTTGGGGAAGCAGGAACCGCCAAAGCCCGGCCCAGGGTTCAGGAAGGCGGGACCGATGCGGTGGTCCGCGCCGATGGCCGTCTTTACGTGATCCACGTCGGCGCCCACGGCCTCGGCCAGGTTGGCGATCTCGTTGATGAAGCTGATGCGCAGGGCCAGCATGGCGTTGGCAGCGTACTTGGTCAGCTCTGCACTGGGAGGATCCATGCGGAACCACTTGCCGCCGCTGCGGTCGAGGAAGGCCTGGTAGAGGCCTTTCATGACTCGCTCTGCGTGGTCCGTGCGGCAGCCCACCACGACCCGGTCGGGTTCGAGGAAGTCGTCGATGGCGGAGCCTTCGCGGAGGAACTCCGGGTTGCTCACCACCTCGAAGGGACGATCGGTGCGGGCCTGGATCTCCGCGTGAACCCGGGCCGCCGTGCCCACGGGCACCGTGCTTTTGTCCACCACGACGAGGGGCTTCGCGTCCTTGGCGCGCAGGACCATCGCATCGCCGATCTGGCCAGCCACCGCCAGCACGTATTTCATGTCGGCGCTGCCATCCTCGCTCTGCGGCGTGCCCACGCAGATGAAGGCGGCATCGGCCTCCGCCACACCCTCCTTCAGGTCGGTGGTGAAGCGGAGGCTCCCGGAAGCGAGATACTTGGTCAGCAGCTCATCAAGGCCCGGTTCGTAGATGGGGGAGTGTCCGCAGCGGAGTGCTTCCACCTTGGCGGCGTCCACGTCCACCCCGAGCACCCGGTGTCCAGCTTCGGCGAAGCAAGCGGCGGCCACCAGGCCCACGTATCCCGAACCGATGACCAATACCTGCATGGAGCGTCCTCACACAAAGGGCCAGTGTAGCCGGACCCGGGCCGCTTGCTATGATGGCCCTACAGGGAGGCGGCATGGCGATGTTGGCGGCGCCCACGGGCAACGAGGTGGATCTGCTGGAAGTGGTGCTCCACGCGGGGGCGGTTGCCAAGACGGTGCTGCTGATCCTTGCCTGCTTCTCACTGATGAGCTGGATGATCATCCTCCGCAAGGCGCTGCTCTATCACCGGAGCCGGACCGTCTCCGAACAGTTCCGCGGGGCCTTCAAGCGCGCCACGGACTGGCGCGAGCTGAAGCAGCAGATCGAGCGGTTCGCCCTGAGCCCGCTGGTGGGGCTCTTCGTGGCGGGTTACGGGGAGGTCACCTACCAGCTCCGGCACATTGGCTCGGACGGCAAACCCCAGCTCCGCAGCATGGAAGCGGTGGAACGCAGCCTCCAGCGGGCCAGCGTGGTGGAAATGGGCCGCCTGGAGCGCAACCTGGGCATCCTGGCCACCGTGGCGGCGGTGAGCCCCTTCATCGGCCTCTTCGGCACCGTGTGGGGCATCATCGACGCCTTCCGCGGCATCGGGGCCACGGGCAACGCCAACCTCGCCACCGTGGCGCCGGGCATCTCCGAGGCCCTGGTGGCCACCGCCATCGGCCTGGTGGCGGCCATCCCGGCGTTGATGGCCTACAACTTCTTCCAGGGGCAGCTCAAGCAGATCCAGACCGAACTGGATGACTTCTCCCTGGAATTCATCAGCCTCTCCGAGCGGAACTTCACCTGAACGGGCCGCGCCTCCCTCTCTCCCTCGACTGGGAGGACTGGTTCCAGCTTTGCTGCCCCCCCTATGACACGCCTGAGGCTCTGGATCGCTTCGCCTGCCGTCTGCCCCTGGCGACGGACCGGGCCCTTGGGCTCTGCGCGGACCTGGGGGCCACGGCCACCTGGTTCTGCCTGGGGGACCAGGCCCGGCGCCATCCGGCGCTGCTGCGCCGTATCGTCGCGGAGGGGCATCGAATTGGTCTCCACGGCCTGACCCACCGCCGCGCCTTCGAGATGGACCGGCCAACATTCCGGGCGGCCCTGCGGGATGGCAAGGCCCTGCTGGAGGATCTTTCCGGTCAGGCGGTACAGGGCTACCGGGCCCCGGAGTGGAGCCTGCGGGGCGCCGCCCGCGACTGGTGGGAGGATCTGCGAGCGCTCGGCTTTACCTATGACTCCAGTAGGGTGCCCCTGGTCCTGATGGGCGATCCGAATTGGCCCCGCCAGGCCCATCGGCTCCCGGATGGTTTGTGGGAGCTTCCCCCGCCGGTCCTCTGGTCTGGCCCCGTGCGGTCCCCCCTCTGGGGCTGGGGCCTGCGGGTGCTTCCCTTCGGGCTCCTGCGCCGGGCTTTGGAGGAGCTGGCCAGGGCCGATGCCGGCACGCCCCTGGTGCTTCACCCCTGGGAACTGGACGAGGGCCAGCCCCCCCTTCCAGGCGCCAGCCTGGGGCATCGGTTCGCCCACTGTGCGGGCCTCCGCGGACACGGCGACCGGCTGCGGGAGTTGTGGGCAGGGTTCCACCTGATCAGCCTGGAAGCCTGGATCCAGGACGCCTGAGTCAGGCCAGGAGGTTCAGAACCCCGGTATTGGTGTGCCCGTGTGCAGCGCATTCTGATAGGTGAAGGCGGCCAGGGCACCGATGCTGGAGACGTCCATGAAATCCCCTCTGAACAGGTATCGGCAGCCTGGATCCGGGACTCAAGGGCATGGCCCCGCTATCCTTGAGGAACCGAGGATCTCCGCCCCATGCCCGCCGCCAAGCCCCTCATCCTGCTCGCGCCCTCCGAAGACAAGGCCCCAGGGGGGTTGCTCGCCCGTTTGGCAGAGAATGCCGCCCAGCGATGGGTGCGGGAGGGCCTGATGGACCTGGTTCGGACTGGGACGCCCCTCGCCCAGAAACGGGCCTTCGCCGTGAAGGAGCTGGCCCTGAACCGGGCCCGGTCCGAGGCCCTGGCCCTGAAGGGCAAGATGCCCCTGCTTCCTGCACTGGAGCGCTACACCGGGGTGGCCTTCCGAGCCCTGGATCCCCTCGGCCTGCCACGGGACCGCTGGGAGCAGATCTTCATCCTCTCCGGCCTCCGGGGTCTGGTGGCCCGCTGGATCCTGGAGCATCAGGAGGGCGAACCGAAGCAGGTGCTCAAGGGCCGCCTGCCCGACTGCACCTGGGAGGGGGCCGTGGAGAATGACCGGGGCGGCCTCGCCCTCACCCTGCGGATGGATTCGTGAGCGACGACTGCAACCGCACCCCCTTCTGGCAGCGCCAGCCGCTCCTGCCCTTGGAGATCCAGCGGGTCCTGCGCGCTCGCACCGAGGCGGCCCTGGCGGATCCCACGGCCCGGGAGGGCCTCGTCTGGCCCACGATCCTCGGGGCCCCCAAGCTGAGGCAGGACCATCCCGGAGGGCTGCCCGAGGATCAACTGCTGGCCCATGCGGCGTGCCTGTTGGCGCCCCTGGGGATCCCCGATCCCGCCGCCGCCTGGCGGGACCACCAGCGCCAGTGGACCGACACCGCCGAGGCGGGGCCTGACGGATGGCGTCCCTCCGCGGCCTGGGGGGCCTGGGGCCCCCTCGTGAGCCTCCGCTGCGGTTGGCAACTGGCGGCCCTCACGCCCTTGCCGCTGGACGACCGGTATCCGCTGGCCTGCGGGGTGTCTTTCTTCAACCATGGCCTCTTCCACGAGTGCCACGACGCCCTTGAACCCCTCTGGATGGACGCTTCCGGCGACCTGAAGGAACGACTCCAGGGTCTGATCCTCCTGGCCGCCGGGTATCACCACCTGCAGCTGCACAACCTCCGGGGCCTGGTGTCGGTCTGGGCGGAGGCCGTGGCGCGGCTCGAACCCTGTGGTGGGAACGTGCCCACCCCCTGGGGCGAGGTGCGGGCCGAGGCCGCGCTGGCCCTCACGGCCCGCCGGCTGGGACGTGCACAGGAGCTTCGCGAGGATGCGGATCTGGCCGAGCTCTGGGCCCTGGATCGTCCCACCTGGGAGTTGCGATGAACGGAACGGCCGACCTTCTGGTGCTGGGGGCCGGCATCGCCGGATGCGCGGCGGCCCTGCGGGCGGCCGACCTCGGCGCCTCGGTGACGCTGGTGGCCAAGGACGCGCTGGGCGCCAGCAACACGGCCTGGGCCCAGGGCGGCATCATCGGCCTGCCCCCGGAGGAGGAAGGCGATTCGCCGGATCTGCTGGCGGCGGATATCGAAGCCGCGGGCGCGGGCCTGTGCCGGCACGAAGCCGTGCGGCTGCTGGCGGAGGAGGGGCCCCGCCTCGCCCGCAGTTTCTTGTGGGAGCGCCTGGGCGTGTCCTTCGACCTCGGCACCGATGGCACCCCGGATCCCACGGCGGAGGCCGCCCACAGCGCCCGGCGGATCTACCACGCCAAGGACGCCACCGGCCTGGCCATCCAGACAGCCCTCAGCGAGGCCGTGCGCACCCACCCCCGCATCCAGGTGCGCGAGGACCTCTGCCTGGTGGACCTCATCACCAGCCCTCACCATTGCCTGAGCCCCGTGCGGGTCTACGAGCCCATCCGGGTCCATGGTGCCTACCTCTTCGATCCGGCCACGGGCCAGGTGGAGGGCCTGCTGGCGAAGCGTACCCTCCTGGCCACCGGAGGCCTCGGCTACCTCTACCTGCACACCACCAACCCGCCCAGTGCCACGGGGGACGGCCTGGCCGCCGCCTACCGGGCCAGCGCCCGGGTCGTGAACTGCGAGTACCTGCAGTTCCACCCGACGACCCTGTACGTGCCCGGCAAGCCGAGGACGCTGCTCACGGAGGCCCTCCGGGGCGAGGGCGCCCGCCTCGTGAACCGCAAGGGCGAGCGCTTCATGACGAAATACGCGCCGGAGCAGCTGGAGCTGGCGCCCCGCGACGTGGTGAGCCGCGCCATCTTCCAGGAGATGGCCGCCAGCGGGGAGCCCTGCGTGTTCCTCGATCTGGCCCCCGTGGCGGCGAAGCTCGATCTGGATGCCCACTTCCCCACCGTGATGGCCGCCTGCCGGGCGGAGGACATCGATCCCCACAAGCAGCCCATCCCCGTGGTGCCCGCCGCCCACTACTTCTGCGGCGGCGTCCTGGTGGACCTGGACGGTCGCACCAGCCTGCCGGGCCTCTTCGCCGCGGGCGAGGTGGCCTGCACGGGCCTCCACGGCGCCAATCGGCTGGCCTCCACCAGCCTGCTGGAGGGCCTCGTCTGGGGCTTCCGGGGTGCCGAGGCCGCCGTGGGCGAACTGGCGGCCGCCTCCGCGCCGGACGCGGCGGATCTGGCGCCCTGGCGGATGCCGGAGGATCCCGAGGAGACGGATCCCCTCCTCATCGATCAGGATTGGGGCCTCATCCGCAGCACGCTGTGGAACTATGCCGGCATCGTTCGGAGCGGGGCCCGGCTCCAGCGGGCCCGCGCCGACCTGCACTACCTAAACCACCGCCTCGAGCGCTTCTACCATGAGGCCAGCCTGAGCCGGGAACTGCTGGAACTCCGCAGCGGCATCATCTGTGCCCGCCTCATTCTCAACGCCGCCCTGCAGAATCCCGAGAGTCGGGGCTGCCACTACCGGGTGGATTGAGGCGAAGGTGCATTCAAACAACCTGCCGGAGGGCTGATGCGAACCGCTGCCACCCTTCTGTGTTTTGTCCCCGCCCTGCTGGTGGCCCAGACCTTGGACGGGGGCCTGCTCGTTCCGAACTGGTTCGGTCCAGCCGCCCAGTTCCGGGGCGTGCCCCACCAGGGCTTCGAGTGGGTGAAGCCGGGGCTCTCGTTCCAGGGGCGGACGCTCCGGATCCAGGCTTGGGAACCGGCGGTCTGGCTGGGCCGGGTCCGCGACGGGAAGGATCGGGCCTTCGCGGATCAGGCGCAGACGGGCCTGCGGCGCGACGGAGTGCTCACGGAGGAGGGGTTCCAGGCCCTTCGGACCAAGGCTCAGGAGATGGCGCAGGCGAAGTAGATCAGATGGGCCAGGGGCCGGCCCCCTCGCGCACCAAGGCCGGTTCCTCGCCCGTGAGGTCCACGATGGTGCTGCCCACGCCGAGGGGTTGGCCGCAGTCCACCACCAGATCCAGGGCATGGCCCAGTTCCTCCTCCAGTTCCCAGGCGGTGTTGAGGGTGGCCTGGCCGGAGAGGTTGGCGCTGGTGGTGATGATGGACTCGCCCAGGAGCTTCGTGAGGGCGAGGCAGAAGGGTTGATCCGGAATCCGCAGTCCCACCACCTGCTTGTTCTGCAGGTAGCGTGGGACCTCGCGGCTGGCGGGCAGCAGGACGGTGTAGGGGCCCGGGAGCATCTGCTTGAGCAGGCGGAAGGTGGGCGTATCCAGGTGTCGCGTGTAGCGGCAGAGCATCTCCATGTCGGCACAGAGGATGGACATGGGCTTCTTGGGGTCGCGGCCCTTGATCTGGAGGATGCGGTCCACGGCCTTCTTCCGGGAGGCCAGGCAGCCCAGCCCGAACAGGGTGTCGGTGGGGTAGGCGATGACGCCGTCCTTCTGGAGAATCTCGGCGATCCGTTCCAGGTGGCGCAGCTGGGGTGTTTCCGGGTGCAGGGAGAGGATCATGACGCACCCAGCGCTCGCCACCGGGCCCGGCCGGCTGATGGGTGCTCGTCCGGACGCTGGAAGAACCGTTCGGCCAGGGCCGGGTCCAGGGCCGCGGTCACGCCACTGCGGCGGCCCTGGAGGGCCAGGAGGGCCATGGCCGTGAGGCTGTCGGTGAGCTCTCCCGAGAGCACCCGCTGAAGGCAGTGCGCAAAGGGCTCACGGTGGAGAAGCAGTTCTTCGTCGTCCTCGGGATGGTGGCCTTCGACGGTGGAAAGTCCCGTGGCCAGGAACAGGAAGGATTCCTCCTCCGTGGAGGAGTTGCTGGGGTGGAAGAAACACAGGGGCTCCCAGACCTGGGCCTGGAGTCCAGCCTCCTCGGCCAGCTCCCGCCGTACGGCTTCGAAGGGGCTTTCGAAGGGTTCGCCGCCGCCTTCGGGGATCTCCCAGGAATAGAGCTCCAGGGGGTACCGCCACTGGCCCACCAGGATCACCCGGTCCTCCTCGTCGAGGGCCAGTGCGCCGCAGGCCGTCCGGTGGAACCCGCAGACCGCATAACGTCCTTCCGCACCGCGACGATGTCGGAAGCGGTCCTCCCGCACGCGGATCCAGGGGGAGTCGTAGATCGCCCGCCGGTCGGTGGTGGTGTAGGGATTCGGATGGTCCGGGCGGGGCAGGGGCGTCAGATCCATCCCTTGACGATAACGAAAAACGCCCGCGAATGCGGGCGTTTTGGGAGCGGGAGAGCCTAACGGCGGAGGCCGAGGCGCTCGATCAGGGTGCCGTAGCGGACCTTGTCCCGCTTCTTCAGGTAGTCGAGGAGGCGGCGGCGCTGGCTGACCATGATCATGAGACCGCGGCGGCTGTGATAGTCCTTGGTGTGCGTCTTGAAATGCTCGGTGAGGTCGTTGATGCGCTTGGTGAGCAGCGCCACCTGGACCTCGGGCGAACCCGTATCCGACTCGTGCTGCCTGAAGTCGTCGATGATGATCTTCTTCTGTTCTACGTTGAGGGCCATGGTCGGCTCCTTTTCGGGGGATCTCCCGTCACCTGCCCCGCAGCCCCGTGCCGCCTGGGAGGTCGATTCCGGAGAGGGCCGGATGCCCTTGTCAACCTACGGCTGGGGAGGACCCAGCTTCGTCGTGGTGACGGCCGCTGGCCGCCATCCTTGGCCTCGCTGTCGCTCGGCCTGCGGACCGCAATGCTCCCTTCGGTCGCATTCGGCCCTATTCTCCACGTCGCCTTCGGCGCGTGTCGAATGGTGGTGCGGATAGAGGGACTCGAACCCCCACGTCTTGTGAACACTAGTACCTGAAACTAGCGCGTCTACCAATTCCGCCATATCCGCTTGAAAGAACGGTCCGGTTCCCGCGGGTCCCGGACATGCCGAATCCCAAGCCTAGCGTGGTTCGGGGGCACTTGCAATCTGCGAATTCACCACTCGTGGTAGGGGATGCCGTTCATGCCGGTGCCGGGAGCAAGGCTGTAGACATCGTAGACGTGGCCGCCGCCCCAACTGGTGCTGTTGGCGTCGTCGTTGGAGTTCCGCAGGCCCCACTCGGCCTTCCCGGTGAAGGGATCGACGGGGATGCGGCGCAGGAAGCGCACCTTCCGGTCGATGGTGCCGGCCGCGGGAACCCCCTCCACCAGCATCTCCAGGCTCTCGGGATAGAAATTCGCCTCGGGTGCCGGGGCCTTGATCTTCTGTTGCTCGGCGGCAAGTTTGTAGGCGTCGATGGCCTGCCGCATTTCACGCAGGTCCCGCCGGAGTTCGATCTCCTTTTCCCGCTTCAGTCCGTTGCGGACCAGGGGGATCGTGACGGAGGCCAGGATCATCAGGACCGTGGCCGTGACGACCAGTTCCAGCAGGGTAAACCCGTTCCTCCGGCTCACTGCACGGTCACGAGCGCATTGGACCAGCGCCCGGTGATGGGCGTGGTGCCCGCAAGGAACTGGCCGCCCTGGATGAGTACGGGTGCGTTGCCGGCCGTCAAACCCTCCAGATCGAGGGTCGCGAAGAGCCCGCTATCCACGCCCGCCGGGTTGCGCTTGAACACGATCTTGAGGGTGCCGTCCTTGCCTGGGTACTGTTCGAAGGTGCCGCCTTCGTTCGTGATGAAGTCCCCGGGCGCCACCGAAACCAGGTGGAGGCCGGACGGGATGCGCAGATCCAGGGATCCCGAGGCGAGGCCCTTGCCGCCACTGACGGTGAGGGAGAGCTGCACGTGTTCCCGGGGATGGATCTCCGCGGCCACCGGGGACATGAAGAACACCAGGTCCGAGGCCGTGGGCGGCCGCAGATCCTGGGCGGGGACGGGAGCTTTCTTATCCTGGCTGACGTTCGGGGGGGCGGTTGGTGTGGGGGCCGGCATGGTCGGGACCGGGGCGACCGCAGGCGCGGCTTTGGGCGTTCCTTCGGCGGGTTTGACGACGATTCCCTCGGTGGGGGGGGCGGTCGGAGTCGTGTCCTTCTCGGGGGTGATGTCCACCACCTTCTTGGGCGCGAAGGGCCCGCTGCGCGAGGTGGCGTCCTCGGGATTGAAGGGGGCCAGGTCCCGTTCAGTCATTACGGGCCGCCGCACAAGCACGGTCCGGATGGTCAGGATCACGTCCGTCTTGGCCTTGTTCGTCCGCGTGTTGCCCAGGAGGCGGCCAATGAGCGGAATGTCAGACAGCCCCCAGAGCCCCTGCAGGCTCTTCTGCTCCTCGTCCTTCAGCAGGCCGCCGAAGATGGCGGTCTCGCCATCCCGCAGGCGGGCGGAGGTCTTGATCTCGCGGCTGCCCAGGTCGGGGCGGCCCGGGGTAGAGCCGGACTTCAGGGTGGTGACCTTGGAGTCGATCTTCAGCGTGATGTCACCATCATTATTGACGCGGGGTTCCACCTTGATCTTCACGCCCACATCCTCGTATGAGAACGAGGTCTGGCCCACGCCCCCGAGGAGGGAGGAGGCGGAACTGGCCGCGGCGCCGGCGGCCCCAGTGGTGGGCAGTGAGAGTTGGCTTTGCGTGGTGGAGATCTTCTCGCCGATGTTGATCTCGCCGGTCTCCCCGGAGAGCACCCGGATGTTGGGGCTCGCCACCAGGCGCGCGTCCCCGCTGCTCTTCAGGGCGTCCAGGGCCAGGTTGGGGAACAGGACGCGGATGTCGGCCCGCTTGATGTTGGTGAGCCCTGAGTTGGTGTTCATGCCCGTGGTGTTGTTCACGGTGGTGGCACCGATGCGGTAGACGCCCTGGGTGTCGGTGGCGTTGATGACCGGCAGCAGGCCCACCTGCTCGAGGCTGTTTTCGGTGACCTCCATGAGCTCGAGGTAGACCATGACCTCGGCCTTGGGCTTGTCCAGGCTCTGGATCACGTGATCGACGATGGCCAGCTCCACGGGCTTGGCCTTCACGATGATGGCGTTGATGCGCTTGTCCGTGAACACGCGGAGCTGGGGGTTGATGGTGGTCAGGATGGAGCGGATCGGATCCGGTTCGGCATTGGACAGGTAGTAGGTCTTGAGGATCTGGTTCTCGTACAACTCGCGGTTCTGGGGTGTGGCCTTGAAGACCATGATGGTGTTCTTGTCGATCACCTTGTAGAACAGGTCGTTCTGCAGCATCAGGGTGTCGAGCACCTTCTGGAAGGGCAGGCCCCGCAGGTCGATGGAGACGCTCGAGTCCTGGAAGGAGCTGTGGAGGATGATGTTCACCCCCGTGGCCCGGCTCAGGGTGGCGAAGATTTCGCGCAGGCTGGTCTTGCGGCTGAAGTTGAGGTCGATGCCATCCATGGACCGCGGATTCAACTGGAGTGGGTTCTCAGCGTCCGCCTTCGCCTTCATGGCCTCGATGCTGTCGGCCGCGTCCGCTGCGGCCCGCTCCCGGGCAGCCTTCTCGCGGATCCGGATGAGCCAGTCCTGGGCGATCTGGTTATCCGGATCCAGCACCAGGGCCTTGCGAACTTCCGACTCCACGTTGGCGTCCATGCCGCGGTGCTCGGCCTCGCGGGCCAGGGCCAGATGGCCTTCCGCGGCCTGCTGGGAGGACCTGCGGATGCCGATGCGCGCCTTGACGTTGGCGGGGTCGGACTGGAGGACGTGCCGGTAGGCGATCACGGCATCGTCGTAGCGGCCCTCATCGTAGGCCTGATTGGCCTTGTGGAGGGTGCAGCCCATGCTGACGGCCAGCAGGGCGGCCACGATCATGCGGCGGTGTGTGGGAGCGAAGGAGGGAGTCGGCATCGGGGATCGTCCTTCGGGTCAGAATTGGTTGGTGACGGGGCCGCCGGAGGCCTCGCGCGCCTCGAGCACCATCCGCAGGTCCGGGTATTTGGTGTTCTGGAATTCGGCCCGGGTGTCGAGCACGGTGGCGAGCTTCCAGTGATCCCCCAGGGTGGACCCCAGTACCAGCGTGACGGGTTCCTCACCCTTCATGAAGGCCCCCACAGTGCCTGCGGGGCTTCCCTTGA
>JAJZQW010000075.1 GCA_021802985.1 Acidobacteriota bacterium | reverse complement strand
CAGCTCCGTCTCCACCAGCGTGTCCTCGGGAAGGAACACCACATCGAGATCCTGGGTACCCAGGGTGTGGACCCCGCGTCCGACCAGATCGGAATCCTTGCTGCCCAGGAACTGACTCGACACGAGCAAGGGACGCTCGATGGCCGTCAGGCAGCGGCTGCAAGTGCCCTCCCAGACCGCCTGCCCCTTGACCTCCAGGAAGACATCCTGGCCGGAAGGCAGCACGAACAGGGCCCAGGCCAGCTCACGGAGGGCCGCATCGCCCTCGAGGGCCAGGCGGTCGATCGAGCCTTCGAACCGGAGCCCCTCCGGGGGCAGCTTGTGGAGATCGATCACTTCTTCCCCTCGGGGGGCGGGGCCGTCGAACCGGGCGTGGCGGTGCCCGAACCCGATACCTGGCCCTGTCCCGAGGTGCGGGAGAAGGGCCCGAACTCATCCTGGCGATCAGGATCGCCCTCGCACTTCAATTCGTAGTTCCCGTGGGAGGATTTCCCTTCATAGGGCTGGTGGAAGGGATCCATGGGGCTCATTCCCACCTTGATGAGGCTTTCCTTAACCAGGGGGGAGTTCCCGTCGACCATGGCCTCGTAGCTGCTGAAATCCGGGTACCGGGAGTATTTCAGGTAGTACTGATCCAGGCCGTCGGCCACAATCTTGACGTCGTCCTGGGCCTTGAGGTAGCGGGCGTTGGCGCTGTAGCGCTGGTACTGCTTGAACCCCAGGGTCCCCAGGACGGCGATGATCATCATCGCCACCAGGAGTTCCAGCAGGGAGAATCCGCGAACCTTGCGCTGAGGATGGGTCGTCATGGGACGGGTCCGTGAAAAGGGCTCGGGAAGGGGCCTCGCGAGCGTTCCAGTGTGCCAGGAATGGCCGGAAATGCAAGGATTCATGGGCATCATGCGTCCTTCGGCCCTTCGGTTCCGCCCTCTTCGACGGCCGGCGGCGGATAGTCCTCGGGCCAGGGGAAGGCGGCCGGGAGCGCCTCGATGCCCCCGAGCTCGGCCAGCCAGTAGCGGTAGGCCCGGAAGCTCATGCCCAGACGCTTCCCGGCCTTGGTCTTCACGCCCCCCACCTCGTCGAGGGCCCGGCGGAGGAAGTGTCCCTTCAGGGCCGTGAGCCAGGCCTCCAGATCGAAGCCCTCCGGCGGAATGGTCAGCGGTACCGGGCGTTCCGTGCCGCTGCCCGGTCCGCTGGACACCAGGTTCTCCGGGAACAGATCCCGGGTGATGGGCCCGCCCGGGTTCAGGGCCACGCAGCGTTCCATGAGGTTCTCCAGCTCCCGCACATTGCCCGGGAACCGGTAGGTCAGCAGCAGCTCCATGGCCTCGGGATGCAGCTGCATGGGGGGTTTGGCCAGCTTCTGGCAGAACCGGCGGATGAAGTGCTCCGCCAGCACCGGCAGATCCTCGGGCCGCTCGCGCAAAGGAGGCAGCTCGATCTGCAGGATGTTCAGGCGGTAGAACAGGTCGTCGCGGAAGGCGCCGCTCTCGGCCCGGGCCCGCAGATCCCGGTTGGTCGCGGCGATGACGCGGACGTCCATGGGCCGTTCCTCGGTGGCCCCCAGCCGGCGCACCCGGCGCTCCTGCAGCACCCGCAGCAGCTTCACCTGCAGGGACAGGGGCATCTCCCCGATCTCGTCCAGGAACAGGATGCCGCCGCCCGCCTCCTCGAAGAGGCCCCGCTTCAGGGCCGTGGCCCCCGTAAAGGCGCCCTTCTCGAAGCCGAAGAGTTCCGACTCCAGCAGCGCCTCCGGCAGGGCCCCGCAATTCACGGCCACGAAGGGCCCCTTGGCCCGGTCCGAGTAGCGGTGGATGAGGCGGGCCACCACCTCCTTGCCCGTGCCGCTTTCGCCCGTCAGCAGCACGGTCGTATCCGCCCGGGACACCTTCCCGATAAGGGCGTTGATCTTCCGCATGATCGGCCCCACGCCGACCAGCTCGCCCAGGTCCTGGCGCGGGGGTTCCTCCGGCGCCGCCGCGGCCAGGAGGCCCTTCAGCGTCGCGATGAGATCCTCGTGCTTGAAGGGCTTGGTGATGAAGTCCACCGCGCCCTGGTTCAGGGCCTGCACCGTGGTTTCCGTGGTGGCGTAGGCGGTCATGATCACCACCGGCGTCTCCAGACCCTGCTCCTTCATCCAGGTGAGCAGCTCGATGCCGGAACCGTCCTTGAGCTTGAGGTCCGACAGCACGCCGTCGAAGGTGGTCTCGCCCAGGGCCCGTTGCCCCTCCTCGATGCCGGCGACCGCCTCGCACTTGAACCCGGCCCCCTCCAGGGCCAGGGTGAGGACTTCCCGGAGCCCCGGCTCGTCCTCCACCAGCAAGATCCGTTGGGTCTGGTCGAGAAGCGACATAGCCACCTTGGGGAAGTGACGCATTGGGTCAGTTGTCCTATGATGACGTCATTTCCGGAGTCCCGTGAAGCACGTTGTCTTTGCCCACCGGAAGCTGTCCTTCGGGGGTGGCGAGCGGGTCCTTCTCGAACAGGTGGCCGCCCTGGCGGATCTGCCTGTGCAGGTCACGGTGCTGTTCCGGAAGGAACCCGACCGGCGCGACATCGAACCCGAGTTGCGGCGGCGGAATCCCAACGTGACCGAGGTGATCCATCTCCCCGGCGCCTGGGGGGCCTTCCGCTGGCTGCGGCGGAACCGCCCGGACCTGCTGGTGGTCTGCAACCACAAGGGCGTGCAGCGCGCCCTGCCCTGGCTGGACCGCCTGGGGCCGCACCTTCCCGCCGTGGTCACCCTCCACGAGCACTACGAGCGCCACCTGCGCAAGTACCGAGGCATCCGGAGGTTCGTGGACCGCTGGCTCTGCACCTACGACTTCACGGCGGCCGTCCGCGGCCACCTGGGAGCGGCCCCCTGCTCGATCATCCACCCGCTCTATCCCCGTCCCGAGGCTGCCGCCGCCACGGCCGCGGAACGCGGCGCCGCCCGCGCCCAGTTGGGGGTCCCCGAGGGAGCCGTGGTGGTGGGCTACGCGGGGCAGATGGACGCCCGGAAGGCAACCACCGACGTCGTCCGGTTCGCGAGCGCGCTGAGGGGGCGCCTGGCCCTTCCCCTCCACCTGCTCCTGGCTGGCCGGGAGGATCGGCCGTACGCCCAGGAAATCCAGGACGCGCTCGAGGACGAGAACCTGGTCGGCCATTGCACCCGGGCCGGTGCCCTGAAGGATCTCGCCCCCGCCTTCACGGCCCTGGACCTCTACGTCATGACCAGCCGCAACGAAGGCTTCTTCCCCATCGCCCTCATCGAGGCCATGGAACGGGGCGTGCCCGTGCTGGCCCCCACGGTGGGCGGCATCGGCTCGGTGCTGAAGGATGGCGAGGGCGGCTTTCTCATTCGCAAGCCCGACGATCGCCGGAGCATCGACCCGGCCCTGCTGGCGGCCGCCGCCGCCCGCCTGGCCCCTCTGCTGGCCGACCCGGCCGCCTGGCAGGCGCAGCGGGAGCGGGCCCACGCCTTCGGCACGGCCCTCACCCGGGGCTACGATGCCGCGGCGAAGTTCCGGGAGGCGGTGGCGGCATGGCTCTGATTCCCGACCACGCGACGTGGGTGCGCTTCCCGCGGTTCCTCGGCGATGCCGCCATGCAGCTGCCGGTGCTGCGGCTGCTCCGGCAAATCGACGCGGGCCCGATCGTGGTCTGGGGGCCCAAGGCCACCGTGGGCCTGGTGGAGGGCACCGGGCTCTGCGATGCGGTGCTTCCGGACGAGGGCAAGCCCAGTCCCTGGACCATGGCGGGCATGCTCCGCCGGCACCGGGCCGCGCGGAGCATCCACTTCCCCAAGTCCCTGCGGCCCGCCCTGGCCGCCTGGCTGGCCCGGGTGCCGGAGCGCATCGGCGTGGATGAAAGCCTGGCGGGCCGATTCAACACGCACAGCGGCCCCTTCTGGAAGGCCGAGGGCCCCTTCCTCCAGCGCTACCACGCGGTGCTGCAACGCCGCTGGCCCGATCTGCCCCCCATGCCCTACGCCGACTTCGATCCGGGGCTGGCCATCGACGGCCCGGCGCAGCCCACCCTCTGCCTCATGCCCGGCTCGACCTGGCCCTCCAAGGCCTGGCCCGCGCCGTACTATCGGGAGCTCCTGCTGAAGGCGCGGTCGGAGGGCTTCGCGGTGGCGGTACTGGGTTCCCCGAACGAGGCCGCCGTGTGCGCCGAGGTGGCCGGATCCGAGGGCATCGACCTCTGCGGCCGGACCACCCTCAAGGAGGCCGCGGCCTGGCTGCGGGCCTCGAAGGCGGCCCTGGGGAACGACTCGGGGCTGAGCCATCTCGCTGCGGCCTGCGGCACCCCCATCCTGGCCCTCTACGGCGCCACGGATCCCCGGGGGTCCACCCCCTGGGGCCCGAAGACCCGCGAACTCCACCGGCGCGACGTCCCCTGCGCGCCCTGCTTCCTGCCCGTCTGCGCCGTGGAGGGGCACCCCTGCCTGGCGCGGATCCGCCCGGAGGAGGCCTGGAAGACCCTATTGGAACTGATCTCCGCGTAGAATCGAACCCTTCCTTCCGAGGTCCCGCATGCTCCGCCGCCTCCTTTTCTCCCTCGCCGCCGTCTCGCTCATGGCCCAGGCTCCGGTCATCACGTTCGACAGCTTCCACCACGATTTCGGCCGCATTACGCCGGACCGGAAGGTCGCGGCCAAGTACCGGGTGAGCAACACCGGCAACGCGGTGCTCAGCATCACCCAGGTTCGGCCCTCCTGCGGCTGCACCGCCACCGTGCTGGGCAAGTGGTCCATCAACCCCGGCGAAAGCACGGACCTGGAGGCCACCTTCGATCCCCACGGCTATCGCGGCGTCGTCCGCAAGTCCATGGAGGTGTTCTGCAATGACCCCAAGACGCCCACCGTCACCCTGACCCTCGAAGCCGAGGTGGTGCAGGCGGTCATGCCCTCCCAGGAGGCCGTCTACTTCAACGCCGCGCGGACCACCACCGTCCATGCGCCTGTCCACTTCGCCTCCGGCAGCGGGGATCCCGTGCGGATCACCGACGCGCGGGCCCCGGGCGCCCCCTTCCTGACCTTCGCCTGGCGACCGGACGGCAAGGATGCCGTCCTGGACGTGACCTTCAATGGACGCGCCGTGCCCAAGGGGCAGTTCCGTGGCGTGGAGACGGCCACGGTGCACTTCGACAATGCGCAGGTGCCCCAACTGCCCCTGGACATCCAGTGGGAGCTGAAACCGGCGGTGGTCGCCACACCCGTTGGCCTGGTCTTTGAAGGGACCGCGGGCACCGAACTGAAGACCAAGCTGGCGCTGAAGCAGGCGGAAGGGCGTGCCTTCCGGGTCACCGGGATGTCCTGCTCCCTGCCCCAGGTGCGCGTGGAGGGCCTGATGCAGAAGGCGGCCCCCCAGCAGGCGCTCAACGTGGTGCTGCCCGCCTCCCTGAAGGCCGGGCGCTACAGCGAGACCCTGGCCCTCACCACGGATGATCCAGACCAGCCGGAATTGACGATTCGCCTCAGCGCCATCCTGAAATAGGCTCTATTCGTCAAGAAATACGTCCCTCCGCTTGCCGGGAGGAAGGAAACCTTTAGGCTGAAGGGATGCAGGCATCCCATCGTCCCCATCTTCTCGCCGTCGTCAGCCTGGCCCTCACCGCGGCCATCTGGGGCGGCGGTTTCCCCGCCACCAAATACTGCCTCAACGCCGGGCTCTCCGTGGGCGCGCTGCTGACGCTCCGCTTCGCCATCGGCACCGCGGGCCTGGGCCTGATGGTGGCGCTCCTGCGCATCCCCTTCCGGCGGCAGGATGTGCAGGATGGTCTCTGGCTGGGTCTCGTCCTGACCACCCTCTTCTGGCTGCAGACCGACGGGCTCCGGTTCACCACCACCTCCAAGTCGGGGTTCATCACGGGCCTCTACGTGGTCTTCACCCCCATGGTGGCCCTGGTGGCGGGGGACCGGCTGCGCCTCTCCCACGCCCTCGGCGCGGCCGTGGCCCTCCTCGGCCTCCTCATGCTGGTGCGCGAGCCCGGGGCGGCCTGGGGCGGTTGGAATCGGGGCGATTCGGAAACCCTGCTGGCGGCGGTGCTCTGCGGCTTCCACATCGTCCTGACCGCCCACTTCTCCCGTCGTTCCTCCGCCTGGATCCTGGCCTTCACGCAGGTCGCGGTGACCGGGGCCGCCTCCCTCCTCATCACCCTGGCCCTGCCCGCCCCCTTCGGGTTCGCAGGGGCAGCCCGGGCCCTGGCGCGGCCCGGAACCTGGGTGGCCCTCGGCTTCATGGGCCTCCTCGCCACCACCTTGGCCTTCTACGTCCAGAGCACCATGCAGGCCCGCCTGGGCGCCACGGAGAGCGCCATCCTCTTCTCCACGGAACCCCTCTGGACCGCCCTGCTGGCCATGAGCGGCTGGATCCCCGGCATCCGGGAACACCTCAGTCCCCTCCAGCTGGCCGGGGGCCTGCTCATCCTGGCCGCCACCCTCGTCGCGGAACTGGGCCCGAGGCTGCTTCGGCGCTTTCAGGCCTCCGAAGCGGAGGACGCCATCGGGTAGCCGCTATCCTGGAAGCGAGGCAGAGGAGTTCCTGATGTTCATCGTCACCGGCGGGGCCGGATTCGTCGGCAGCAACCTGGTGAGGGCGCTGAACCGCTCGGGGCACACCGACATCCTGGTGGTGGACAACCTTTCCGGTGTCGGGAAAGCGCGCAATCTTGCAGACCTGGTCATCTCCGACTACCTGGACAAGCGCGAATTCCGGGCGCGGCTCGACGCCGGTACGCTCGATGTCCGCGCCGAGGCCGTGTTCCACAACGGGGCCTGTTCCGACACCATGGAATCCGATGGCCGCTACATGATGGAGAACAACTTCGGCGACTCGAAGGCGCTCCTCCACTGGTGCCTCGCCCGGCATACCCCCCTGGTCTACGCCTCCAGCGCGGCGACCTACGGCACCAGCGCGGACTTCGAGCCCGTGCCCCGAAACGAGCGGCCGCTGAACGTCTATGGCTACTCCAAGTTGGCCTTCGACCAGCACGTTCGCAGCCTGCTGCCGGCGATCCAGAGCCCGGTGGTGGGTCTCCGCTACTTCAACGTCTTCGGGCCGAGAGAGGGCCACAAGGGCCGCATGATGTCCGTGCTGCACCAGCTCCTGCCCCAGTTGAAGGAGCAGGGCGTCTGCCGCCTCTTCGCGGGCACGGAGGGCTATGGCGACGGCGAGCAGCGGCGGGATTTCATCTTCGTGGATGACATCGTGGCCATCAACCTCCACTTCGCCGGTGCCGGCATGGCCAAGGACATCTTCAATGCCGGCACCGGCCGGGCCCGCAGCTTCAACGACATCGCCCGGACCCTGATCCGGCTGCTGGGCCAGGGCCGCATCGAGTACATCCCCTTTCCCGACGCGCTCCGGGGCAACTACCAGAGTTTCACCCAGGCCGACGTGCGAAGCCTCCGCGGGGCGGGCTTCACCGCCCCCTTCACCGAGCTGGAGGCCGGCATCGAGGCGACCCTGGCGGAGCTTTAGGGACTGGTCGCGGAAGGCGGGGAAGGCGCGGAAAGGACACGGAAGACACGGAAGCATTCGTGGCTTCCCTGGACGAGGGCCTCCTTTGCCGTTCCTGTTCGGCTCTTCTTCCGCGGCCTCTGCGAGATTCCGCGCCTTCCGCGACCAGCCCTGCCTTGAGGGACCGCCTCAGCCCACCCGGTCGAGGATCACCAGCGTCACGTCGTCGATGAACGCCGCGGGGGCGTTGAAGGCCCTGGCCTGAGCCACCACGGCATCCGCCGCGGCCTCCGAGGCCTCGGGCAGCTCGGCGCAGAGGCGGCGCAGGCCGGCCTCCTCGAGCATGGTCCGGTCCTCCCGCTCCACCTCCACCAGACCATCCGTGTAGAGCACCAGCCGGTCCCCGGGTTGCAATTCCGCATCCTGCTCCACGAAGGGAAGCTGGGCATCCAACCCCAGCATGAAGCCCTTGCCGCGCAGCACCTCGGAGCGATGCAGCCCGCCCCGGGCGCCGCCGATGATGCGCAGCGGCGCACAGTGTCCCGCCGCCACATAGCGGAGCGTGTTCTTCGTCGGCTCCAGGCACCCCAGCCAGGCGGTGGCGAACTGCTCGGCCAGCGTGGACCGGCACAGGTCCTCATTCATGCCGTGGGCCCACGCCAGAGGCTCTCCCCCCAGCCGCACCTGATTCTCGAAGGACGTCTTCACCATGGCCGAGATGAGCGCCGCGGTGACGCCATGGCCACTCACGTCGGCGATCATGATGGCCGTGCCACCGTCCGGAAGGGGCAGCACATCGTAGATGTCGCCACCGATCCCCGATGCCGGCAGGTATCGATGCGTATACCGCACGCCCGGGGCCTCGCCGGGCAGCTTGGGCAGCATCCCCATCTGCAGGGCGGCGGCCAGTTCCATCTCCTCGCGCACGCGATCCTGGAACGAGGTGAGCTCCCGGTTCTGCCGCCGAATCTCCTTCTGCATGCCGATGAGGCGGAACGTGGATTCCACCTTGGCGAGTACCTCCTGGGCATGGAAGGGCTTGGGAATCATGTCGTCCGCGCCGAGGGCCAGCCCACCGATGCGCGAGGCGGTGCCGTCCAGTGCGGAAAGGATGATGAAGTAGATGTCCTGGGTGGCCGGATCCGCCTTCACCCGCTTGCAGAGCTCGTCCCCGGACATCTGCGGCATCCGGAGGTCGGAGATGATAAGGTCCGGCTTCAGGCGACCCATCTCCTCCAGGGCTTCCGCGCCATGGCCGGCGGTCAGAACCTGGTAGCCCGCCCGCTTGAGGTAGAAGCTCAGGATGTCCCGGATGGGCGCTTCGTCATCCACGACCAGAACGACGCCCTTGGCCATGTCGACCCTTCAGGCAGGAATGGGAGGGGCCATCAAGCGCCGCGCAGGGCGTCCTGCTCCGTGGCGAAGATGGAGAAATAATTCGTGAGGTTGGTCTGGTCGAAGGTCTTCTTCACGGGCGGCGGCAGGCAGCAGAGATGCAGCTTCCCGCCCGACTTGTCCACGCTGTTGCGGGCAGCCACCAGCAGGCCGAGTCCCGAGGAATCGATGAAACTCACGCCTTCCAGGTTGATCACGAGCAGCTTGGGCTGCGCCGTGGCCACCGTCTCGCGGATCACGTCCCGCAACTGGGCAGTCACTTCAAAATTGACCTTGCCCTGGATGGACACCACCGATGCGGTTCCGTCTTGGCGGGTCTGGATGTTCAGCATGGTTCCTCCTGAAGGATGCCCTGAAGCACTCGCCGCCGAGCGGCATCCCGCTGGCGCTGTTTGTATTCGGAATGGGAGGCTGGCCCCGACTGGGAGCTTTGGAAACCGGATAACTCCATCACTTGAACTTCATGTGCGAAGAAGAAGGTAAACTCCTCTTGTTCCTGGATCAACTGCGGAATGCGAGCCCGGTCGGCCGGATGGGCCTGTTCCAGGCTCCCGAAATGCTCCTGGAGGCCCGCCAGGCCGCCCACCCAGGGGCTCGGCAGGCGGATCAGGGTGCGGGCCGTGAATTGGACTGCCGAGTAATCCTTGCTCGAAAAGGGGTTCTGGTCGGCGGCCGGGCGCTGGGCGGCCAGCGTGTGGCTGAGCTCCCGCCGTTCGGTCGGACTCAGGTCCTGGATGCAGAAGGCCGGCGGCAGGGCCTCCATCCAGGCCTCCAGGGCCGGCATATCGATCATGAGGTTCCGGCTGCGGCTGGGCTTGATGTGGGTCGGCATCAGGACGTGATGGTCCAGGAGAAACCGGATGACCATGAGTACGCCCAGCTGGTCCTCAGCCACGAAGCGGATGCCGATCTGGTCGTAGATGGTCTCGGCCACGTTCTCGGGCTTGTGGAGCATCTTGAGGAGCATGGAGACCCGGTCCTTGTTCTCCTTGCGTTCCACGGCCACCAGGGGCGTCTCGTAGGCCCCCCGCAGCAGCCAATGGTCTCCCTCCTGGACGAGGTAGCGGTCGTACCGGTCGAAGACCTGGCGCTGGATCTCCGGCAGGAACCGGAGGTTCACGTTGTGGTCCACATGGAAGAGGGTATGCATGACCCGCAGCAGGGCACAGGCCCAGCGGCCCCGGGTTACACGCGGATGCTCCGAGGCCCACAGGAGCAGGTCCAGCGGATCCTCCACGTTCCGGATCTCCGTGGGTACGTGCAAGTCCGTACCGTCCAGGACCACCGCCTCCAGGAAGTCCACCGCATCCTCGTAGACCCGCAGCACATGAGCCCGCTGGGCAGGAACGCCCATGTCGTAGCCATAGTTCAGGGCGAAATCCATGGCCTCTTCGACCGAATGGACCCGCAACCCCTCCAGATCAATGGGGGATCCCCCGCCGAGGATCACTCGGGTCACTTCCGGGGGCATGGGGAACAGCGGATGGGGAGTCATGGCCTCAGGGTCTCACCGGCAGGGCTTTCGAATCATAAAAAAACGGGGCGCCCCTGGACAGGAGCGCCCCGCAGGAAGGAATGCCACTACTTGATGGCGAAGGCGGCCACGAGCACGTAGATCACCAGGGCCTCGATCATGGCCAGGCCGATGATCATGGTGACCATGATCTTGCCGCCAGCCTGGGGATTGCGGGCCACGCCTTCGCAGGCGGCGACCACAGCCTTGCCCTGGCCCAGACCGCAACCGGCGGCCGCGATGGCGAGGGAGAGGTGGGCCAGGAAACGGCCGTCGAAGATGCCGTTGCCGGCCACTGCAGGGGCGCCCTGGGCGAAGGCGGCCACGGCCAGCGTGAAGAGGAAGGCGGTGGTGAGGAACTTCTTCATGGTGGTACTCCGGGAAAAGGTGTCCAGGGGGTTCGGAATCCCGGGGACGGTGAAGGATGGGGTGACAAGGGGGGGAGGGCGGATGCGGTGACCAGGCTCAGCCTGGGCACTGCATCGGGGGGTCCCGGGGGGGCCTTTGCCCGCGCAGCGGGCACCCCCCGGACAGCATCAGTGGTCGTGGGAGACCGCGCCACTCAGGTAGACGATGGTGAGGAGCGCGAACACGAAGGTCTGGACCAGGCCGAAGA
>JAJZQW010000074.1 GCA_021802985.1 Acidobacteriota bacterium | reverse complement strand
TGGGCGTCCGCGGCCAGGGCGGCGATGGCGCCGCGCACGTCCACCCCGCCCAGGTAGGCGTCGAGGGCCGCCCGGTCGGGCACCTTGGCGGACACGCCGCCGGTCTCGCGCAGTCGGGCGGCGGCGGGATGGGTGTAGGCGGCGGGCAGGGGAGCGTCCGAGAACCAGGAATCGGCGATGAACCGCCCCAGGCCCGAGGGGTTCATGACATCGCCGCCCCAGAGGGTATCCATGCCGAGGATCGCCGTGGCGACGTGGTCTTCGAAGCGTCCGCTCATGGGGACCTCCCGGTGAAGAGCATGCCACGGCCCCGTTCCGACTGGCCGGTTCTGCAAAGGCGGAGTAGCCTTGCTGCAAGTTCCGGAGCCGAATTGCCGAATCCTGACGGGCCAAACCTCAAGGGTTTCCTGCGCGAGATCCATCGTCTCGATACGGAAAGCCGTCTCCGCAAGACCGAGGCCCGCCTCGCGGAGCTGGAACGGCGGCTGTCGGAGATGAGCCAGCTGGACCCGCTCACGGGGCTGCCCAACCACCGCCGCTTCTCGGATCGCCTCTCCCAGGCCCTGCTCCAGGCCCAGCGCCACCGCGGCGCCGTGGGCGTCCTCCACCTGGACCTCGACCGCTTCAAGCGCGTCAACGAACTGCTGGGCCACGAGGGCGGCGACGAGGTGCTCCGGCTGGTGGCCCGCCGCCTGGAGGGCGCCCTGCGCCAGGGGGACACCCTGGCCTGCATGGGCGGGGGACGGTTCATGGTCCTGCTCCCGGAGCTCAAGGACGCCCTGGGCGCCATCCGGGCGGCGCAGAAACTGCTGGAGGCCTTCCAGGCGCCCTTCCTCGCCGGTTCCCGGGAGCTCAACCTGGGGGCCAGCCTCGGGGCCTGCACCTTCCCCCAGGACGGGTTGGACGCCAACGCCCTGCAGACCCACGCCGAAGCGGCCATGTACCGCGCCAAGGAGCGCGGCGGTGGCCGCATCGAATGCTTCACCGCCACCCTCAACCAGGATTCCCTGGAGCGGCAGGAACTCGAGCAGTGCCTGCGAGAGGCCCTGCACAACGGCGAACTGCAGATGTACTACCAGCCCCAGTTCTTCATGGACGGACGGCTGGCCGGCGCCGAGGCCCTGCTGCGCTGGAACCATCCCCTGCTCGGGCCCGTGCCGCCCGTGAAGTTCATTCCCCTGGCCGAGGAGAACCGCCTCATCCTGCCCATCGGCGAGTGGGCCCTGCGGGAATCCTGCCGCCAGATGGCCATCTGGCAGGCCACCACGCCCGACCCGCTTCTCCTCGCGGTGAACGTCTCCGCCCTGCAGTTCGCCCACGGCGACTGGGACGCCTGCGTGATCAGGGCCCTGGAGGATTCCGGATTGATGGCCGAGCGCCTGGAGCTGGAACTCACGGAGAGCCTGGTCATGCGCCAGGGCCACGAGGACGTGCAACCGCTCCACCGTCTGCGGGAAATCGGCACGCGGATCGCGATCGATGATTTCGGCACGGGCTACAGTTCCCTCGGCTACCTCCAGCGCCTGCCCATCACCACCCTGAAACTCGACCAGTCCTTCATCGCCGCCCTCCAGGCCGAACCGCCGGAGATGTCGTCGGAACACATCGTCCGGGCCGTCATCCAGCTGGCCCACAGCCTCAAGCTCACCGTCGTGGCCGAGGGCGTGGAGACGGAGGGCCAACGGGACATGCTGGAGATCCTGGGCTGCGACTGCCTGCAGGGCTTCCTCCTGGGCCGTCCCCTGCCCGCGGACGGCTTCGAGGCCCTGCTGGCATCCGTTTCCGCCAAGCGCTTTCTCGGGGCGCATCGAAATCCGCTCGAGGAAGTGACGGTCCCCCTGCCGCCCCAGCCCGCCCAGGTCCGGCCGCGGCGGCGCTAGGGCCCCTCGTACCTGGGTGCATTCAACCTGAAGGGAAATGAATTCACCGCCAAGACGCCAAGGGCGCCAAGAAGGGCGACTGGCTATTTCTTTTCTGTTCTTGGCTTCTTGGCGCCTTGGCGGTGATCTTTTTCTTGAGCACGCTTCGTATCAGCGCTCTGCCAGGGGCTCCTCCGGCGTACGCTCCGCCGAGAGCAGGATCACGGCGCCCAGGATGAGGGCCGCCCCGAGCCATTGCCAGGGTCCCAGAAGCTCGCCCAGGAAGAAGGCACCGAAGAGGCAGGCAGCCAAGGGTTCCAGGGTACTGACCACGGAAGCCCGCGCGGCCCCGATGCGGGCCATGCCCGCCAGCAGCATGGGGATGGGCAGGAGGGTGCCGATCACGGCCAGGCCCAGGAGCGGCCGCCAGGCGATCAGCGCGAGGACCGGCTCCCACCGGTGCGTGGCCAGGGCCAGTGCGAGGTACATGAGCCCGGCGCTGCCCATGATCCAGGCGCTGGCCACCAGGGCCGGCACACCCTTCTGCAACCGGGCGCCCAGCAGCATGTAGGCGGTGTAACCGAAGGCCGTGGCCAGGCCCATGACGAGGCCGAGGGTATCCGTCCCCCGTCCGGGCGAACCCACCGCCAGCGCCGTGCCCACCAACGAGGCGACCAGGGCCACTCGGTCGCGACCCGTCAGGCGGTGGCGCCCCGCCAGCCACTCCCAGAGAGAGACCAGCATGGGGTAGAGGTAGAGCAGCAGGGCCGTGAGTGCCACGGGGATGCGCCGGGAACTGGCGAAGTAGAGGCCACTCTCCACCACATAGAGGGCACCCATGCCCAGGAAGCCCAGGGCCTGGGGCCGGTTCAGGGAAAACCGGGTTCCCCGCAGCAGGATCCAGGTCCAGAGCGCCCCTCCGGCGACCAGGAACCGCACGGCAAGGAAGGTGGGCACGCCCAGGCCGAGGGCCGCCGCCTGCCGGTTGAAGATGGGCAGCAGGCCGAAGCAGAGCCCCGACCCCGCCACCAGCAGCAGGCCCACGCCCCGGCCCCGGACCGGGCGGGGGGACGCCATCGATGTTTCCGTCATCCAGGCAGGGTAGCGCGGCCTCCACCGGTGACTCGCGGGCATTGTCTCTCCCGAACGATCCATTGGGATCATCCAGGGCTGTCGATGGTATCGTTTCCGCGAAATCATCGCTTCGCCCGCCCTGGATGGCCACCGAGTCATGCGCACAGCAACCGGATCCCGGGTCCACGCCTCCGGGGAGATCGTGAGGGAACCATGAAGCTCGCCGTTCCGAAGGAGGTCAGGGCCGACGAGCACCGCGTCGCCCTGGATCCCGATGCCTGCCGGAAGCTGGTCCAGGCCGGGGCCGAGGTCGCCATCGAGGCGGGGGCCGGTGCCGAGGCCTACTTCCCCGATGCGGCCTACCAGGAGGCCGGTGCCCGGATCGTGCCGGACGCGGCAACCCTGCTGGGCGAGGCCGACTTCGTCCTGAAGATCCACGCGCCCCAGGCCCGGCCGGACGGCACCCACGAAGCCGACCTGATGCGGCCCGGGGCGATGCTCCTGGCATCCCTGTTCCCCACCCGCCACCTGGCGTCGGTGAAGAAGCTGGCCGAGCGGGGCATCACCGCCTTCTCTACGGATTGCATCCCGCGCACCACCCGCGCCCAGGCCATGGACACCCTGTCCAGCCAGGCGAACCTCGTCGGCTACAAGGGCGTGCTGCTGGGCGCGGTGGAACTGCCCAGCTACTTCCCCATGTTCATGACCGCGGCCGGAACGACCCTGCCCGCCAAGGTGTTCGTCATCGGCGCCGGCGTGGCCGGCCTCCAGGCCATCGCCACCGCCAAACGGCTCGGCGCCGCCGTGAGCGCCACGGATGTGCGGCCCGAGGTGAAGGAGCAGATCGAATCCGTGGGGGGAAAGTACATTGGCATCGAGCTGGCGCAGAGCGCCCAGGCCGGGGGCGGCTACGCGGCCGAACTGTCGGCGGAGGACCGGACCCGGCAGGCGAAGCTGCTGGCGGACCACTGCGCCCAGATGGACGTGGTCATCACCACCGCGCTGATCGGCGGCGTGGTGGCCCCCAAGCTGATCGACGAGGCCATCGTCCGCTCCATGAAGCCCGGTTCCGTGATCGTCGATCTCGGCGCCGACGGCGGAGGCAACTGCACCCTGTCCCGGCCCGGGGAGCGCGCGGTGGTCGGGGGCGTCCAGATCCTGGCCCCCCTGAACCTCCCCTCCACCGTCCCACACCACGCGAGCATGCTGTTCTCGCGGAACCTGCTCAATTTCATGCTGGCCTTCTGGGACAAGGACGAGAAGCGCTTCAAGGTCGACTGGGACGACGACATCCTCAAGGGCTGCGTGGTGACCCACGAAGGAAAGGTGCTCCACGGAGCGACCCTGAAGGCCCTCCAGGCCTGACTCTGAACTCCCTCCATGCCTGACCGGTGCAAAGGAGACGTGACGTGATTGAGCGAACGGACACCACGGCCCTGGCGGGCCACGGGGCGCAAGGCCCCACGCCGAATCCGGCGGGCGGAGGGCATGGACAACTTGATGTCATGGGCGCCCTGTTCGTGTTCATGCTGGCCACCTTCATCGGGGTCATGGTGATCCAGCGCGTGTCGCGGCTGCTGCACACACCCCTCATGAGCCTGACCAACGCCATCTCCGCCATCGCGGTGGTGGGGGCCATCATTGTGTCCGCCGGGAAGGAGGCCCCGACCCTCATCACGGCCCTGGGCCTCGTGGCCATCGTCTGCTCCACCACGAACATCGTCAGCGGCTTCTTCATCACCGACCGCATGCTGAAGATGTTCAAGAAGCGGGAAGTGGGCGGAGGCGTCAAGTGACCGCCGAGACCCTCGTCCAGTTCCTCTACCTGGTCTCCACGGCCCTGTTCATCCTGTCGCTCCGGTGGATGAGCGATCCGGAGACGGCCCGCAAGGGCGTCTTCTCGGGTGTTGCGGCCATGCTCCTCGCCGTGGCCGGCACCCTGGCCGGCGTAGCCGCCACGGGCGGCACCCACTACTGGTGGATCCTGGGAGCCTTCGCCCTGGGCTCGGCCATCGGCTACCCCCTGGCCCTGGTGCCCCTCACGGCCGTCCCGCAACGGACCGCCCTCTCCCATGCCTTCGGCGGCCTGGCCGCGGGTCTGGTCGGCACCGCGAAGTACTTCCTCTACTACGGCCAGGGCAACGTGGCGGCGCTCTCCCCCTTCATCGTCACCGCCCTCGTCGCAGAGATCCTCCTCGGCTTCCTGACCTTCACCGGCTCCCTGCTGGCCGCCGGCAAGCTGCAGGAAGTGGCCTGGATCCCCCAGCGGCCGGTGACCTACCCGCTCCAGAACCTGATCAACCTCTCCCTGTTCATCCTCGCCCTCGGGCTGGGCGTGGCCCTGGTCCTGAATCCCCTGGCCCCCTGGGGGCCCCTGGCCTTCGGGCTCATCATCCTGCTCTCGCTGGCCTTCGGGGTGCTGCTCATCATCCCCATCGGCGGCGCGGACATGCCCACGGTCATCTCGATCCTGAATGCCTACGCGGGGCTCTCCGCCGTGGCCATGGGCTTCGTGCTCAACAACAAGCTCCTCATCACCGCGGGGGCCCTGGATGGCAGCTCGGGCCTCATCCTCTCCATCATCATGTGCAAGGCCATGAACCGCTCCTTCACCAACGTGCTGTTCGGGGCCTTTGGCCAGGCGCAGCAGAAGGCCGCGGGGGGGGAGGAGAAGGTCTACAAGTCCGACACCATCGAGAGCGCCGCCCAGGTCATGGAGCAGGCCAACCTCGTGGTCATCGTGCCCGGCTACGGCATGGCGGTGGCCCAGGCCCAGCACAAAGTCCGCGAGCTCTACGACCTGCTGAAGAAACGGGGGATCACGGTGAAGTTCGCGATCCACCCAGTGGCAGGCCGCATGCCCGGCCACATGAACGTGCTGCTAGCCGAGGCCGAGATCCCCTACGACGATCTGGTCGAGATGGACGCGATCAACGGCGACATGCCCCAGGCCGATGTGGCCCTCATCATCGGCGCCAACGACGTGGTGAACCCCGCGGCCCGCACCGACAAGACCAGCCCCATCTATGGCATGCCCATCATCGACGCCGACAAGGCCAAGACCGTCTACGCCATCAAGCGCTCGAAGAACCCGGGCTTCGCCGGCATCGACAACGAGCTCTACTTCCTCGACAAGACCTTCATGCTCTTCGGGGACGCCAAGGCCGTCGTGGGCGAACTGGCCCGGAAGCTCGCCGGCGAAGGCGGCATGCACTGAGCGGACCCGTGGGGCTGGACAGGCCTCGGGAAAGGCGCTGGTCGCGGAAGACACGGAAAAAGGCAGGAAGCTGCGGAAGAAAGCGGCCTTGGCTACCGGCTTCTTCCGCGTCTTCCGTACTACTAACCTCCAACTTCTTGTTTTCTCGCGAAGAAGTTGCCTTATGGATGCATGAAAGCCCTTGAAAAGAAAACCGCCAAGGCGCCAAGACGCCAAGAAAAGCAAGCAGGAGTGGGCATTCCGGGAAGGAGCCGAGGGCTTGGCTTGGGAGGGGGCGGCGTCGACTTTTTGGAATCGACACCGCCCCCTCCCAAGCTTCTGGCGCCTTGCGCCAGTCCGCCTCCGGCGGGCCCTCGACTCCTGGGGATGGGTCGGGCCCCCTTGGCGTCTTGGCGTCTTGGCGGTGAACCGGTTTTTTGGTTGCGGCCCTGGCCGCGCTGAGTGCTTCCGAGTCTTCCGTGACCAGCCTTTTCTGGAGCCCATTAAAGGTGAGCTGTACCATCCGGCCCTTCTCCGGCATCCAAGTCTGTGAGGGGGACCTTTACCATGAACACGAACCTGAAATGGGGGACCGCCCTCCTTGTGATGCTGGCGGGAATCGGGATCGCGCTGGCCAGCACCCACGGGATCCGGTCCAGCGCGATCCAACCGACGAACGAGGCACCTTTGAACGCAGGCAGGAAACCCAGCAAAGACGAGTTGAAACAGCGGCTCACCCCCGAGCAGTACCACGTGACCCAGGAGGCCGGCACCGAGCCCCCCTTCCAGAACGCCTTCTGGAACGACCACCGGGAAGGCATCTATGTGGATGTGGTCAGCGGTGAGCCCCTGTTCTCCTCCAAGGACAAGTTCGATTCCAGCTGCGGCTGGCCCAGCTTCACGAAGCCCCTATCAGCAGGCGAGGTCGTCGAAAAGAAGGATCTGTCCCACGGCATGATCCGCACCGAAGTGCGCTCCAAGGACGCCGACTCCCATCTGGGCCACGTCTTCGATGACGGCCCCCGGGACCAGGGCGGCCTCCGGTACTGCATCAATTCCGCCGCCCTGCGCTTCGTGCCCGTGGACGATCTGGAGAAGGAGGGGCTGGGCCGGTTCCTGCCCCTCTTCGGACGGGCCGCGCCCGCAGCCAAACCCGCGCCCAAGGTGGAGATTGCCACCCTCGCCGGGGGCTGTTTCTGGGGCATGGAGGATCTTCTCCGCAAGCAGCCGGGGGTGATCAGCACCGAGGTGGGCTACACCGGCGGCACCGTGGCGAACGCCACCTATGAGCATCACGAAGGCCACGCCGAGGCGGTCCTGATCCGCTTCGATCCCACCAAGACCAGCTTCGAGGCCCTGCTGCACTTCTTCTTCCGCATGCACGATCCCACCACCCTCGATCGGCAGGGCAACGACGTGGGCAGCTCGTACCGGAGCGCGATCTTCTATCACGACGAGGCCCAGCGCCAGACCGCCGAGCGCGTGAAGGCCGAGGTGGACGCCAGCGGCAAGTGGCCGCGGCCCCTCGTCACCGAGATCGTCCCCGCGGGCCCCTGGTGGAAGGCCGAGGACTACCACCAGGACTACCTGATCAAGCATCCCGGTGGCTACACCTGCCACTGGGTCAGGCCCTGACCACCCACAGCACCAGATTGGAGGCCCCGGGGATCCAGGGGTCGCCGGTCATGGTCCCGAAGGCTTCGCGCACCTCGAACCCCGCGGCGCGGAGGGGCCCCTCCAGCTCGGCGCGCCGCCAGCCGCGAAGGGCGACGTTCTGCGCGGAGATCAGTTCCAGGGGCGGCTCCTGGCCCGGCCGGTAGCGGAGGGTGGCGGGCGTGAAGACCAGCGCCCCATCCGCCTGCGGCGTCATCAGGCGCAGGAAGATGATCTCCTCGCCTTCCGCCTCGCCGGGCCGGATGGCCAGGGGAAACGTGCGCTCGCCCCGGTCCAGGATGCGGTCGTAGTTCAGGAGCTGGAGCAGGAAGGGGGCCCCCGGAACCAGACGGCTGGCCAACCCGCAGAAGCACCGCTGCAGCGCATCGAGGTCCGTAAGGTGCGGCAGGGTGTTCCCCAGGCAGATGGCTCCGCCGTACCCAGCGGGGACAAGGTCGCCGATGGCCGCGAGGTCGCCATGAACGTATCGGGATTTCGCGCCGTCGCTCCCGGCATCTGCCTCCCGGGCCGCCCGGATCTGCGCCTCGGAGGCATCCACGCCCGTCGCCCCGTAGCCCAGCGACTGGAGGAAGCGGGTGTGCTCCCCCGTGCCGCAGCCCAGATCCAGGATGGCCTTCACCGGACTCGCGGCCAGCACCCGCGCCAGGAGCGGGGCCTCCCGGCGCAGGCGCTCGGGCCAGGCGATGAGGCCGCGGTACTGGATCTGGCCGTAGGCGTCCTCGGGGCGTCCTGTTTCCATGGGTCCTCCGGGGGCGAGCATACTCCGCCTGCCCGTCAGACCACCTGGACCCACGCCCGCCCTTCCAGACCGAGCAGCCAGGCTTCGATGGGCAGGCCGGGATGTTGTCGCCCCAAGGCCTCCCGGTAGGCGCCGAGCTGCTGGCGATGGAGGTCCAGCACCGCTTCCGTGAACTGGCCCGCCAGCTTGAAGTCCACGAGGATCAGGCCCTCTGGGGCGTGGCGGTCCGGCCGCCAGAGCACCAGATCGGCGCGGCCCGCGCCCCCGCCCTTCCCCGCACCGGCCAGCTCGTACTCCGTCCGCCGGGGCAGGCGGTCCCAACCCCGCGCGGCCAGGTCTTCCAGCAGCGCCACCACCATGGGACCCGCCTCGGGCCAAGCGCGCAGCAGGGGGTGGCCGGCCAGGTAGGTCCGGGCCGCGGCGGGATCCACCGCCTCGCGCACCAGCACCTCCCGCAGCAGCGCATGGATCTGGAGGCCCTTCCGGGCCCGTTCGCTGGTCTCTGAAGCATCATCCGCCCCGGGTGGCGGCGTGATCGAAACGGGGGACATCGGAGGTTCGAGGGGCGTGACCTCCGGGCGGGTGGACGGCGCCACCGCGGGCGCGCCACCCTCCACTCGACGCAGCTCCGGAAAGGCCGCGACGAGGTCCGTGGCCACGTGGTGCCACTGGACACTCTTCCGTTCCAGGCTGCGCTCGGCGCCCCCCGGCGGCGGGGCCGCAGTGCCCTCCTTCTCGGGCCACTGCTGCAGGAAAAACAGCCGATCCCGGGCGCGGGTGAGGCCCACGTAGAGCAGGTTCAACCCCTCGCGGAAGGTCCGGCGATCATCCTCCCGCTTCAGTTCCCGCAGCACCGGGCCCCGGGCCGGGCCCAGCTTCCAGCCGACCCAGAGTTCCGGCGCACCGGCACGCTGGCGCACGGTGCCCTTCCGCACGCCCTTCACCGAATCCGCCAGCATGGGGAGGATCACATCGTCGTATTCCAGGCCCTTCGAGCCGTGGACCGTCTGCACCACCAGGTCCGCGGCCGCATCCTCGGCGGGGGCATCACCGGGATCGTCGAAGGCGCGGCGCTGGCGCAACGCGGCCCAGGCAAGCGCAGGCACCGCGGGAAGGCCGGGCACCCAGCCCAGGAAGCGCTCCAGGTTGCGGCGGGCCCGGGCGGGCTCCAGGGCCCCGTGGACCGAGGTGGCGGTCAGCAGTTCCAGCAGGCCCGGCCGCGCCAGGGCGGCGGCCACGAGGCCCTGGGTGCTGTGGGCCCGGAGACCCTCGATCCAGGCCAGGCCTTCCTGGATCCGCGCGGGGGGCGTGTCCATGGCGCCTTCCACGAAGGCCACCAACTCGGCGTCCGTGGCCCCCACCCAGGGGGAGCGCAGCAGGGCGAGCCGCGGCGCCGCGGCCTCGGCCCGTCCGGCGGATTCCAGCAGGGCCATCAGCAGCCGCACGCCGGGGCTCTCCCAGAAACCCTCGCGGCCCTGGACCAGGGGCTCAATCTGGGCGGCCTGGAGGGCCCGGCGCAGGGCTGGAAGTCCAGTCCGGCGGGGCAGCAGCAGGGCGCGGCGGCGGGGGCCTTCCGCCGGTGCGAAGCCCGCCGCGCTCCAGCCGGCCTCTCGGGCCAGAGCGGCGATCCAGGGCGAGGCTGCAGGCAGGTCCCCGCCCCGGGCCTTGGCCGAAGGCAGGGCCGCGAGGGCCACCCGGGCCTCCCCCGCGCCGCGCCCAGCATGGGCCTGGATGCCGTCGGGATCGGCGGAGGCGGGATCGATGGCCGGCACCACGTCCCGCACGAAGGCGTTGGCCAGTTCCACCACGGGGGCCGCCGAGCGGTGGTTGGCGGGCAGGCGGTAGGCGCCACCGCGTGCAGCGGCTGCCCGGAGCCGGGCCTGGAGCAATTCCGGCACGCCGCCCCGGAAGCCGTAGATGGCCTGCTTGGGATCGCCCACCACCACCGTGCGGGCCGCGCCCAGGGCCTCCAGGAAGGCCTCCTGGACCGGGTTCACGTCCTGGTACTCGTCCACCAGGAGGAGGGCCGGAGGCGCAGGTTCGGGGCGGTCCCGCAACTGGCCCAGCGCCCCGCGCACCAGGTCGCCGTAGCTGTGCAGGCCCTGGTCTACCTTGAGGTCCCGGAAGCGCTGGAACACCCGTTCCAGCAGCAGGGTCATCCAGCCTTCCAGGGCCTCCGGCAGCGCATCGACCAGGGGCGCCAAGGCCTCCTGGAAGGCCTCCGCGTAGTAGTTAGGAAGACCCTCACCATCCGCCTTCAGGAACCGCGAGGCCAGCCGCTCCAGGGCCTCCAGCAGCACCTCCAGGTTGAACGCGCCCTGGGGTTCGGCCTGGAGTTTGGCGCGGCCCAGCTTCGTGAAATTCGCATGGGGCCTGCCCTGCTTGGTGAGGGCCGCCGCCGCATCGGGCGAGGCCACGAAGGGCGCATACGCGGCGAGCACCCGCTGGCCCTCCGCCTGCACGGCGTCCCGGAAACGGGTGGCGTCCGTGCTGGCGCGCCAGGCGCCCAGGGCATCCAGATGCCCGTCGAAGGCCGC
>JAJZQW010000009.1 GCA_021802985.1 Acidobacteriota bacterium | reverse complement strand
CCTGGCTGAAACTGATTCCGAGGAGGGGCTGAGATGGCGCTGGAAGGATCCCTCAGGGACTTCGACCTCTTCTCCCTGTTCAACATGATCAAGATCCAGGGGAAGAACGGCACCCTGGTGCTATCGCAGGGACAGGAGTTCGTGAAGGTCTTCTTCGAAAGCGGCGAGATCGTGGGCTGCGATTCCAACCAGGTCCGGATGGAGGACCGGCTGGGCACCATGCTGGTCCGCCTGGGTCGACTCACGGGTGAGGAACTCCTGGGCATGGTCCAGGTGCAGCGGCAGACGCTCAAGCGCATGGGCACCCTCCTGCTGGAGAGCGGGAAGGTCACGTCCACGGACCTGCAGGACGCCCTCTTCAACCAGGCCACCTCCATCCTCCACCGCACCTTCCGCTGGGTGGAAGGGGACTACCGCTTCGATTCGATGTTGCCGCCGGATCTCGACCGGGAGCATTTCGTCCCCATCCCGGTGGATACGGTGCTCATGGAGGCGGCTCGGATCCAGGACGAGTGGCCCGAGATCGAGCGGAGGCTGCCCCCCATGGACCAGGCCCTCGGCAAGTCGCCCCGGGCCCAGTCCCTCCACCTGGACATCGATCGGGACATTTCATCGGTGTTGGATGGGAAGACCGCCGTGCACCACGGATCCTCCGGGCTGAGCCACGAGCAGGAGGTGGTCCTCTCCTACTTCGACCACCCCCAGAGCATCAAGGACGTCACCCAAGTAAGCCGCTACGAGGAGCTGGACACCTGCAAGGCCATTGCCGACCTCGTCGAGAACGGGCTTCTGGAACCAATCTCCGGGGAGGCCCCCAAGATCCTGCGCCCGTGGGTGACGGATGGACGTTCGGATTACGCGCCCGTGGTGTGGAAGTCCAGCCCGTTGCTCTGGCCTCTGGTGGGATTGCTGTTCGCGGTACCTCTGGTGTTCTATGTGCCGCATGAGCGGGGTTCGGTGAACGTCGGCTTGGCCAGCCTGCAGCCCGTGGATGTGCGCGTGGTGCCGGATGGCCCGGCCCGGCTCCGCCAGGACTGGGCCTTCCGCATGGCTTCGCCGAAGAATGGGGGACTCGATCTGGCTAGGAAACTGGGGCGCCCCCTGGAGGGGCGGAACCCGGTGGAGGATCTTTCCCGCCTGCCGGATCCCCTCGCTCCGGAACCGGTTCCTGCGCCCGCCGCCGCAGCCCCCAAGCCACACGTTCGCTAAGGATCCACCATGTTCGTTCACCAGCGTCAGGGTTCGCTGGAGGTGATTTGCGGGCCCATGTTCTCGGGCAAGTCCGAGGAACTCATCCGTCGGATCAAGCGGGCCATCATCGCCCGCCAGCGGGTACAGGTCTTCAAGCCGGCCCTCGATGACCGCTACGATGCCTCCGCCATTGCCAGCCACAGCCAACGGAAGCACGAGGCCATCCCCGTCAAGGACAGCGAGGAGTTGAAGCGCCACCTGGATCCGGAGGCGGAGGTGGTGGCCCTGGATGAGGTGCAGTTCCTGGATGAGGGGTTGATCCCCGTCATCGATGTCCTCGCCCGGCGGGGCGTCCGCGTCATCGCCGCGGGGCTGGACCAGGACTCCAACGGCGAACCCTTCGGCATCCTGCCCATCCTCCTCGCCAAGGCCGAATTCATCACCAAGCTCCAGGCCATCTGCATGGTCTGCGGTGCCGCCGCGGGCCGCACCCAGCGGCTGGTCCACACCGGAGGCCAGGTGCTGGTGGGGGCCGCCGAGGCGTACGAGGCCAGGTGCCGTCACTGTCATGAAGTGCCCCACGCCGCCGGACAGCGCCTGATCGAGGAGCCCGCCCGGGAAGGCTGATCCTCCTGTGTTGACAGTTTGTCAGTTCCGAAGCAGCCGGAACGGGCCGAAGGACCGTCCCCGCTCGATCCGGGCGGGGCAGGCCTGGAACCCGGCGGTAGACTGGGAGGCGGCGCGCTGCTGCAGCGTCGTTCAATCCCTGCCCGAGGCTTCAGGGCACATCAGGAGTCCCCCATGGCCGGCGCCTACGCCACCTTCACCCACATCACCGACTACATGGGCTTCGAGGGCCTGCTCACCGATGAGGAACGGATGATCCGGGAGGTCGCCCGGAAGTTCGTGAACGCCGAAGTGCTCCCCATCATCGAGAAGCACGCTCAGGAACAGACCTTTCCCAAGCACCTCATCGCGAAGATGGGCGAACTGGGCTTCTACGGACCGTCGCTGCCCGAGGAATACGGCTGCGCGGGGCTCAGCAACGTGGCTTACGGGCTACTGATGTACGAGCTGGAGCGTGGGGATTCCGGTCTGCGCTCCTTCGCCTCTGTGCAGGGCAGTCTCGTCATGTGGCCCATCTACGCTTACGGCAGCGAGGAACAGAAGCGGTACTGGCTGCCCAAGCTGGCGGCGGGCGAGAAGGTCGGTTGTTTCGGCCTCACCGAGCCCGATTTCGGCTCCAACCCGGGGGGCATGCTGACCAAGGCCGTGCGCGAACCCGGCGGCAAGTGGCGCCTCAACGGCACCAAGATGTGGATCACCAACGGCACCGTGGCCGATGTGGCCGTGGTCTGGGCCCAGACCGAGGAGGGCATCCGCGGCTTCCTCGTCGAGAAGGGGACCCCTGGCTTCAGCGCGCCGGAGATGAAGGGCAAGTGGAGCCTGCGGGCCTCCACCACCTCCGAGCTGGTGCTCGAGGATGTCATCGTGGACGAGAAGGCCAGCCTGCTGCCCCTTGTGAAGGGCCTGAAGGGGCCGCTCGGCTGTCTCACCCAGGCCCGCTACGGCATCGCCTGGGGCGCCATCGGCGCCGCGGACGCCTGCTACCAGTGCGCACTGGACTACGCGCTCACCCGCATCCAGTTCGACAAGCCCATCGCCAGCTACCAGCTCCAGCAGGAGAAGCTCGCGTGGATGGTCACCGAGATCACCAAGGCCCAGCTCCTCGTCCTTCAGCTCGGCCGGTTGAAGGACGCCAAGAAGTTCACGCCGGCCCAGGTGTCCATGGCCAAGATGAACAACGTGAACATCGCCATCGAGGTCTGCCGCAAGGCCCGCACCATCCTGGGCGCCAACGGCATCCTGGACGAGTACCCGGTCATGCGTCACATGGCCAACCTCGAGAGCGTCTACACCTACGAGGGCACGCACGACATGCACACCCTCATCATCGGCCAGGAAGTGACGGGCATTCCCGCTTATCGCTGACGCGAGTCAGCGATGGGTGCCCGGAATGGCATCGCGGCCTACCGCTGAAGGCCGGCCCTCTCCCAAAAAACGGGCCCACGGGCCCGTTTTTTTCTGACTAGAATGCCGACATGAGAATTCTTTCCATCGATGGCGGCGGGATCCGCGGCCTCATCCCGGCCCTGGTGTTGGCGGAGTTGGAACGCCAGACCGGGAAGCCCGTCGCGGACTGCTTCGATCTCATCGCCGGCACCAGCACGGGGGGCATCCTGGCGCTCGGCCTGGCCAAACCCGGACCGGATGGCCGACCCCAGTATCGGGCTCAGGATCTGGCGGATCTCTACCTTCGCGAGGGCGGGCGCATCTTCCATGAGGGACCCTGGCGGCACCTCACCAATCCCATGGGGATCCGAACGGAGAAGTACCCGGCCGATGGCATCGAGGCGGTCCTGGCGGCGTACTTCGGCGAGACCCGGCTCAAGGACGCCCTCACCGAGGTTCTGGTCACGGCCTACGACATCGAGAAGCGGGACCCCTTCTTCTACCGCAGCCGGCGGGCCCGGCTGGATCCGCGGTACGACGTGCCCATGCGGGTGGCGGCCCGGGCCACCAGCGCTGCTCCCACCTATTTCGAGCCCGCGAAGGTCGAGTGGCCGGAGGGCCGCGATGTGCTGGTGGATGGCGGCGTGTTCGCGAACAACCCCGCCATGTGCGCCTTCGCCGAGGCCTGGCAGTTGCTCCGGGACGGGGCGCGTCCCGAGGGGGAGGTCCTCCTGGTCTCCCTGGGAACGGGCCAATATGTCAGGCCCTTCCGCTACGAGGACGCGAAGGACTGGGGCGTGGCGGGCTGGGCCAAGCCCATCCTCGATGTGATCTTCGACGGGGTGAGCGATACGGTGGATTACCAGCTCCGCCAGATCCTGCCATCGGGCTCCGACGGGGCGGCCCGTTACTACCGCTTCCAGACCAAGCTGGACGCGGGTTTGAACGAAATGGATGACACCGCACCCGACCACCTGGAGGGCCTGCACCGCATGGCGGAGGGCATCCTCACCACCCAGGCCCGGGAGATGGAGACCCTGGCCCGGATGCTGAGCCGCTGAGAATCCAGCTCTTTAGTGGGCCTTTTGCGTCCGGACGACCAGCACATCGCAGGGTGCCAGCCGCACCACGCGGGAGGCCGTACTGCCGAAGAGCAGGCGCTCCAGGGCCGAATGCCCCACCTGGGCCACCACCAGCAGCGTAGACGGATCCGCCTCGGCGACGAGTTCCTCCGCTGGGCCGCCCCATTTGACCACGGCCTTGCCGCCGGGGAAGGGCTTCAGCCAGCCCTCCAGCTGCTCGCGGGCATGGTCCTCCATGCTCTGCAGCCAGGCGGGGTCGGGCAGGGCGATCTGGGCCTCGGGCAGCATGGGTGCCGGCGGCTGGAGTACATGCATGGCCACGAGGGGGACCTCCAGTTTGGCCGACCAGCCACCGGCCCGGTCCAAGGCCTGCTTCGAGGCCTCGGAAAAATCCACACCCACCAGCACACGCTTGATCATGGCGGCCTCCTGCTCAGACACCTTCAAGATAAATCCCGGCTACTCAGCGGGCTTCATGAAATTGCGAAATTTATTGAATTGAAAGTTTCAACACATATAATGAAAACGGGAGGTCACCATGATCACCGTTCGTCGCGCTGAGGACCGAGGGCACTTTGATTTCGGGTGGCTGGATACGTGGCACACCTTCTCCTTTGGGGATTACCTGGACCCGGACCACATGGGGTTCCAGAGCCTGCGGGTGATCAACGAGGACCGGGTGCAGCCCGCCAAGGGATTCGGCACCCATGGCCATCGGGACATGGAGATCCTGACCTGGGTGCTGTCGGGGGCCCTGGAACATCGGGACAGCCTGGGTACCCATGGCCTCATCCGGCCCGGGGAAGCCCAGGTCATGAGCGCAGGCACCGGCATCCGCCACAGCGAGTTCAACGCTTCGGGCACGGAACCCGTTCACCTGCTCCAGATCTGGATCCTGCCCGAGCGATCCGGCCTCGCCCCCCGATACGACCAGGTGGCCTTCCCCGATGCAGAACTGCGGAACCGGCTGCGCCTCATCGCCAGTCCGGATGGGGCCGAGGGCTCCGTGAAGCTCTTCCAGGATGCGAGGGTTTCCGTCGCGCGGCTGGATGTGGGCCGAGAGATCCCGGTGGCCGTGCCGCCGGGTCGGGCCGGCTACCTCCAGGTGGCGGCCGGTTCCGTGGCGCTCGACGGCAGGATCCTGCAGGCGGGCGATGGCGCGCGGATCGAGGATGCGGTCGCGCTCACCCTGAGCGCCCAGGCCCCCTCCGAAATCCTGTTCTTCGACCTGGCCGGGACTTCGAGGTCCTTGCCTGTCTGATTTGACGACTTCGACCAACAGCTGATCGTCGTAATAAAGCCGGATGGGTAGGACGAGAGGCGCGATCAGACCGAACCCTCGGACATGGGGCTGCTTCCAGCACCTGCGCAAGCCTTGGCCAAGGCGCCAGCCCTGAGTTCCTCGGGGCTGAAGATGCCGCGATCCAGGACGAGGCTGGTGACGAGGTCCACAGGCGTCACGTCGAAGGCGGGGTTCCAGGCGGGCATGGCTTCGGGGGCCCAGCGCAGGGGGCCGTAGCCGCGCACTTCGGCAGGATCGCGCTGCTCGATGGGGATGGCCGCCCCATTCGGGCAGGCCAGATCCACGGTGCTGAAGGGCGCCACGGGATGGAAGGGCACCCCGTGGAAGCGGGCCTGCACGGCGAGGCCGTAGGTGCCCACCTTGTTGGCAAAGTCGCCATTGGCCGCCACGCGGTCCGAGCCCACCAGCACCCGCTGGACCTTGCCATCGCGCAGGAGCAGGGCCGCCATGCTGTCGGTGATGAGGGTGGACGGGATGCCCAGCTTCCTCAGTTCCCAGGCCGTGAGGCGGCCCCCCTGCAGCAGGGGGCGCGTCTCGTCCGCGTAGACGTGGAGGCGCTTGCCCTGCTCGTGGGCCCGCCGGAGGATGCCCAGGGCCGTGCCGATGCCGGCGGTGGCGAGGCCGCCCGTATTGCAGTGGGTGAGGATACCCTCGCCGTCCTGGATGAGAGCCGCGCCCTGCTGAGCCATGCCCTCGCAGAGCCGCACGTCCTCCGTGAAGATGCGCTGGGCCTCGGCCACCGGATCCGTCGAGCCCTTCATGCGATCCATGGCCCACATCAAGTTCACGGCCGTGGGGCGCGCCGCCCGCAGGGCCGCGCAAGCCGCAGCGTACTCGGTGGCAGAGGCACCCCGGTGGGCGAAGGTGGCCAGGCTCGCCGCCGCCGCCACACCGATGAGCGGGGCGCCCCGCACGGCGAGACGCTGGATGAGGGCCACCATGGCCGCCGGGTCGCTGCCGTCCACCCACACCTCCGCATCCGGGAGCCGGGTCTGGTCTAGTACCCAGAGGGCGCGGCCGTCGTGGCGGAGACCGAGGGATTCGAAGGGGTTCATCAAGGCTCTTTATCCACAGATTTCACAGATTACACAGATTCGGTGCAGGGCATCGTCCTCCAAAATCCCTGTGGACCGTGTGTTTCAGATGATGCTCGGCCCGATGTTCGCTCGGAGGTTTTGAAGCAGCTTGAGCGCTTCAGTGCCCAGTGGCTTTGCACCACCCAGGGTCTCGGCCTTCCAGAGGATCTCGGCGACCTGCTCCAGGCGCTCGAGGCCGCCGGCGGCCTCCCGGATGGATTCGCCCCAGCAGAGGCCGCCGTGCCGGGCGAGGATCAGCAGGCGGTGGGCGGGCAGGAAGGGCAGGAGGGCCGTGCCCATGGCCTCGGTGCCGGGGATGGCCATGGGCACCACGGGGATGCGACCGGCGGCCAGGATCACTTCGGGCAGGCTGTCCGAGGGCAGTTCCGTCAACTCGGGCCGGGCCAGGGTCCAGGCGATGGCCGTGGGCGGATGGGCATGGACCACGGCCTTGGCCTCCGGCACGGCCCGGTAGACGGCCAGATGCATGGCCCGCTCGCTGCTGGGGTCGCCCGACAGCACCGTCCCATCCAGCGACAGGAGGGCGAAATCGTGGGACTGGAGCCGGGCCTTGGATACGCCCCGCGGGGTGATGGCGAGGGTCTCGCGGTCCAGCCGCACGGACACATTGCCGTCTCCTGCGGCCAGCAGGCCTCTGGCGTGCAGCGAACGGCAGGCCTCGATGGCCTCGTTGAGGAGCGTCACCCTGTCCATGGCAGGATCATCCCACGGTTGCGTCCGTCCGCCTCCTGGCCCACCCGAAAGTCACGCGGCTCCGACGGGGGGCTTGGCCGTGACGGGCATCACCATTTCGAACCTGAATACCCCGGGACGGCCCCATCCTGGAGGCCATGGACGGATGGATGGCGTGGCTGCAGGATCGGCTTGGGCGGGTGCTCCTCGCTCTGCTGGTCGTTGTGGGTGGTGTGTGGTGGTGGCAGGGCCGGCCCGTGAGCCAGCCCCCGGGCATCCTCGCCCCGGCTGATCCTCTGCAGACGCCGCCGGTCTCTGCGTCCACGTGGCAGTTCCACGATTGCACCCTGACGCCGCTGGCGGACTTTGACATCCGGGCGCGGATCCTGAGTGCCGAGCACTACCACTTCGACCGCGCAGCCGAACTCTCGCCGGTGGACCTGGCCCTTGGCTGGGGACCCATGTCCGATTCGCGGGTGCTTGCAGGCATCTCCATCCGGCAGTCCGACCGTTGGTATTTCTGGCATTCAAGCACCCTGCCCATCTCGCCCGCGGAGATCTCCAGCCACAGCGCCAACATGCACATGATCCCCGCCACGGAGTGGGTGGCCCATCGCCTGAACCGGGCCAGGCCCGGCCAGCTCGTCCACCTGCAGGGCGAGCTGGTGCGGGCGGATGGCAAGGATGGTTGGCACTGGGTGAGCAGCCTGACCCGACTGGATACGGGCGACGGTTCCTGCGAAGTGGTGTGGGTGGAGCGGGCCGAAGTATCCAACCACTGAATAATTGAAATCTAATGCCGGCGCGCCTCTCGAGCCACCTTTTGTGATGGTCATCAAGGTCCGCGAGCGGGGATTCCGGCACGGCCCCTGGTAAACTCCCGCGGTGGCAGGCCCCGCCGTGGCCGTCCGGAGTCCCATGTTTGACATCGAAGCGTCCCTTGACAGCCGCCTGCTGGCCGCCCCCCGGAACCGCCCCACGGTGGTGTTCCCGGAGGCCCTGGATCCCCGAACCCTCGAAGCGGTGTGCTACCTGGGCCGGTTCATCCGCCCCGTCTTCCTCGCCTCGGAGGCGGAGGTGCGAGCCATGGCGGAACGCGAAGCGGACCGCCTGGGCCGGGATCGGGTGGAGTACACCCTGTCCGAGAGCGCCTTCGTGGCTCCGGCCTCCCGGCCCGACCTGCTGGAGGAATTCGCCTCCGCCTGCCTGGCCTTCGCCCAGGCGAAGGGCCGTCCCATGGATCTGGCAACGTCCCGCCGCCTCGTGTCCGAGCCGGGCCGCTTCGGCATCTGGGCCGTGAAGCAGGGCCACGCCGACATGGTGGTGGGCGGCGCCATCCACGAGCCGATCGCCTTCTTCCGGCCCATGGTGGACATCCTGGGCCAGCGCAGCGTCACCTGCGAAGCCGGGGTCTTCGTGCTGCCCGACAGCCATCCGGATGATGTCTACCCCCACAACATCGTGGTGTTCGGCGATGTGGGCGTGAACGCCACCATGACCCCCCGCACCCTGGCGGAGGTGGCGGTGGGCACCTGCGCCGTGGCCCGCGACCTTATTCCCGAGGACGTGCTGCCCGAGATCCGCTGCGCCATGGTGTCCTACTCCAACCGCGGCAGCGATGAAGGCCCTTCACCGGAGCTGGTGCGCCAGGCCGCCGAACTGGTGCCGGAGATCCTGGCGGAACGGATCCGGCATGCCGAGCGTTACGCCAGCATCCATATCCGCGGCGAGGTGAAGGTGAGCGTGGCCCTCTCGCGCCGCTCCGCCGGCCTCTACCACGCGGACGGCCTGCCCTGGGAGGGCGGCCCCAACGTGATCGTGTGCCCCAACCTCGACATGGGGAACCTGCTCTACCACCTCTACGCCACCCGCTTCCCCGAGGCCCGCAAGTTCCCCGTGATGTTCGGACTCTGGTTCCAGGGCGTGGATCTGCCCATGGACTGCGCGCCCGAGGACATCCGCCTGGCCGTGAAGGCCTCGGTGCTGCGCCTCCATGCCTACGGCGAGTGGAAGCGGACTCCCAAGGACACGTTCTTCCGCCGCCACCGGGTGCTGGTGCTGAATCCCGGTTCGACCTCCACCAAACTCTCGGTCTTCGAGGGCGATGAGGAGCGTTTCACGGAGGAGATCCAACATCCGACGGAGGCCCTCAAGGCCTTCGAGGGGCGGCCGATCACCGACCAGTTTGCCTTCCGGAAGGAGGCCATCCTGGCCTTCCTGCAGGAGCGCGGCCTGCGCCTGGAAGACCTGGATGCCGTAGCCGGCCGCGGCGGCCTGCTGAATCCCATCCCCCACGGCACCTGGATGGTGGGGCCCGCCATGGTGGCGGAGCTGAAGGCCGGTGCACGGGGCGAGCATGCCTCCAACCTGGGGGCCCTCATCGCCGCCGAGCTGGTGGCGGGCGTCGGCAAGCCCGCCTACATCGTGGATCCCGTGGTGGTGGACGAGGCCGATCCCAAGGTGAAGATCTCGGGCCTGAAGGAACTCCCCCGGCGGGTAATCAGCCACGCCCTCAACCAGATCGCCACGGCCCGGCGCTACGCGGAGGAACGCGAGACCTTCTACGAGCGCGTCAACGTGGTGGTGGCTCACATGGGGGGCGGCATCACCGTGGGCGCCCACCGCAAGGGCCGCTACATCGACGTGAACAACGGCCTGGACGGCGAGGGCCCCTTCTCGCCCCAGCGCACGGGCACCCTGCCGGCCGGCCAGCTCATCGAGCTCTGCTTCTCGGGCAAGTACACGCAGGCCGAGCTCAAGACCCTCAACAAGGGCCGGGGCGGCCTCATCGACCTGCTGGGCACCTCCGACATGCGCGAGGTGGAGCGGCGCATGGCGGCCGGGGACGCGGAGGCCCGGCTGGTCTTCGACGCCATGGCCTATCAGATCGCCAAGGCCATCACTGCCCTGGTGCCCGCCTTCGACGGTGAGCCCGTGGACGCCATCCTCCTCACCGGCGGCCTGGCCCGCTCCCAGAAGCTGGTGGCGGAGCTGCGCCGCCTCACCTCCGCCCTGGGCTGCCCGGTTCGCGTCTACCCCGGCGAGAACGAGATGGCTGCCCTCGCCAAGGGTGCCCTCCGCGTCCTCTCTGGCCGCGAGCCGGCCAGGGACTATCCGCCCCAGGAATAGGGGAGGCTACGCCTCGTAGAACCGCGCGAACTCGGAGACCGGGGCCCGCTCGGTGACGAGCTGGTTCTCGGGGGCCTCGGGATCGGCGTGGCCAAGGGCCATGCCGCAGACGAGCATCTGGTCCGGGCGGAAGGCCAGTTCTTCGGCGATGACGCGATGGAAGGAGGTGAAGGCGGCCTGGGGGCAGGTGTGCAGGCCCCGGCCGCGGGCGGCGACCATGACGTTCTCCAGGAACATGCCGTAGTCCAGCCAGCTGCCCTGCTGCAGGATGCGGTCGATGCTGAAGATCAGGCCCACCGGGGCGTCGAAGAACCGGTAGTTGCGGCCGTGCTGCACGTGCATCCCCGCCTTGTCCGTCTTCTCGATCCCGAGCAGTCCGTAGAGGTCCCAGCCCACCTTGCGGCGCCGCTCCAGGTAGGGGGAGGTCCACTCCCGGGGGTAGTACTCGTACTCGCGATCGTGGCGGGCCAGTTCCTCAGGGTTGTCGTGGATGGTCAGGAGCCGATCGGAGAGGCGCTTCAGGGCCGCCCCCGTCAGCACGTGGACCTGCCAAGGCTGGATGTTGGTGCCGGAGGGCGCACGGGAGGCCACAGCCAGGATCTCCTCCACCACCGCGCGCGGCACGGGCGTGGGCAGGAACGCGCGCATGGAATGCCGGGTGGTGATCGCCGCGTCCACGGCGGCAGTCGCTTCGGGCGTGGGCATCTCAAAGACGGTCATGCAACCTCCAAAGCAAAACTGACTACCACCAAGACACCAAGGCACCAAGAAGGACACGCTTTTCTTGGTGCCTTGGTGTCTTGGTGGTGAGCTTTTTCCCTTCGCCCCGCCTCAGGCCAGCAGCGCCGCCAGGGCGATGGAGCTGAGCTTGGTCTTGGCGGTGTCGCCGCGGCTGCTGAGGACGCAGGGCACCTTGGCGCCGGCCACGACGGCGGCGATCTCGGCGCCGCCCAGCTTGGTGCCGGCCTTGTAGAAGGTGTTGCCGGCCTCCAGGTTGGGGAAGAGCAGGCAGTCCGCGTCGCCGGCCACCGACCCGCGCATCCCCTTGATCCGGGCGGATTCGGGATCGATGGCGCCGTCCAGGGCCATGGGACCGTCCACCAGGGCCCCCTTGATCTGGCCCCGGTCCGCCATCTTGGAGAGCAGCGCCGCCTCGGCACTGGACCGCAGCTTGGGCTGCACCTGCTCGGAGGCCGACAGCACGGCCACCTTCGGCAACTCGACGCCAAGGGCCTTCGCGGTCGCCACCAGGTAGCCCAGGATGGCCACCTTCTCCTTGAACTCGGGCTCGGGGATCACGGCCACGTCGCCCGCGATCAGCAGCTTGGGATGGCCCGGGTGTTCCATGACGGTCACATGGCTGAGGATGGCGCCGGGGTCCAGCAGGCCCTGGTCCTTGTTCAGGATGGCCTTCATGTACAGCTCCGTGCTGAGCAGGCCCTTCATCAGCAGGTCGGCCTCGCCGAAGCGGACCATGGCCACGGCCTTGGCGGCGGCTTCGGTATCCGTGGCGGCGTGGACCATGCGGTACCGCTCCTTGGGCAGGCTGAGTTCCTGGAGCACCTTCCCCATCACGGCCTCGTCACCCACCAGGATGGCCTCCACCAGGCCCGCCTCCACCGCGGCGTTCACCGCCTCCAGGGTGTGGGCGTCGTTGGCCCAGGCCACCACCAGGCGCTTGCGGGGCCGGTCCTTCACCGCAAGGAGGAGCTCGTCGAGGGTATTGATCCGCATGGCTGGAACCTGTCAAAGGAGGCCGGCGTTCCGGCGGGTTCGCGAGGAAGGTAGCATGGTCCCCATGGCCCCTTTCGTCATTCGTCCCGCGACCCTTGAGGATGCTGTGACCCTGGCGGACCTGGGCGTTCGCACCTTCCGGGAGACCTTCGAGCCGCTCTACGATCCGGCTGACTTCGCGGCCTTCCTGGCGGGGGCCTACGGCCCGACGATCCAGAAGGCGGAACTGGCGGATTCCGCGCGGCCGGCCCTGGTGCTGGAGGTGGAGGGCGTCCCGGTCGGCTTCGCCCAGCTCTGGCTGGACCACCGGGAGCCCGGCGTGCCGGGGGCGCGACCGGCCGAACTGCAACGCATCTACCTGCTGGGATCCGCTCAGGGCGGCGGGCGCGGCGCGGCCCTGCTGGCGGCCTGCGAGGCGCTGGTCCGAACCCGGGGGGCCGATGTCCTCTGGCTGGGCGTGTGGGAACACAATGCCCGGGCCCTGGCGTTCTATGGGCGCAGCGGGTTCCGGGCAGTGGGCGAGCACGGCTTCTCCATCGGGGGCCGCCTGGATCGCGACCTCATCCTGGCCAAGGGGCTGGCGTGAACCTCGTCCTGCTCCTGCCGGAGGACCTGGTGGCCCTCGATCGCGCCCGGCTCACCGGACGGCGGCTGGCCCATGTGCGCGAGGTGCACCGGGCGGTCGTGGGCGATGACCTGACGGTGGGGCTGCTGGGGGGGCGCATGGGCCGCGGGCACGTGCTGCGGCTCGACGACGAGGCCTTGGAACTCACGCTGACCCTCGACCAGGATCCACCGCCCAAGCTGCCCCTGACGCTGGTGGTGGCCCTGCCGCGGCCCAAGGTGCTGAACCGCGTGGTGGCCGCCGCCGCGAGCCTGGGGGTGGCGCGGCTCGTATTCGTGAACGCCTGGAAGGTGGAGAAGGCCTACTGGGCCAGCCCCCGCCTGGCCCCGGAGAGCCTTCGGCAGCAACTTATCCTGGGCCTGGAACAGGCCAAGGACACCGTGCTGCCCGAACTGCGGCTGGCCCGCCTCTTCCGGCCCTTCGTGGAGGACGACCTGCCGGCCCTGGTGGGCGGCGGCACGGGCCTGGTGGCCCATCCAGGCTCCGGCCAGCCCTTTCCGAGGGTGCTGGCCGCGCCCTTCACCCTGGCCATCGGGCCCGAGGGCGGCTGGGTCGACGCCGAGGTGGCGAGCCTCCTGCGGGCCGGCCTCCGCCCCCTGGACCTGGGCCCCCGGATCCTCCGTACCGAAACCGCCCTGGCGGCCCTGGTGGGACGCCTGTTCTGATCAGCCAGGTCCACAGGCAGGACGGCTCACCGCGTCAGTGTGTTTTCGGCGGGGCCCACAGGAAGCGTCCCGGCTGCCGGTTGAAGGCCTTCAGGATCTTGATCCAGAGGCGGCGGCTGGCATGGCCATCGAGGTCCCGGGCGCGCATGGCGGTCCACAGGGCCATGGCAAAGGAGACGACGAAGTTGAGGACGCCAATGAGGCCGATGCCCAGCAGGCCCCAGGCCACGGCCGTCCAGGCGAGGGTCCCCTGGAGGAAGAGGCTGGCGGCGGCCAGGGCCAGGGCGGCGGCCTGGAGGGTGACGTGGCGGACTTCCAGGTGGATGCCCGCGAAGGCGGCCATCAGGGGCACGAAGGCGAGCAGGAACCCCAGGGCGGTGTAGCCCACGATGCCCGGCAGCTGCTTGCGGGTGAAGCGCGCCATCGATCCGGCCGCAGAGGCCCCGAACCAGCTGCGCAGGCGGTGATTCCGTTCCAGGGCCACGGGCAGTCCGCGGTAGGCGCTCCAGTTGGCGGCCCAGCCCGCCGCGAGGCTGGAGAGCCAGAGCAGCACGCCGGTGACGGCGGCATAGATCAGGGTGCCGGCATGGCGCGGATCGTTGGACTCCAGGCCATGAAGCGCTGCGGCTGGGCCGAGGGGTGCGTGTCCCGAGAGCCAGAGCCAGAGGGCGCAGATTCCCACCGCCGTGGGGATCGTCGCTAGCACGTTGCCCAGGGTGGCCATGACCTGCGTGCGGGTGATGGCCGCCACCAGCTCGATCTCCGCCTCCAGGGCGACCGCGGTCCCCAGACCATGGTGTTCCTCCAGGCTGCGGGCCAGGGCGGCGGCGGTCATGGCCGGCTGCTTGGAGGCCAGGCTGAAGCCGAGGAGCTGCAGGGCGATGAAACTGATGGCGTAATTGGAGGCCACGCCGAGCCCCAGCAGCAGGGGCGCCAGGGGCAGGGCGAAGAGGCCGAACTTGAGCAGGGCCGTCCCGGCGGTGAGCAGGCCGCCGCCGGCCGCGGACCGGCCCATGGCCCACCACTCCGCCCGGTTCCGGGCGATGTAGTGTTCGCCGGTCTCGCCGGTGTGCTCCACCACCTTGCGGGCCAGCCGCTTGACCGTTCCCCGGACCAGGGTGGCGAGGTCATGCTGCCGGGCGCACCCCTGCACCAGCTCCACCGCGAAGGCCCGGCCATCGCCCCGGGCCAGCGCGAACCCGAGCAGGCGATCCATGCGCGTCAGCTGGGCCTCCACGAGCTCCAGGCGAAAGATCAGGTCCGTGGACACCCCCCGCTCGTCCAGACGCGCCTGGACGAAGCGAAGGGTGCTGCGGCAGGCCGCCAGGCAGGCTTCCCAGTCGCGCCAGGCGGCGGGATCCCCCGGTGCTTCGCCCAGGCTGCGAACGACATGGTCCAGCTCGAAGAAGGGGGATTCCGCATCACTGCCTTCGGGGGTGAGGGCGAGGAGGTCCCGGGACAGGCCCACGGCCGAGGCACGGTGGGCCAGCAGCCGCGCTGCGTGGAACCAGCTCTCCCGGGGTGGAGCCAGCAGGGGGGCCCAGGGTGCCCGGAGTTCCTCCGGCAGCGACGCCATCCACCGGGCATCGGCCTCGTCCAGGCCCAGGCGGTCGAGCAGGGCGTACAGATCCCCCTCCGGATCCAGGCGGGGGATGATCCGGTCCACCACCCGCTGGAACCCCTCCCCGAGAAGGGTGGTGCGGTCTGGGAGCCCCGTCTCCGCCAACAGGCGGACGGCCGAGGCGTGGGTCCAGGCCTCCCGGAGTTGGCCCTCCAGGCCGCGGCCAGTGAGGGCCGCGTGGAGGCGCCGGAGGCGCGAGGTCCGGCGAGGTTCGCCGTCCTCTGAGGGGGTGGGGGAGGCTTCCAGGAGCCAGCGGAGCAGGGCCTCCAGCCGGAAGGTGGAATTGGATTCCAGCAGGGCCTCCAGCCGGGGGTCGGGAACGGGCATGGGACGCTCCGAGGGGTGCGACAGGGGCAGGAAGGCCCCATCCTTTATGACACGGGAGGTTGCCGACGGTGGATCTTCGCACGGCCCGGGAGACCATGGTGCTGACCCAGATCGAGGCGCGGGGGGTCCGCGATCCACGCGTGCTGGGGGCCATGCGGAAGGTTCCCCGGCACCGCTTTGCGCCGCTGGCCTGCCAGGCGGAGGCCCACGAGGACCATCCCCTGCCCATCGGCCGCGGGCAGACCCTCTCCCAGCCCTACATCGTGGCCTTCATGGCCGAGGCGCTGGAACTGGAAGGTGGGGAAGGCGTGCTGGAGGTGGGCTCCGGCAGTGGCTACTTCGCGGCCGTCCTGGCTCGCCTGGCCCGCCAAGTCGTCGCCCTGGAACTGGAACCGGATCTGGCCGCCCGTTCCGCCAAGCTGTTGGAGGAACTGGGCATCGGGAATGTGGAGGTGCATGGGGCGGACGGCACCCGGGGCTGGCCCAGGGCCGCGCCCTTCCAGGCCATCGTCCTCAGTTGCGCGGCCCCGGAGGTGCCGCCGGACCTCTGGGACCAGCTCGCACCCAGGGGACGGCTGCTGGCGCCCCTCGGTTCCCCCTGGGAGGCCCAGTGGCTGACCCGCTACCGCGGCGGGCCCGGCCATCCCGAGCGCCTGCTGCCCGTGGCCTTCGTGCCTTTGCGGTGAATCAGGCTGGCAGAAGGTGGCCAGGAGCAGGTCGATGCCGGTCCAGGAAGCGGAGGACGGCCGCGGCATCCACCGTGGCGGGAAGGCCGGACCAGGGCGGCGAGGGCCGCACCATCCCGAGCATGTCCTCGGGACAACCCACCTGCTCGTAGAGGCGCTCGACCCGCCGGGCGAGGAGGGGCAGGGTGGCATCCGTGGCCAGCGCCTCGCGGAGGATGGCCAGGCGCCAGCGATCCTGGGCGTGGGCCCACCGGGCGCTGCCCGGTCGCGGGGTCTTCCCGGTGGCCTCGGTGCAGGCCTCCCAGAGGTGCGCCTCGAAGGCCCGGAGCCCGGGGCCTTCGAGCGCCCGCATCCGCGCGAGGGCCGCCCCTTCGCCCCGGAAGGCCGACCAGGTTTGGATCTGCGCGGGATCAAGGAAACCGAAATCGTGGCCCACGACGATGTCATCCCAGCCCGGTTCACCCAGGAAAGTGCGGAAGGTTTCAATGGAATCGTGGGTCATGGGCACCTCAGGTGAGCAGGTGGAGGGCCAGGTGGACGGCGACGCGGGCACTGGCCTCGCCACCCTCCAGCCCGGGGGCCAGTTCCATCAGGTCGGCGCCCACCCAGGGGTGCGCCCAGCCCCGGGTGCCATGGACGAGGCGCAGCGCCTCGGGCAGGCTGAGGCCGCCGGGAACGGGCTCGGCCACGGCCGGGGCGAGCACGGGATCGAGGGCGTCCAGATCGATGCTGACATAGGCGGGGCCTTCGCCCACCCGGGCCAGGTCCTCCTTGAGGCGCAGGGTGAGTAGGGGATCGCGAAGATCCGCCGGCGTCCACATCCGCACGCCTGCCGCCGCGAGGAAGGTCAGTTCCGCGTCGTCGAAGCGCGGCGCCCGCAGACCGGCCTGGACGACCCGGCCGGGATCGAGGAGGCCTTCCTGCAGCGCCTGGCGGACCCAGGTGCCGTGGTGGATGTCCGTGCCCCAGGCGGCCCCGTCGGCGGCATCGGGATGGGCGTCCAGATGCAGAAGGCCCAGCGGGCCGTGCTGCAGGGCCAGGGCCCGCAGAGCGCCGAGGGTCATGGCGTGGTCGCCGCCAAGCAGGAACGTCCGGCACCCGAACCGGGCCCAGGCGCCCACGGTGGCCTGGATCGTTGCCAGGGCCTCGGTGAGGGAGAAGGGCAGGGTGGGGATGTTCCCGCCGTCCACCCAGCCCTGCGCTGCGGCGGGTGATCCTGGCTCACGGCCCTCCCGCAGGCGTCCGGGCATGGGATGGGTGCCCAGGCCCATGGAGGCGGCCCGCAGGGCCCAGGGGCCCAGCCGGGCGCCAGGACGGTGGAGGACGCCGGCATCACAGGGCACGCCGAGGACCACACCCGCCGCAGCCCGGGGTTCCAGTTCCAGGGGCAGCCCCAGGAAGGGCGTCAGGCCCGTGCGGAGGCTCTGCATGAGGGTTTCAGCAAGCATGGGGGCTCCGGGGGGCGAGCGCGGATCGGAAGGCGGCGATCCAGTCGGCGGGATCGGGGTGGTCGGCGGGGTGCAGGGGCTCCAGGGCCTCCACCACCACCGGCGTGCGCGTGGCCAGGAGGATCCGGAGGTGGGGCAGCAGGGTCTCGTCGCCGATCCAGGGGTAGTGATGGGCCGGACTGCTGATCCGGGTGGGCTGGGCGGGCAGGCCCAGGGCATGGGCCGCCCGGAGGCCCCCCTCGTAGAAGGGGGCGAGGGTTTCACCGCGCGTGGTGGTGCCCTCGGGGAAGAGCAGCATGGGCCGGCCCGCGCGCAGCGATCCCGTGAAGGCCGCCAGGGCCGAGGCCCGGCTCGCTGGATTCTCGCGGTCCACGAAGTGCAGGCCGGAGCGCTTCGCCCAGCCCCCGATCAACGGATAGCCCGTGACCTCCCCCTTGGCGATGGTGCCCATGGGACGAAGGCTCATGAGAACGACCGCATCCACCCAGCTCAGGTGGTTGGCCACCCAGAGGGGGAGGTCGCTCCGGAGCTGGCCGCGCAGTTCCAGTTCCACGCCCAGGGCGGGCAGCAGCCGGGAGGCCCAGCGGTGCATGCCTGACTGCGGCTGCGCCCCGGCCGCCAGCCGGGGGAGCAGCGTGAACGTCGGCCAGAGGACGCCGGCCCAGCTCATCAGGACACCAGCTTGAGGCGTGTGTAGCGGGCCCGGACCCGTTCCAGGTCCTCCTTGGTGATGACCGACCAGAGGCGAAGGTCGCCGGGGCCGTAGAAGTCCCGGACTTCCTCGACCACCCGGGCGCCCAGGGCGTTGTGGATGCTGCGGGCATCGGTATTACCGGGTTCCACCAGGAAGCGGCACTCCTCGACCTCCTCCTGCACCAGCTTGGCCACCATGGCGCGGATGAGCAGGTAGTTCACCCGGGACTTCTGGTAGTCCGGATGCACGGCCAGCGTCGCGCAGTAGGCCGTTCTCCCCTTCGCGAAGTTGAGGACGTAGCCCGCGGGGCGGTCCCCATCCATGGCGAGGAAGCACCAGTCGCGGTACAGCTCGGTGCAGAGGCGCAGGTAGTGGGGGCACAGCTCACCGCTGCCGTCCTCGCGCCAGATCTCGGCTTCGAGACGCCGCAGGTGGCGGAAGTCATCGCTGGTGAGCGGTCGCACGATGTAGCGCGAGCCCTCGGGATGTGGGGCTAGGGACTGGATGGTCATGGCAGGCCTCCCTGGTGTGGTACCAGGGTCGGTCGTGACCATGACATCCCCGTGGCCCACGGGGCAATTCCTCGGCAACAAGGCGGTACGGCGCGGTGACGGATTTCTACCGCCCCGGGAATTCACCTGCCCGGGTCTGAAAGGATCGGTCGCCGGGATGACGGACGCATGCCGGACGCGGAACTTCCCGGTGAAATCCGGCGCTCAGAAATAGGGCGCGACAAGCTTGAAAAAGCCGCCGGCCAGCAGCGCGCTGACGGGGATGGTCAACACCCAGGCCACCACCATGTTGCCGGCGATGCCCCAGCGTACGGCGGAGACATTCGTGCTGGTGCCGACGCCCATGATGGAGCCCGCGATGACATGGGTCGTGCTCACGGGGATTCCCATGTGCGCGGCGGCCAGGATGACGATGGCCGAGGAGGTCTCCGCGGCGAAGCCATGGATGGGGCGGAGCTTGACGATCTTGGTCCCCATGGTGCGGATGATCTTCCAGCCGCCGGACAGGGTCCCGAAGCCCATGGCCATGGCGCAGGCGAGCTTCACCCATATGGGTACGTCCACACTGCTGCCATGAGCGGCCAGCTTGCCATAGGTGATGAGCGCCAGGGCGATGATGCCCATGGACTTCTGGGCGTCATTGGTCCCGTGGGCGAAGGCCATCGCTCCTGCGGAGACGAGCTGGAGCTTGCGGAAGGCGAAGTTGACCCGTTGTCCGATCATGCGCCGGCAGATCCAGAGAAGGGCGAGGATGAGGACCATGGCGATGAAGAAGCCCAGGATGGGCGATACCACGAGGAAGGTCGCCACCTCCTCGAGCTTGGCGGTGTGGAGCGCGCTCCGGCCGGCATGGGCCACCACGGCCCCCGCCAGGCCCCCCACCAGGGCGTGGCTGGAACTCGACGGGATGCCGAACCACCAGGTGATGAGGTTCCAGACGATGGCGGAGAGGAGGGCGGCGACCACCACGGCCGGGACAACGAGGCTGCTTTCGGCAATGCCCTTGGCGATGGTCGTGGCGACCTCGACGCCCATGAGGGCGCCCCCGAAATTCAGGACGCCGGCCATCAGGACGGCCTTCCGGGCGGACAGGACGCCCGTGGAGACCACGGTGGCGATGGCATTGGCGGTGTCGTGGAAGCCGTTGATGTAGTCGAACGACAGGGCCAGAAGGACGATGATGACCAGGGAGAGGATCATGGAATCCTCAGGCGTTCTTCATGACCGTGGAGCCCACGACCTTGGCCACCAGCTCGACCTTGTCGGTGGCATCCTCGACCTGCTCCAGGATCTCCTTCCATTTGATGAGCTCGATGGGATCCTTCGGATCCTCGAAGATCTGGGCCAGGGCGGCGTGGTAGATGGAATCCGCCTTGTTCTCCAGGGTGTGGACGCGCCGGATGCGGTCGCGGATCTCCTTGCCGTTGGACATGTTCCGCAGGGCGCGGACCAGGTGCAGCAGTTCCCCGGCGCCTTCGACCAGGATCGAGCTGATCTCGGTCACGGCGGGCATCACGGCGGAGATGCGATAGAGGATGAGCCGTTCGCAGACGGCATGGATGCGATCCACGACATCGTCGATGGCATGGGCCAGGTGGAAGATGTCCTCCCGTTCGATCGGCGTGACGAAGGTGTGGTTCAGCCGGTCGAGGATTTCATGCGTCAGGTCATCGCCGATGTGTTCGAAGTCCTTCATCTGGCGCCGGAGTTCGGCAAAACGGACGGGGTCTCCGCTGCGGATCTCCCGGTCGAAGAGCTGGGCGGCCTGGTAGACGTTGCCCGTGGCGGATTCCAGCAGATCAAAGAAGACCATTTCCCGGGGTTTCAACCAGCGCATCAAGGCATTCAGGGACATGGCCGCTCCAAAAGACACCGCTCCCAATGTAGCTGGATCGGACTTGTAACTGGAGCGTAAATTGACTGAAAAGGCCTGTCCTGCCTGGATGTGGGCGGTGTAAGGTCTGAAACCATGGACCAGCAGGACCCCTCCAGTCAACGCGATACCGGGCTGCCCGCCTTCATGGGCCGGGCGATCCTTTGCCTGGGGGCCATGCTCTTCCTGGGCGTGGGTCTGGGCATGGGCCTCCATAAGGGAGCCTCGGTCGTCTGGACCCTCGGATTGCTAGGCACACTCGCCTTCGTCCTGGTGCTCATGGCGCGCTGGCAGGTCCGGCTCGTGGCGGAGCCGCTGGGCCAGCTCCTGCGGGAGGCCCGGCCCATGGCCTTCGAGGATCTCCCCGGGGCCTGGTCCGCCCTGGAGCAGGAGAACCTGGACCTCAAGGAACGGGCGACCCGCGAGGACCAGCTGCTGCGCAGCATCATGACGCGGCTGGAGGAGGGGGTGCTCCTGTTCGGACCAGGGGGAAGCCTGGAGACCTACAATCCCGCCGCTCAGCGGCTGCTGGGGCTGGGTGCTCCCCTGGCGCCGGGAATGCGTGCGGGATCCGTCTTTCAGGACCCGGAGAGCCCGGTGGCCATTCAGCGGGCCTACCTGGGTGTGCCCTCGGAATGGCGCCTGACCCGGGCCGTCCGGACGCTGCGGGTGCGGGCCATCCCGTTCGCGCCCTCGGGGGCGGTGGCCGGGGTCCTGCTCACCCTGGATGACGTCACCCGGCAGGAGGCCCTGGAGACTACGCGGCAGAAGTTCATCTCGAACGTGAGCCATGAATTGAAGACGCCGGCGACCGCCATCCGCATCGCCGCCGAGAATCTGCAGGAAGAGCAGCTGCCGGAGTCCGCGCAAGCCAGCACGCAATCCATTCTCCGCTCCGTGGACCGCCTGGCCCTGCTCCTGGGGGACCTCTCCGAGCTGAGCCGCATCGAGAGCGGGGCCCTGCGGCTCGAACCGGTGCGTCTGGACCTGGATGCCTTCCTGGTTTCGGTCGAGCGTGACTACCGGACCCGCCACAGCGCTTCTGGCGTGACGCTGGAGATCCGCAAGGAGGCTCCAGAGGGCATGGTCCTGATGGCCGATCCCCTCCGCCTGAGCCAGATTCTGGAGAACCTCATTTCCAACGCGGTCAAGTTCAGCCCGGCGGGCGGCACGGTGAACCTGCGGGTCGAGGTGTCCTCGCGAGGCCAGCTGTGGGAAGTCTCGGATCTTGGCCCGGGCATTCCCGAGGCCGAGCAGGGGCGGATCTTCGAGCGGTTCTACCGGGCCCAGGGGGCCAAGAGCAAACCGGGCACAGGCCTGGGTTTGGCCATCGTGAAACACCTCTGCCGGCTGATGGGGGGCGAGGTGACCGTCGAGAGCCGTCCCGGCAAAGGGGCGCGGTTCCGGGTCATGCTGCCCCTCCTGCAGGATCAACCGCCGGCGGGACCGCCGAGCCGGTAGCCCACCCCCACGACGGTCTCGATATGAGCCGCGGCGGCCTCCCCGAGCTTGGAACGGACCCGGCGGACATGGGCGTCGATGGTCCGGCTCTCGCCGAGGTATTCCAGGCCCCAGACCTGCTGGAGGATCTTCTCCCGGGTGAGCACTCGGCGGGGGTTCTTCAGGAAGTAGGCGAGCAGCTCGAACTCGCGGCGGGTCAGGTCCAACAGCTGTCCATCCACCCGCGCCGTGTGCATGTCCAGATCCACGGTGATGGGGCCGAAGCTGAGCTGGGGCGGCCGCTCGGGCGTCTCGACCGGCACGGCCCGCCGCAGGATCGCGCGGAGCCGGGCGGCCAGCTCCCGGGCGGAGAAGGGCTTCGAAATGTAGTCGTCGGCGCCCAGTTCCAGGCCCAGCACCCGGTCGATCTCCTCGTTGCGTGCGGTCACCAGCAGCACGGGAAGCCCACGGTGCACCTGGTCGGCGCGGATGGCCCGGAGCACATCCAGGCCATCCATATCCGGCAGGCTCAGGTCGAGGAGGGCCGCGTCCAGGCGAGGCCCCTGACCGGCAGTGGCGACGGCCTGAAGGGCCTCATGACCGGTGCCCACGGCGACAATGCTGAAGCCTTCACGCCGGAGATGCTGCTCCAGACCGAGACGGATCTCGGTGTCGTCTTCGAGGAGGAGGATGTGCGGCATGGGCTACTCTACTTCATTGCCGCGGAGGTAGGGATGCTTCGCGCTGCGGCCCTCGAGAATGTAAAGGACCTCCTCGGCGATGTTGGTGGCCTGGTCCGCGATGCGCTCCCAGTTCTTGATGACCAGGATCAGGTGGCTGGCGCGCTCGATGCAGAGAGGATCCGCCAGCATGATCCGGAGCAGTTCCCGGTAGATCTGGCCATACAGCTCGTCCACGGTGTCGTCATTCTGGATGACGGCGCGGGCCAGGGCGGCGTCGTGGCCCACAAACGCATCCACGGCCCGGCGCACCATGCCGCGGGTTTCCTGCCCCAGGCGCTCCAGACTGCCCTCCGACAGGATCGGAGGATGCACAAAGGGCGCCCGGCGGGCGATGTTGCAGCAGTGGTCCCCGATGCGTTCCATCTCGGGGATGATCTTCAGGCTGGAGGCAATCAGGCGCAGGTCCGTGGCCGCCGGGGAATGGAGGGCCAGGAGGTCCACGCAGAGCTGGTCCAGCTTCAGTTCCCACTCGTCCAGCTGGCGGTCCAGCTCGTTCACCCGGTCCGCTTTGGCCGAGGACCGCTCCGCGAGGGCCTGGATGGTCAGCTCGATCATCTCCTCCGCAAGGCCGGCCATGGCCATGATGCCGTCCCGGAGGTTCTTGAGTTCAGTGTCGAATAGCCGCATCAGCCGAATCTCCCGGTCAGGTAGTCTTCCGTCATCCGTTCCCGAGGGGTGGTGAAGATCCGCTCGGTGAGGTCCATTTCGATCAGTTTGCCCAGCCAGAAGAAGGCCGTGTAGTCGCTCACCCGTGCCGCCTGCTGCATGTTGTGGGTGACGATGACGATGGTGAGGTTTTCCTTGAGCTCGAAGATGAGCTCCTCGATCTTGGCGGTGGCGATGGGGTCCAGGGCGGAGCAGGGCTCGTCCATGAGCAGGACCTCGGGATTCACGGCCAGGGCCCGGGCGATGCAGAGGCGCTGCTGCTGGCCTCCGCTCATCCCCGTGGCGCTCTCCTTGAGCCGGTCCTTCACCTCTTCCCAGAGCGCCGCCTTGCGGAGGGCGCTCTCGACAAGGCCGTCCAGGGTGGTCCGGTCCTTCACGCCGAAGAGCCGGGGGCCAAAGGCCACGTTCTCGTAGATGGACTTGGGAAAGGGGTTGGGCTTCTGGAAGACCATGCCCACGCGGCGCCGGAGGTCCACTTCATCGATGCCGCCGCGATAGATGTCCACCCCGTCGATCTTGATGTCCCCGGTGACCTTGACCGCGCTGGACACCTCATGGATGCGGTTGAAGCACTTCAGGAAGGTGCTCTTGCCGCAGCCGCTGGGGCCGATGATGGCGGTGACCCGCTCCGCTTGGATGTCCATGGAGAGGCCATCCAGCACCTTCTTTTCGCCATAGCGGAAGTCCATGTCCCGGACGGACAGCTTGACGGGCTTGGTTATGGGAGTCTGGGGACTGAGCATCAACGGGTCCGTCGGCGGATGGCACGGTCCAGGAAGCGGACCAGCAGGTTCAATGCGAGCAATACCACAATCATCACCGCCGCGGTGCCGGCTGCAATCTCCCGGGCGTCCGGCAGGGTTCCATCGGACGTCACGTACCAGAGGTGGACGGAAAGGGTCTCGCCGGGAACGGTGAGGCGGAAGTCGGGGAAGACCTGGCTGGTGTTCGTTCCCGCCGTGAACACCAGAATGGCGCTCTCGCCGAAGGCCCGGCCGGCGGTGAGGACCAGGCCGGTGAGGATCCCCGTGGCCGCGTAGGGGAGGGCCACCTTCAGGATGGTCTGGAGCTTGGTGGCACCCAGCCCGTAGCTGGCTTCCATGAGCTCACGGGGCACTCCGAGCAGGCTTACTTCCGTCACCCGGGTGATGACCGGAATGTTGAGCAGGGCCAGGGTGACGGCCCCGGAGCGGATGGAGAAGCTCCAGCCCATCATCTGGACGAACACGATCATGCCGAACAGGGCCAGGACGATGGAAGGGGTGGCGGCCAGCGTCTCGATGCAGAGGCGGAGGAAGCGCAGGGCCCGTCCCTGGCCGGCATACTCCGCCATGTAGATGCCGGCGCCCAGCCCGATGGGCAGGGCGATCGCCAGGGAGAGGGCCACCAGGTAGAGGGAGTTGAAGATCTCGGGCTTGATGCCGCCACCGGCGTCCAGGGTCTCGGGCATCCGGGTGAGGAACCCGAGGTGGAGCACGGGCCAACCCTGTTTGAGGATCACCCCGACGAACACCAGCAGGACGGCGATGAAGGCCGCGGCGAGTCCCCATAGGCCCACCCGCATGACTTGGTCGGTGAGGCGGGCAAAGCGGCGGGGGCGGAAGGGCAGCGGCGCGGGCATCAGGCCTCCCTTCGCTGGCTGAGCCGGCGCGTCGCCAGGATGATCAGCATGGTCATCAGATAGAGCAGCAGGCCCATGGCGAACAGCACGTTGTTCCAGGTAGACCCAGCGGCGGTGTTCGGCAGCTCCTGGACCAGTTCCGTGGTGAGGGTGGCGGCGGGTGTGAAGAGGAGGCGGAGCACCGGCGTCTGGTCGGTGGACTGGCGCATGAGGGCGATCCACTGGGGGTTGTTCCCGATGACCATCTGGATGGCCATGGCCTCGCCGATGGCGCGCCCCAGCCCGAGCACCGTGGCCGTCAGCAGGCGCGCCCGGGCCGCGGGGATGAGGACATGCCAGATGGCCTGCCAGCGGGTGGAACCGAGGGCCTGGGAGCCCTCGTCCAGGCTGAGGGGCAGGGATTCAAAGGCGTCTGTGGCGAGGCTCACGATGGTGGGAACGATCATGACGGCAAGGATGGCGGCGGATACCGCGAAGCCCGCCGCTGGGGAATCCGAGAGCCACTTCCCGCTCACCCAGGGCAGGACCACCATGAGCCCGAAGATGCCGTAGACCACGGAAGGGATGCCGACCAGGAGATCCATCACCTGGCGCATCAGGGTCTTCATCCAGTTGGGCGCAATCTTGGCGATGAAGATGCTGGCGAGGATGCCGGTCGGGGCGGCGATCAGGAGGGCGAGGCCCGTCACGGTGAGCGACCCCGCGATGAAGGGAAGGATCCCGAACTTGCCGGCGTTGGGATCCCAGTTGGTCGAGAGGAAGACTTCCCGCAGGGTGAGCACCTTGTCGGTGTTCCCGGCGAGGGGGATGAAGGCCCCAACGCCCCGGGCGGCGAGGAAGTACAGGATCCCGCCGATGAGGGCCACCACGAGCAGGCCGCAGGCCAGGAACACCAGATGCGCCCAGCGATCCGCCAGCCGTTGGGCCCGGCTGTGCCGGAAGGCGGGTTCTCGGCTGGCGGCTTCCAAGGCAGGCCCCTCCGGCACGGTTTGGGTCGTGCTGGAGGGGAGATCGAGCAGGGTATCGGGGGCGTGTGGCATCAGTCTCGCCTTTACATGGCATCACCCGGCAGGGGCGCCGGGTGACGTCGAGCAAGCGTCGAAAGGATGATCAGAGCTTGGTCTTCAGGGACTTGGCGTAGGCCACCGGCATGTAGCCGGCCTTGAGCACGGTGGTGTCCTGGAACTTCGGGCTCAGCATGTAGGCCAGGAAGTCCTCGGCGACCTTGAGCACCTTGGGGTCCGTCTTGCCGGGGTGGGTGTAGGCGTGGCCGAAGGAGAAGAGCGGGTACTTCCCGGAGCTGACATCGGCCTTGGTGCAGGAAGCCCCGTTATAGGCGATACCGGCGAAGCGGCCGTTGCTGCGATTGAGGAAATCCAGCTCGATGAAGGAGACAGCACCCTGGGTGGTGGCCACGGTGTTGGCCACGGCGCCCGAGGAATCCTGGATCAGCTGGTTGTTGCTGAATGCCTTGCCGTGCAGGACGGTCATCTGCTGAACGGCGCGGGTGCCAGAGGACGTGGGCCGGTTCACGCGGACGACCTTCTGGTCCTTGCCGCCGACTTCCTTCCAGTTGGTCACCTTGCCGGTGAAGATGTCCTCGGCCTGCTGGGGGTTGAGGCTGGTCACGCCCACGCCGGGGTGGGCGATGAGGGTGAACGGCTCGATCACCACGTTGTAGTTGCGGATGCCGCTCTTGTCCTGATCGGGGGTCGCATACACATCGGAGATGCCGATGGTGCAGCCGCCGCTGACGACCTGGTTGAGGCCCGTCATGGAGCCGCCACCGCTGACGGCGATCTGGACGCCGGGGTGGGATTTCATGTAGTCCTCCGCGGCCTGCTTGACCAGGGGGCCGAGGGCAGTGGAGCCCATGACGGTCACGGTCTGGGCGAACGCGGCCGGGGCCAGCAGGAGCACGGTCAAGGCCGTGCGGATAAGGGATCGGGATGTCATGGGTGCCTCCTTCATGGATCCAAGCCTGAAGGGGGGCTGTGACCCCCCAAGCCCTCGCTTGTGACATCGCTGTAACTTTGGACTTGATCAGGCCTAACCGATCCGGCGTGGCCAGATACGATCCCGCTTGCCCCCGGGGGAACAAGTTGTTCTAATAGCTGAAGATCCTGCGGGTAGATCGAGGCAACGGCCTCCTGACCCCGGGGATTGGTCCCCCGTTCTCTTCTGGGCGGCCGAAGCAAGGGCAGGGCCCCCTTCGGTATCCCGACCTCCCATCCCCCAAACACCATTCCCAGGGCCGCCGCGCTTCCCTTGCGCCAGCCGCAGTTCGCAGCCCCTGGCCCCACAGGAGTTCCCTTGAATCCCAAGAAAGTCATGCTGATCAATGCCACGGACGCGGAGGAGATCCGGGTGGCCACCCTGATCGACGGTGTCCTGTTCGACTACGACGTGGAGTTCCTGCACAACGAGAAGATCAAGGGCAACCTCTACAAGGCCCGGGTGGTCCGGGTGGACAACAGCCTCCAGGCGGCCTTCGTCCACTTTGGTGGCCAGAAGAACGGGTTCCTGCCCCTGGGCGAGCTGCCCCGTGACCTGAGCGGCGACGGCCGCCGGGGACGCATCCAGGACGTCCTCCAGCGGGATCAGGAGATTCTGGTCCAGGCCGTGCGCGAGGAGCTGGGTTCCAAGGGCGCCATGATGACGGGCCAGATCAGCCTGGCTGGCCGCTACCTGGTCATCACGCCCGGGAATCCCGTGAACGGCATCAGCCGCAAGATCGAGGGCACCGAGGAACGCCGCCACTTCAAGCAGCTCATCGACACCCTCGACATCCCCGCCGACATCGGCGTGATCGTGCGGACCGCGAGCCTGGGTGTCACCAAGGAGGACTTCGAGCGCGATCTGGCGTATCTCCTGGACACGTACAAGGAGGTGCTGAACCGCTACAAGCACCGCCATGGCCCCGGCCTGGTCTGGCAGGAGGACGATGTCGTCACGCGCACCCTCCGCGACGCCTTCACGGCGGATGTCGAGGAGGTCCAGATCGACGACCTGGACACCTTCCATGCGGCCCAGTCGTTCTTCAACCGCACCATGCCGCAGCACCTGGAGGTGCTCAAGCACTACACCGGCAAGAAGCCGCTCTTCTCGCGCTTCCAGCTGGAGGAGCAGATCGACCGGGTCTACGGCCGCAAGGTGCCCCTTGGCAGCGGTGGCGCCCTGGTGCTGGATCAGACCGAGGCCCTGGTGGCCATCGATGTGAACAGCGGCAAGACCTCGGGCGACGGCGTGGAGGACATGGCCTTCAAGACCAACATGGAGGCCGCCGAGGAGGTCGCGCGTCAGCTCCGCCTGCGGGATCTCGCTGGGCTGATCGCCATCGACTTCATCGACATGAAACGGGAGACCCACATCCGCGCCGTGCAGGACCGTCTGGTGGACTGCCTGAAGGCCGACAAGGCCCGCATGGAAGTCGGGAAGATCAACCGCTTCGGCGTGCTGGTCATGACGCGCCAGCGCATCCGGCCGAGCCTGCAGCACGTCAACCACGAGTCCTGCCCCACCTGCGCCGGGACAGGGAAGGTAAAGACCATCGAGGCCCTGGCCCTCTCCGTCATCCGCCGGATCCAGGGCATCCTGGCCAAGGGCGGCATCGGCGAGATCCGCGTGAAGCTGGCCCCGGCCATCGCCATGGCCGTCCTCAACCAGAAGCGCCAGGATTTGGCGCAGATGGAGGAACAGACCGAGGCCCGCATCTTCATCCAGGCCGACTGGTCCATGGCCTATGGTGAGATGACAGCCGAAGTCGAGCGCGCCGAAGAAATCACCATCGAGAAGTCCGCACCCAAGCCCCACCGCGAGAAGGGCGCCCCCCCCGAGGACGAGACGGTGGTCCTGGGCGGCGACAGCCCCATCTCCTTCGACAAGGCCCTGGGCGATGGGGTCAAGGAACCCAAGAAGGAGGCCAAGGAGGCTTTCAAATACGACCGCCGCGACATGCAGCGGGCGGCCCTGGACGAACGGGAGCGCCTGCGGGCCCTCTTCGAGAGCGCCAAGCCCGAGGACGAGGAGGCCGGAGACGACGAAGCCGGCGAGGAAACCGAGGCCCTGGGCGATGGGGTCAAGCGCAAGCGCCGCCGCCGGCGCCGCAAGGGTGGTGCGGACAAGGCTGGAGAGGTCCAGGGTGCGGAGATGGTCGCCGACGAGGCTCCCGAGGCCATGCCCGAGCCTCCGAAGATGACCGCCGATCTGGTGGCCAGCCTGTTGACGCCCAGTCCCCGGCCGAGGCTGGGAGGCGCTGCGTCGCCTGCCTCCGAGCCGACGCCGGCCCCCGCGAAGCCCAAGCGCACGCCGCGGGCCAAGGTGGTCCCAGCCGAGGAAACCCCCTTCCTGATCCCCGAACCGGCGCCTCAACCCGTGGCCGTCCCCGCGCCCGAAAAGCCGGCCAAGGCCACCAAGGGCCGGCCCCGGAAGACCGACGCCGTGCCTGCGGCGCCGGAGAAGACACCCGCCGCCAAGGCCAGGACCCCACGGGCCAAGAAGGCCCAGGCCGAGTAGGCCGGTGCCCGCCCTCTACTGGATGGCCCCCCTTGCCTCCCTGGCCACCCTCCTGGGTGGCTGGGGGGTCGTGCGGTTCCTGCAAGGACGGGCCCATTTCATGCGCCTGTTGTCCGGTGTCGCTGCGGGCTACCTGCTCTCGGTCACGCTGGCGGGAGTGATTCCTGAATGTCTCCAGCCCGCCCTGGGCGGGGAGCGGAATGCCTTCTGGGTCCTCGGTGGCTACCTGCTGGTGCATCTGATGGAACACGGCATCACGTTGCATTTCCACTACGGTGAGGAGACCCATCAGGGCTCTCACATCAGTGGGGTGATGGCCCTCATCGGCCTTTCCCTGCACAGCTTCATGGATGGCGTGGCCATCGGGGCGGCGCTGGCCATCAACAACAACCTGGGAACCCTGGTGTTTCTCGGCATCCTGTTCCATCGGATTCCGGAGGGCGGGACCATCGCCTCCATCTTCCTCGTCCGGGGCTTCGGGAAGCGGGGTGCGCTGCTGGCCGCGGCCACGCTGGCCCTGGCCTCGCTCCTCGGGGCCACCGGGCAGGCGATGCTGCACCTGCCCACCGGCCCCACCCTGGGGCTCACGGCCGGGCTCGCCCTCTACGTCGCCAGCTCCGACCTTCTCCCCGAGGTGCAGAAGGAGCCTGGGCCGCGTGGGGCGTTGGCTCTGCTCGGCGGCGTGGCGATCTACCTCCTGGGTGCGCGCTTCCTGCCGCACCTCCACTGAGGGGACCATGACAGGCTTCCTAGGGTGGAGCAGGGGGCTGGCGCTGGGCGCGGTGGCCGCGGCCCTGGTCGCTCAGGAACTGCCGCCCATCCCAGATCCCCCGCCTCTCCAGGCGCCCACGCCTGCCGAACTCCTTCCGCTGAGACCCTTCCAGATGGATTTGGGGTCCGGTGGCAGCCGGGTCCCCTTTGATTGGCGCGGCGATCGGGTCAGCGAGAAGGGGGACACCTGGATTCTGGAACAGGGCACGATCCAGGCCGAGGGCATCCTCCTTCTGGCGGACCACATCGAGTACCACATCCAGGAGGGCATCCTGGAGGCGGCGGGCCACATCCGGCTGGAGGGCCCCGGGCTGCGCCTCCGCAGCGAGCGGCTCCGCATGGACTGGAAGCGCCGGTCCGGTGAGGCCTGGGCCCTGCAAATGGACCTGCCCCCCAGTTGGACCCTGAAATCCAGCCACGTGGCCTTCACGACCCTCCGGCTCTGGGATTTCGAGGGAGTGGAGCTGAGCCCCTGCCCGGAAGAGCAACCCGGGTGGAAGGCCAAGCTCTCCAGCCTCAAAGTGGATCTCGACGGTTTCGCCACCCTGTGGAACCCCCGCATCCAGCTCCGGGGGCTCGGACCCGTTCCCATCTTCTACCTGCCCTACGCCCTCTATCCCGCCCAGGCCAAGCGGACCTCGGGCCTCCTGCCGCCCACGCTGGGGGCCTCCAGCGCCTTCGGGACCAACGTGGGGCTCTCTTACTATCAGGTCCTCGGCAACACGGCCGATGCCACCTTCTCACCCCAGTATTTCAGCAAGGAGGGGATGCTGTGGGGGGGCGAACTGCGCTGGCAGCCGGATCCTACCCACCAGGGCAGTTTCTCGGGCGAAATGATCCATCAGAGGACCCTGGATACCAACCGCTACCGGTATGCGCTGAAGGAGGTCTGGCAGCGGGAGGATGGCTGGCAGCTCACGGCAGACGTGAATCAGGCCTCCGACAACCTGGTGGATGCAGATTTCGGCAAGGGCCTGGGCAACCTCGGGAGCCCCAGCTTCGATTCCGCGCTCTACCTGGGCCGCAGCACCACCTTCGGGAGCCTCAGCCTCTCGATGGCGGAGCAGCGCTCCTTCTTCTACACCACCCAGCAGGGGGATCCCTTCTACAGCCCGGATTTCCCGGCCTCCCTGCGGCGCCAGACCCTGCCCCAGGGTGAGTTCCGGTTCTTTCCCGTCTCGATTTTCGGTCCGTTCTACCTGGATGGCGGCATCCGCCTGGGCCGGTTCGCGTATCGCATCGACAGTACCGCCACCGCCCCTTCACAGAGCTTCAGCTGGGGTCGGGAGGATGCGAATACCCGCCTGCACGGCCGCCTGGGCCAGTGGGGGCCCTTCCGTGCGGACCTGGAGGTGATGGGCCGCATGACCCACTACTCGAACACGCTGCGCTATCCGATTTTCGATCCCTCGGCCGGCGCCAATGGGAGCGTTGTGGACCCCGCGGCCCTGTCGGCCTACAGCCCCTTCCAGGTGGACGGGCCATCCGCCGATCGGCTGCTGGGTTCGGAGCACCTGCGCTTCTCTGGCCCCCAGATGGGCCGGACCTTCGAGCACTTCTCCCTGCTGGGCTATTCGGGCGAGCTGAAGCACATCCTGGAGCCCTATTTCGGATTCACCAACACCAGCGGCTACGCCGAGGCCGGCGCCATCCCGCGCTTCGATGCGGTGGACTCGGCTCCCGGCGTGAACGACAGCGCCTCCGGGGAGCGCAGCCTGGAGTTGGGCCTCAAGCAGCATTTCCTGGGCCGTCCTTCCGGCGGGGGCGCCTTCGCGGACCTGGCGCGGCTGAGCATCTCCACCCGTTACTATGCGACGCCCATCATCCTCAGCGACGGCCGGTACAAGAAGGGCTGGGCCTCCCTCGACACGGACCTCAGCGTGGAACCGGACGAGCGCCTCCGAATCAACTTCCGCCGGTCCTCGGACCTGGGCGCGGGCGGCTCGGACAATGCCCTGAGCCTGGATCTCAAGTCCAAGGATGCCAGCCGCCTGAGCCTGGCCTACTTCTCCACCGGCATCAATCGCTTCCTGGTGCGCCAGCAGGGCCTCCAGGTCGGAGGCATCCACCGGTTGTGGGATGACCGGGTTCGGGTCGAGTTCTCAGCCAGCTACGATTTCCGCATCCATGGATTCTCGTCCAGCCAGGCCGCCCTCTCCTACGTGGAGCCCTGTGTGGCCTACATCCTGAGGTACACACACCTGGCGCTGAACACGAACCTGGTCTCGGGGGGGCGTGAGGACCGGCTGGACCTCACCCTTTCCCTGCGGGCGCTGGGTGATCTCTTCAGCTATCGCCGCTGACGCGATCTCCCGGGGGGCGGTCCCCCTCGGCGACCACCACGCGATTCCGGCCCAGGGCCTTGGCCTGGTAGAGGGCCCGGTCGACGGTGGCCACCAGTTCCGCCGGTCCCAGATCCATGGCCCCCCCCACGCCGAAACTGATGGAGGGGAAGATCGTTTGTCCGCCCGGGAGGGTGAAGGGCTCTTCGTCGATCCGGCAGCGCAGCTTGTCGGCCACCTCGGTCCCGGCCTTCAGGGTGGTCTCCGAGAGCAGCACGGCGAACTCCTCGCCGCCGATGCGGAAGGCCAGGTCCGACCGGCGCAGGGACGATCGGATGCGCGCGGCCATCTCCTGCAGGACCTCGTCCCCCACGGGATGACCGAAGCGGTCGTTGATGAGCTTGAAATGATCGACATCGCCCAGCAGCAGGACGAAGGAACGGCGGTGGCGCTCCCACTGGTGGACGGCATGCTCCAGGTTCTGGTCGAACGCACGGCGATTCAGGAGCCCGGTCAAGGGATCCGTCAGCACCTCGTTGCGGAGGGCTGCGGCCTCGATCTCCAGCATGCTCCGGCGCTCCCGCAGGTCATGGATGGCGGATTCGTATTCCACCTGGATCCGCTTGACGTGCGCCCACTCCATGGCCCGCTTGCAGGTGTGCAGCAGGCGCGGCCCGGACAGGGGCAGCCCCACCCAGTCGGATACGCCCGCCAGCAGGAGTTTCCGCTGGACGGCCTCCTCCTTCACCTGACCCAGCAGGATCGTATACGGGAGCGCGCCCGATTCCCGGAGCTGCGCGAGCAGGTCCAGGGCCGTTCGCACCCCGCCCGCGGAGAGTCCCAGGAGCAGGACGGGTGCCCGGAGGGACTGCTGGGCCTGGGCGGCATTGCGCAGCGGCGGGGTATGGACTTCCATGTGGAAATGCTGGAGCAGGTCCCGGGTGCGCTGGGCCAGGGCCGCATGGAGCCCCAGGGCCAGGATGGGGACGCGGGGCGCCGCATCGTGGGAGGCCGCTCCGGCCATGACGGGGCCGAGGTGGTTCAGCAGCTGCTGGATGGTATAGGCCGAGCCGATGAAGCCATCGCCTTCCACCGCCTGGAGGGCCTGGAGATCCTCCTCCTGCGGGGGATGGTCCAGCACCAGGAAGATGGGCAGGTTGCTGAACAGGATCCGGGATTCCCCCCGCAGGAGGCGACACAACCGGTACCCGTCCATGGGATCGCCCTTGGCATCCACCAGCAGGACATGGGCCTCGTCCCAGGCATCGTTGGCCAGGGCCGCCAGGGGATCCTGAGCGTGCCGTACACGGTGACCGGCCCCCTCGAAGGCCATGCGGAGGCGCTCGACGAGGTCGTCATGACGGGAAATAACCAGGAGGTTCATGGAAGGCCGCGGTCTCGCCCTCCCATGGTAGGTCGGAAGCCGGGGGGGTATCAGGAGAAAAAGCGGCGCGTGATGCGGCGATGGAGTCCGCAGGTCAATTCGTAGGGAATGGTTCCCAGGGCGGACGCCAGGCGCTCCAGGCTGTGGGGGGCGGTCGGGTCGCCGCTGAACAGCACCATGGGATCCCCGGGCGCGACGGCGACCTCCACCGGCAACGCCACGGTGAGGTAGTCCATGGACACGCGCCCCACCACGGGAAACGTTCGTTCCTTGAAGCCCACCACGGCCCGATTGCCCAGGTCCCGGCGGTAGCCATCGGCGTAGCCGCAGGCCAGGGTGGCGATCTGGATCGGGTGGGCCGCCACGAAGGTGCGGCCGTAGCCCACGGTGGTGCCCGCGGGGACGGTCTTCACGCGGGCCACCTCGGCCACCAGCTCCAGGGCCGGTTCGAGGCCCAGGGCCCGGCCCTCTGGGACCAGGGTGAGGCCATAGAGGGCCAGGCCAGGACGGACATGGGTGTCATCGCCCAGGAGGCCCCGCAGGCAGGCGTCGCTGTTGCCGTGATGACGCTGGGCCGGGTGGATGCCCGCCTCGTGGAGCTGAGCCAAACAGGCGTTGAACGTCCGCCGCTGTCGGAGGGCGAAGCCCTGGTCCGGATCATCCGCCGTGGCGAAGTGGGCCATGGCCCCCTCGAGCCAAGGGGCCAGCACCCGCAGGACCGGCAGACACTCACCCAGTTCCGCGGGCAGGAGGCCGAAGCGTCCCATGCCTGTGTCCAGCTTGAGGTGGAGTTTCAGCGGGTGTTGGGGCAGGAGCCGGGCGTAGTCCGCGAGGTGCTCCGGGCCTACCAGGGCCACGGTGAGGCCCTCGGCGCTGGCGGCAGGGACGGCCTCCGGGCGCAGGCCGCCCAGCACCAGGATGGGACACGCGACACCCCCCCGGCGCAGCTCCAGACCCTCTTCCAGGCTGGACACCGCCAGTCCCTCGGCCCCTGCCTTGGCAAGTGCCAGACCGATGGGCACGGCGCCATGCCCATAGGCATTGGCCTTCACGACCCCCCAGATGCCACGCCCCCCTGCGGCGGCGCGCATCCGGGCGAGGTTCCGCGCCACCCGGTGGAGATCCACCTCGGCGCGCAGCGCGCGGCCCTCGGGGTGCCGCTTCAGGGGTTCCAGGTGCTGCTCATTCACTCCGCGTGGCCCTGTTCGGCCAGCCAGCGCTCGGTGTCGATGGCGGCCATGCAGCCGCTGCCCGCGGCGGTGATGGCCTGACGGTAGACGTGGTCCTGGACATCGCCGCAGGCGAAGACACCGGGAATGGGGGTCCGGCTGGACCCCTTCTCCACCTTCAGGTAGCCCGTTTCGTCCATGGGCAGCTGGCCCGTGAACAGCGACGTGTTGGGCTGGTGGCCGATGGCCACGAAGAGGCCCTCGACCGGCAGCTCGGACTCGGAGCCGTCCACCGTGTCCTTCAGCTTCAGGGCGCGGATCTTCTCGACCTTCTCGCCCATGGGCGTCTCGTGGGTGGCGGTCAGCACGTCCAGCACGACCTTGTTCCACTCCGGCTGGATCTTCTCGTTCTTGAGGGCCCGCTCCTGCATGGCCTTGGAGGCCCGGAGCTTGTCCCGGCGATGGATGAGATGGACCTTCGTGGCGAACTTGGTGAGGAACAGTGCTTCCTCCACCGCCGTGTCGCCGCCGCCGACCACGGCGATCTCCTTGCCCCGGAAGAAGAAACCGTCACAGGTGGCGCAGGCGCTGACGCCGCCGCCGGACCGGGAGAGGACCTCGTCCTTCCCGATGCCCATCCACTTGGCCGAGGCGCCAGTTGCGATGATCACGGCATCGGCGGTGTACTCCGCCTTGTCCGTGGTGAGCTTGAAGGGCTTCGACTGGAGGTCCGCCTTCAACACCGTCTCCGGCTTGATGAGGGTGCCGAAGCGGAGCACCTGCTCGCGCATCTCATCCATGAGGGCGGGGCCCATGATGCCCTGTTTGAACCCTGGGAAGTTCTCCACCTCGGTGGTGATGGTGAGCTGGCCGCCCGGCTGGGTCCCCTCGAAGACCAAGGGGGTGAGGTTGGCCCGGGACGCGTACAGGGCGGCGGTGTAACCCGCGGGACCGGTACCAACGATGATGACCTTGTGGTGGCTCACGACGACTCCTGGCTGGGAACGGGCCTCCGGCCCGCGCCCAGTCTACCCCGCCAGGCCGCGCTCCCGAAGGAGGGCCTCGGCCGCGGGCACATCTGCAGGCACGTCCACGCCCAGGCTCAGGTAGGGCGTGTCCGCCACGCCGATGGGGATGCCGGCCGCCAGGGCGCGGAGCTGTTCTAGCATTTCCAATTGTTCCAGGGGGTGGGGGGCGAGGCGGGTGAAGGCCTTCAGCGTGTCGGGCCGGTAAGCGTAGAGGCCCAGGTGGCGCTTGAAGTGGGCCAGCTGCTCCGGCTGCATCCAGGGCCGGAAATCCGGTTCGAAGATCGCGGAGTTGCGCAGGTAGGGAATGGGGCTGCGGCTGAAGTAGAGGGCCCGGTGGTGGTCGTTGGTCACCACCTTCACCGCGTTGGGGTTGAAGAGCTCGTCGGGGTTGGCGAAGGGGCAGGCGGCCGTGCCCATCGGCAGATCCGGCTGGTCGCGCATGAGGGCCACCACAGCCGCGATGGTCTCAGGGTGCATGGCCGGTTCGTCGCCCTGGATGTTGAGAATGCAATCAAACGACTCGGCGCCGGACTGAAGCAGGGCGTCCAGGGCGGCGGCGGTGCGGTCGGTGCCGGAGGGCAGGGCGGGGTCGGTCATGACGGCCTCGCCCCCGAATCCGCGAACGGCCTCGGCGATGCGGGCATCATCCGTGGCCACGACCACCCGGTCTACGCCGGGGGCCCGGCGGGCGGCCTCGAAGACCCACTGGATCATGGGCTTTCCGGCGATGGGGGCCAGGGGCTTCCCGGGGAACCGGGTGGCCTGGAAGCGGGAGGGGAGGACGGCGAGGGTGCGCATGGGGCCAGTCTAGCCGCTCGAACTCAGGCCCCGGCGCCCGCCTGCCGAAGGGTCGGCATCGGGAGCGCGCTTGGACCAACCCTTCGAGGACGTATGGGCGGAATGCGAGGACCTGTTCGCGCAGGCGCGGCAGACCCTCGCCTCCCTGAAGGAAAGCCAGCCCGCCTACGTGGTCCAGGCCTCGGTGAATGCCCTCTTCCGGACCACCCACACCCTGAAGGGGATGGCGGGGATGCTGGGGTTTCCCAGTTTCAGCCGATCGGCCCACCGCATGGAGGACATCTTCGACCTGATGCGGAAGGGGCGGCTGCGCTCCACGGATTCCCTGGCCGAGACCCTCGAGGCCGGCATGCAGGCTCTGGAGGCGGGCCTGGAGGGCCTGAAACGGGGCCGCCCCGAGCCGGAGGACTACCTGCACGGGCTGCGGCGGGAACTGGGGGAACTGGAGGCCCTGGCCCGGCCGCTCTCCGGTGAGAGCCAGGATCTGAGCGCCCTCCTGGATCTTCCGGCCGAGCCCCTGAAGGCCCTGTCGGACTACGAGCGCACCCGGGTCACCAGCGCCCTGATGGATGGCATCCCCATCCATGGTCTGGTGGTCTGCCTGGACTTCGCCACCTTCGATGGCCGTCTGAGGCGGTTCAGCGACGGATTGGCCCACCAGGGGGAGATCATCTCGACCCTGCCCTGGGAGGTCCCCGAGGACCGGGAGGGGCTGGCCTTCATGATCCTGATCGCCGGGGCCTCCCTTGACCTGGAGGTTCTGGCCGCGGAGCCCGGAGAGATCCTGGAGGCCCGGCTGCTGGCCGATCCCGTCCGAGTGCCCCAGAGCCTTCGGGCCGAGGTCCCGGCAGAACTGGAGTCGTCCCCCCTTCCTGTCGAACCCGAGCCCGAGGCCCCGACCACCCCTGTTTCCCAGGAATCCGAGATCCTCCGGCTGCCAGCCCAGCGGGTCGAGGCCCTGGAGGCCCGTCTCATGTCCGTGGCGCAGCTCCGGGACTCGGTGAGCGGCCTCCTGCGCGGCTGGGGCGGCGACAAGACCGAGGCGCCCCTGGAGATCCTGGGCGAGATGGAGGCCGGACTGCTCAACGTGCAGAAGGCCCTCCTCCAGATGCGGATGGTGAAGGTGGACACCCTCTTCTCCCGCATCGAGCCCATGGTGCGCACCTTGAGTCGGGACATGGGCAAGCCCGTGCGGCTGACGCTCCAGGGCGGGGATCTGGAAATGGAACGGGGGATCGTGGGCCGGCTGGGCGAGCCCTTCCTCCACCTGGTCCGCAACGCCCTGGACCACGGCCTGGAGACGCCTGAGGAGCGCCGCGCCCTGGGCAAGGCTGAAGCGGGCAGTCTCCGGATCAGTGCCTCCCAGCGGGGACGCAGCATCCGGTTCGACATCCGGGATGACGGCCGGGGGTTCGATCTGGCGAGGATGGAAGAGAAGGGATTGGCCATGGGCCTGTTGCAGCCCGGCCTTTCCGCCTCGCCGGAGCGCCTCCACCGCCTGGCCCTGGAACCCGGCTTCTCCACCCTGGACCGGGCCTCCCAGATCTCGGGCCGGGGCGTGGGGATGGATGTCGTGCGAGCGGAAATCGAGACCCTGGGAGGGGAGATCCTGCTGTCCAGCGAATGGAAGCGCGGCAGCCTCGTCCGGCTCACGCTCCCCCTCTCACGGGTCGTGGTGGGCTGCCTGAAAGTGCGGAGCCGCGGACAGACCTTCGGCATCCCCCTGGGCAACGTGCTGCGGGTTCAGGTGGGACGGGAGGTCTACCACGGTGGGGACAAGGTCAAGGTCCTGGGCCTGGAGATCCCCTTCGAGTCCCTCCAGGTCTGCCTGGGGCAGGGGGACCCGCCGGAAGGGCAGCGGGCCTTTGTGGTCCTCAGCCAGCCCGGCGGGACCGCCGGGGCCAGCCTGGAGATCGCTCTCGGCGTGGATGAGGTGCAGGGCCGGGCGGAGATCCTGCTCCGGAGCCTTCCCGAACTGGCTCAGATTCCCGGGATCATGGGCGGCAGTCTCCAGGAGGAGGGCATCCTCTGGGTGCTCGATCCTGAGGTCGTGCTGGGCCTGGCCATGGACAGTCTCATGCGGCGGGTCGCCCATGTCTGAGGGGGGCGTCCTCATTCTGGGGCGGGCCGCTGGCCGGGATCTCCTGTTGAACGCCTCCGACCTGATCGAGATGCTGCCTGCGGTTCCCGTCACGCCATTGCCAGGCCCCTTGCCGGGCATCGCCGGGGTGATCCTCTACCAGGGGGAATTCCTTCCCGTGCTCGACTGGGTGGCCCTGCCGGGGTGGGAACAAAGTCTGGCCGAGGCCACAACCCTGGCGGTCCTCAAACGCCGCCTGGCCCTGCCCCTGGAATTCCTCTCCGGCGCCCTGGAGGCGGGCCACGAAGGTGTGCGGATCGACCCCTCCGGAGATGATCCGTGGGCGCCCTTCCTGTCCGCCATCTGTACGTTCGAGGGCTCCACCTTGCCGCTCCTGGACCCCGACAAGCTGATCGACTGGCTGCACCACCGCCGGACCGAGCGCTGACCCGGCGGCGCATCCATGCGATGATGGCTGTTCTCTGCCGGAGGCTCCATTGAACCATCGCCTTGTCGCCCCCGTGGGAATCACCGCCACCGGGCAGTGTTTCCCTCCCCGGGTGGTCACCAACGACGACTTGTCCAAGATCCTGGACACGAACGACGAGTGGATCAGGACCCGGACCGGCATCCGCGAGCGGCATTGGGTCGAACCTGGCACCGGCGCCTCCCAACTGGGGGCCCCGGCCCTGAAGCAGGCCCTCGAGAACCGCGGCATGAAGGCCTCCGAGCTGGACCTCATCGTGGTCGCCACCGTCACGCCCGACACCATCTTCCCGGCCACGTCCTGCCGCATCCAGGACATGGTCGGCGCCTCCAATGCGTTCGGGTTCGATCTGAACGCGGCCTGTTCCGGATTTCTGTATGCGCTGACCACGGCCTGCAGCCTGGTGGCGGCCGGCGGAATCAAGAAGGCGGCGGTGGTGGGCGTGGACATCATGTCGACCATCATCAACAAAGAGGACCGGACCACGGCGGTCCTGTTCGGGGATGGGGCCGGGGCGGTCATCGTCGAACAGGTCGAGGAGGGGCTAGGAATCCTGGACTTCGAGCACCGGGTGGACGGCACCGGGGCCTGTTACCTCTACATGCCCGCCGGGGGATCCCTGAAACCGGCCTCGGCCGAGACCGTGGCGAACAAGGAACACACCATCCACCAGGCCGGCAGCGAGGTCTTCAAGAACGCCGTAAGGGAGATGGCCGACAACAGCCGTCTGCTCATGGACCGGAACGGGTTCAAGGGCGAGGATTTGAAGCTGTTCGTCCCCCACCAGGCCAACATCCGCATCATGGATGCCGCCGCCAAGCGGCTGGAGTTGGATCCCGCCCGCATGATGGTGAACATCGACCGGTACGCCAATACCACCACGGCGACCATCCCCACGGCCCTCCACCAGGCCGTCGAGGAGAAGCGGGTGGCCAAGGGCGACCTGGTGATCCTGTCCGCCTTCGGGGCCGGGTTCACCTGGGGCTCCACCCTCCTGCGCTGGGCCTACTGAGGCCTTCGTCACCGATGCGCATCATCGCGGGAACGCTCAAGGGGCGGAGGCTTTCGGCGCCGCCCGCGGGGGACCTTCGGGTGCGTCCGACCTCGGATCGGGCCCGGGAGGCCCTGTTCTCCATCCTCCAGCGCTGGCCGCAGGGGCCCTTCCTGGACCTCTGCGCGGGCACGGGCGCCGTGGGGCTGGAGGCCCTCTCCCGGGGTTACGGGCCGGTGGCCTGCCTGGAAGAATCCGAGCCTGGCTGGTCCTGCCTCCGCCGGAATGCGGAGGGGACACCCCTGACCCTCCTGCACAAGGATCTCCTGTCGTTGGAGCCCGGGGCCTTCAGGGGCCAAGCGGTGATCTTTCTCGACCCGCCCTACGACCGGGGCGCCGGAATGTGGGCGACGCTGGCGGGCCGGATGCGATCCTGGATCGCCCCGGAGGGGATCCTCGTTTTCGAATCGGACCGGAAGACGGCGCTGGAATTACAGCCCGGTTGGCAACTGGCCGAAACACGCGAGTATGGTGCAGCCCGATTCCACTTCTGGACCCCGGCCTGAGTTCAAGGCAGGAACGTCTGTTCGTCTAGATCCGGAGACCTTGCGAGTGGTCCTCGGACGCTCCCGTGTCGCCGCCATCCTGGTCTGGTGCGCGGTCTTCCTGGTGGCCGGGTGCCTCTTCTATTACTCCGCCCCCCCGGGGTTCAACTTCACCCTGGGCGGCATGGCCTGGTCGATCCTCATCCTGGCGGCCTGCTTCGGGATCTCCCTCCTCCATCTGGAATCCTTCGGACGGATCCTTCGGAACCGGGTCCTCGGGCCCGATCTCTACCGTCCCCTGACGCGGTTTCCCCAGACCACCTCCATGCTCACCCTCTACATCGGGACCTTCCTGGCCGGTATCACCTACCTCTGGCTGAAGCTCTACCTCCAGCAGAGCCTCTGGATCAGTTTCGCCACCATGGGCATGTTCCTGGTGCTGGGCATGATGGGTTCGATCGCCCACTACTTCGTGGCCAAGCAGAACCTCATGCAGGTCTTTCGCCTCCTGGCGAACGAGCCCGGCTTCAGTGAGTCCTACTCGCGGTTCCGGGCCAGCCTCCGGGCCAAGTTCGGTTTCGGTGTGCTCGGCATCATGCTGGGGGTGCTGCTGCTATCCATCCTCGTATCGGGGCTGACCCTCCAGTCGTCCATCCGGACGAAGGTGGCCAGCTACGCCAGCAACGAGCTGGCCAACCTGGCGGATTCCGTGGCGTTTGTCCAGGAGATGAACACCACGCAGGAGGACATGACGGCCTTCCTCGGCACCCTGAAACTGGGAGCTGGCGGCGGCGTCTCCCTGAAACTTCCGGAGTCCAAGGGGGGTGCGCTGCTCGGGTCCCGCCTCCGGGTCGCCGGGGCCGGCGACATCCTCGTGGTGCAGCCTCTCCCGGACGGCTCTGAGCTGAGGGCCGTGATCCCGGAACGGGAGTACGCCGACGCCGTCTGGAGGGCCCTCCGCCCGAACATCGTCCTGCTGATCGGCGGTGCGCTCTTCTTCACCTACCTCATCCGGCTCATCCTGCGGGATGTCCAGCAGCCCATCCTCCTCCTCAGCCGCAATGCCCAGCGGGTCGGGGAGGGGCGCATCGACGACCTGGAGGCGGTCTACAGCGATGACGAAGTGGAAGTGCTGTCCCAGGGTTTCGGCAGGATGGCAGCCAGCCTACGGGGCATGGTGGTCCAGATCCGCACGGTCAGCCGGGACCTGGCCAAGGCGGCCGCGGCCATCCGCGAATCCGGCGATGGCGTCCGCCAGTCCAGCCAGGGCCAGCGGGAGCTGATCGAGGTCTTCCACGAGGAGATCAACGAACTGTCCGAGACCTCCATCGGCATCAGCGCCAGTTCCATGGAGCTGAGCCTGGCCTCGGAGAGCACCAATGCCACCATCGTCGAGATGGCCGCCACCGTGCAGCAGATCAACCAGAGCATGGATGAGCTGCTGATGGTGGTGGAGGGCATCACCTCGGCCATCCGGGACTTCGACTCGGCCATCAAGAACGTCGGCAAGAACGTGGACCACCTGGCGAGCCACGCCGAGCACACCAAGGAGTTCGCGGAGAACCTCGAACAGAGCACCTCCGCCATCGATGACAGCGTGAAGATCGCCCAGCGGTACGCCAAGAAGGTGATCCACAACGCGGCGCGCGGGATGGAGCTGGTGGCCCGGAACCGGGAGAAGATGCAGGTCATCGAACGCGTGGTGCAGGACTTCCATGGCACCACCCGGACCCTGCTGCAACTGGGTGCCGACATCGCCAAGATCCTGGACTACATCGGGGAGCATACCCACCAGACCAACATGCTCGCCCTCAATGCGGCCATCATCGCCGCCCAGGGGGGGACCGGCGGTGAGGGCCAGTCCAAGGGATTCTCGGTGGTGGCCGACGAGATCAAGCTGCTCTCCGAGCAGACCGGACGGTCCACCCGGGACATCCAGCAGATCATCGGGACCCTGCAATCGGAGATCCGCAAGGCCTATCAGCAGGTGGAACTGGGGCTCGACGCGGTCCGGGACGGCTCGGAATCCGTGGGGCAGAGCGAGGTGGCCCTCCAGGCCATCCTGGAATCCGTCAGCGAGACCAACAGCGTCGTGGAGAGCATCCTCAGCGAGACACTCCAGCAGGCCGGTCAGGCCGCCCTCATCCACGAGGCCAACCGCAACATCCATACCCAGGTCGAGACCATCCGGTCGGTCATCGAGGAACAGCAGCAGACCAGCAACTACATCCTGTCCCTCGCCATGAACGTCCAAGAGGCCACCAGCGTGGTCCGGGACTCCACCAAGGAACAGAGCAGCGGCAGCGAGGAGATCGCCAAGGCCACCGAACAGGTCCGGACCCTGGCCTCGAACCTTCACGAGATCCTGGCCAAGCAGGAGGAGCACGTCCTTTCCCTGAAGGAGACCATGAACCAGGTCCTGGGGAAGGCCGTGGAGAGCGAGCGGGCCATCGAGGATTCCAGCGGCTATGTGGAGCAGCTGAGCGTGCAGGTGCACATGCTCAATCGCGAGGTGAACCTCTTCAAGCTCTGAGGCGGCAGGCTGCTAGCCTAGAGCCTGTTTCCCGGGCGCCGCATGTACCGTCTCTCCATCAAGACCAAGCTGAGTGCTGTCATCAGCATGCTGGTCCTGTCCTTCATCACCTTCAACCTGCTGTACTACCCCCGGTGGGTGGAACGGCAGATCCTCTCCCAGGCCGAGATGAGCGCGCGCCAGGTGGCGGAGACGGCCAGCTACGCCGTGGGCCCTGCGGTGAGCGCCAACAATTCGCGGGACATTACGAAGGTGCTCCAGGGCGTCCAGAACATTCCGTCCTTCCGGTTCAGCGCGGTCTTCGGGGCGGATGGCGCCTCCCTGGACAGCACCCCGACGACCCCTGAATGGGCCTCGTCTTACGTATTGAAGGACGGGGTTTCGCGGACCTACAACCGGCGGACGGAAGGGATGCTGGTGGCCGTGGCGCCGGTCTTCTACGAGGAACCCCGGGCCGACCAGGTCGGAACCCTGGTGATCGGGTTCACCACGGAGGGGACCCAGCGGGCGGTGCGTGACAACATCCGGGCCAGCCTCATGGTGGGGTTGGTGACCCTCATCCTGGGCATCGCCGCGGCCGTGTTCCTGTCCAACCGCTACCTCCGGCCGGTGATCCAGCTCACCGAGGCGGCCCAGAAGGTGGCCCAGGGGAACCTGGAGGCCGTTTCGGTGCAGGTGAATACCCGGGACGAGATCCAGGATCTCAGCCACTCGTTCGGGGTGATGACCGACAAGCTCAGGGTCTCCCGGGATGAAATCGAGCGTCAGAACCGGCTGCTGGAATACCGCGTCCAGGAGCGCACCCGACAGCTCATGGAGACCATCTGGGAGCTGGAGGAGATCCGGGCGAACCTGGAGCAGCTGGTGCACGAGCGCACCCGGGGGCTGGAGCAGAGCCGGGTGGAGCTCAAGGCCTGGGCCAGCACCCTCGAGGAGAAAGTGCGGGAGAAGACCCGGGAGCTGCAGGACCTGAACGAGAGCCTCCTCACCAGCTACCAGCGGCTGAAGGAGGTGGACCTCCTCAAGGACGAGTTCCTGGCGAACATGAGCCACGAGCTGCGGACGCCCCTGAACGCCATCATCGGATTCTCGGGGATGCTCATGCAGGATCCCTCGGGGCGGCTGCCCCAGGAAGCCCGGGAGGATCTCCAGATCATCTACCAGAACGGGAAGTCGCTGCTGGGCCTCATCGATTCCATCCTGGATCTGTCGAAGATCGAGGCTGGCAAGATGGAACTGGAACTGGAAGCCGTGGATCCCCTGCAACTCCTGGATGAGGTGAAGGCGATGGCCATGGGGCTGATCCACGGCCATCCGATCTCGCTGGCGTTCGAGAATCCGGGCCTTGATATTCGGGTGATGGCGGACCGGGACCGGCTTCGGCAGGTCTTCATCAACCTCGTGGGCAACGCCGTGAAGTTCACCGAGCAGGGCTCGGTCCGCCTCCACGCCGAGCGGGATGGGGACCGGCTGCGGGTCCGGATCGAGGACACCGGGATCGGCATGACGGAGGAAGAACTGGGGCGCCTCTTCAAACCCTTCCAGCAGGTCGATGGCGGCATCGCGCGACGCTTCGGAGGCACGGGGCTTGGGCTCGCCATTTCCCAGCGTTTCATGGGTTTGATGAACGGAAGGATCTCGGCCACCAGCCGCAAGGGCGTGGGGAGCACCTTCATAGTGGAGATGCCCATGCTCAAGGGAGGGCTGGGATGAGCGCACCGATCCGGATCCTCTGCATCGAGGACAACGCCATGAACTGGCGCCTGGTCCAGCGGCTCTTGTCCCAGGCCGGTTACGAGATGCACTGGGCGGAGGACGGTCTCAAGGGTTTCGGGATGGCGCTTGCCCTGAAGCCGGCCCTCGTCCTCCTGGACATCAATCTCCCCGGACTCTCGGGCTTCGAGGTGGCGACCAAACTCCGGCAGAGCACAGAGCTGGCGGGCCTGCTCATCATCGCGCTCACGGCGAAGACCATGCGCAGCGACCGGGAGACGGCCCTGGTGACGGGCTGTGACGGCTTCATCTCCAAACCCATCGATCCCTTCCTCTTCGTGGGGCAGGTGGAGGCCTACCTCGGGGGGAGGCGGGACAGGTTGGAGCAGGGGCGCGAGGGAGAAGCCCTCCGGCAGTTCAGCCAGCAGGTGGTCGAGCACCTCGAGACTCAGCTGAGGCAGGCCCAGCAGTCGAACGAGAAGCTCCTGGAGGCCCAGTCGGCCCTGGAACAGAGGAATCGCCTGCTCTCCAGGCTGCTCTCCCTGAGCCGGGACATCATTCCCATGCGGGATTCGTCCGAGATTCTCGTCCGGGTGCTGGAACAGCTCCAGGCGGATCTGGGGCTGGAGCGCCTGAAGGCCTATCGGCTGCACACCAGCGGAGGCTACTTCCAGGGCCTGGGCTGGGGCCCCGGTGGATTCCAGGAAGCGCCCGCCCTTTCGGCAGACCATCCGATGATTCAGCGCATGGCCGGGCTTCCCATGGGCATTCCCCTATCTGGACGGGAGCTTCGCCAGTCCCTTTTATGGGAAGCGGGGATCGAGTCGGAATACTGGGACCCGCGCGGGGACGGACTCCTCCTCCCGCTCCATGGCCAGACCGAGGAGGGAGGCCTCTGGGGGTTTCTCGCCGCAGCCCGTGAGCGCCCCTTTCTTCCCTTCGAGGGCGAACTCACGGCCCTCCATGCGGGACTGCTCCTCGTTAGTCTCGAAAACGCAGAGCTGATCCGCCATCTGGATGAGGCCAGCCGCGCCCTGGGAACCAGCTATGAGCGCCTGGAAACGGCCTACGTGGACATCCAGAAGGCGCAGAAGGCGCTCGGCGCCCAGGATCGGAAGACGGTTCTGGGCGGTCTCTTCCTCAACATGGCCCAGCGTCTTCAGGCCCCCGTGCAGACCCTCCAGTCTGAAACGGTGGCCCTGGAGGCCTTCATGAACCGCCAGGACGGGCCGCCGCCGGAGGAGCGGCTCGAATGCCACCGCTCCATGGGAGAGATCCATGCAGCCATCGAGGAAGTGGAGGGCCTGGTGAAGGCCCTTCTGAGGCGCGCCGGACCGGGAGAGGCCAGCACGCCCGAGTGGATCCACATCCACAGCCTCATCCGGCAGGAACTCGATCTGATGAAGGCGGAGGGAAGCCTTCCCGAGAGGCTGGTCACCGACCTGAACCTCCAGGCCGGCCGGGATCTTCTCTTCGGGGTGTACCAGGACTTTGCAGAAATTCTAACCCACCTGGCCGGGCACGCACTGACGGGCCCCTCGACGCAGCTCCGCATCCGCACGTGGGGTGGCCAAAGCCACTTCCGGCTCGAGCTTGAAGACGATGGCGGGCCGATCTCGGAAGCGGCGCTGGCCCAGGCCTTCGAGCCCTTCTCCAGGCTGCGGCATCTGCCGACGGAGGCCCCTGGGCGGCAGTCGGGGCCTGGCCTTCCGGCCTGCGCCCAGCTGATCGGCGCCTACCAGGGGACCGTGGAGATCGAAAATACTGCCAGGGGAACGCGAGTCCGGCTCAGCCTTCCGATGGATTAGCGCCCAAGCGCGTGACGACCTTCTCGATGCGCTTCTGGTAGTCCATTCCAAGCACCAGGCGATGCACGAAGATGCCTGGCGTATGGACCTGATCGGGGTCCAGCCCGCCCACTTCGACAATCTCTTCCACTTCCGCGATGCACACCTTCCCACAGGTGGCCGCCATGGGATTGAAGTTCCTGGCGGTCTTCCGATAGACCAGATTGCCCAGACGATCCGCCTTCCAGGCCTTCACCAGGGCGAAATCCGCGAAGATGCCCGCCTCCAGCACGCATTCACGGCCACGGAGGATCCGTGTCTCCTTGCCCTCCGCCACCTTCGTGCCCGCTCCGGTGGGCGTGAAGAAGGCGGGAATGCCCGCCCCGCCAGCCCGCATGCGCTCGGCGAGGGTGCCCTGCGGAACCAACTCCACTTCGAGCTCGCCATGCAGGAACTGGCGCTCGAACTCGGCGTTCTCGCCCACGTAGCTGCTGACCATCTTCCGGATCTGGCGGTTCCGGAGCAGGATCCCCAGACCGAAGTCGTCCACGCCGGCGTTGTTGGAGTAGCAGGTGAGGCCGGTCACGCCGCGCTGGGCCAGGGCCGCGATGAGGTGTTCAGGGATGCCGCAGAGTCCGAAGCCACCCACGGCCACGTGGGCGCCGTCGGGGATGTCGCTCACGGCTTCGAAGGCGGTGGCCACGCGCTTGTCGATCATCGGGGGTCCTCGGAGGTGCCCCGTCAGTGTGCCATCCATGGCCACGGGGAGACGAGACTCACGTTATGACAGGTTCTGTGGGTGGGCCCCTGGCAAACTGGGGGGATAGACTTGCCCCTGGAGCGCCTCTGTGAAACCGGCCGTATTCCTCGATCGCGATGGCACCCTCAACGAGGAGGTGGATTATCTCTGCGACCCGGAGCAGCTGGCCCTCATTCCCGGATCCGCGGCCGCGGTGGCGCGGCTCAACACTCGGGGCATTCCCGTGGTGGTGGTTACGAACCAGAGCGGCATCGGCCGGGGCAAATACAATTGGCAGGATTTCGCGGCGGTCATGAGCCGGATGGACACCTTCCTGGCGCTGGAGAACGCCAGGATCGATGCGGTCTACGCCTCGCCCCACCACGAGCTGGGGCAGGGCGAGTACGCGGTGGCGGACCATCCGGATCGCAAGCCCAATCCAGGCATGCTCCTGCGGGCTGCCGAGGAGCACGGACTGGATCTGAGTCGCTCCTGGATGGTGGGGGACAAGGCCGTGGATCTGGAAGCGGGTCGCCGGGCCGGGTGCCGGGTGGCCCTCGTCCGCACGGGGTACGGCCACTCCGTGGATGCCGCGGGAGCCGATCTCGTGGCCATGGATCTGGCTGAAGCGGTGGACCGCATCCTGGCCACCTGGCCGTGAACGGTCCCCTCATCGAGAAGGATGGCCTGGTCCTGGGCACGCTGATCCAGCGCTACAAGCGGTTTCTGGCGGACGTCCACCTGGAGGACGGATCCACCATCACGGTCCATAGCACCAACACCGGCTCCATGAAGACCTGTTGGGAGCCAGGGGACCGGGTGCTGCTGGAGCGCGCCACCAACCCAGATCGGAAGTTGAAGTTCACCTGGCTGGCCTCCGAACGGAGCCCCGGCAACTGGATCGGCGTGGATACGGGCATGCCCAATCGGGTGGTGGCCGAGGCCGCCCGGCGGGACGCCCTGCCGGGGCTCCCGGGGTTGCACAGCGTGAGAACAGAGGTGAAATACGGCGCCGAAAACAGCCGCATTGATGTGCTGGCCCTGGATGGCGAGGGCCTGCAGGTCTTCATTGAAGTGAAGAACGCGACCCTGAAGGACGGAGCCTGGGTCCGCTTCCCGGATGCTGTCACCGAGCGGGGAACCAAGCACCTGCGCGAGCTCCAGGCCATGGTGCGGGCGGGGCACCGTGCGGCCATCGCCTTCTTCATCCATCGTGCGGATGTATCTGCCTTTGACGCTGCCCGTGACATCGACCCCGTCTACGCCGCGGAGCTCGATCGGGCCGTGGAAGCCGGCGTGACGGTGCTTCCCCTGGCTGTGCGCATGGTCACAACCCCGGATTCCGGCGGTCTCTGGCGTCTGCGCTGGGAACTCCCGGGTCTTCTGCCGTGGCAGCCGCGGCGCTAGACTGGGATTTCTCCCGGGAGTTCCCATGTCCAACACCGCCGTCGAGCTGATGAAGACGCCCCTCAACGCTGCCCACCGGGCCCTGATCGCGAAGATGGTGGATTTCGGGGGCTGGGACATGCCGGTGCAGTACCCGGCGGGCATCCTCGCGGAGCACGAGGCGGTCCGGACCCGGGCCGGCCTCTTCGACGTGAGCCACATGGGTGAGATCCGCGTGAAGGGCCCCGGCGCCCTGGCCCTGGTGGAGCACCTGACGCCCAACGCTGTGTCCAAGCTGGCCATCGGGCAGGTCCACTACACCGCCTTCCTCTACGAGAACGGCACCTTTGTGGATGACCTGCTGGTCTACCGCGAGGGCGAGCAGGAGTTTCTGCTGGTGGTGAACGCGGGCAACTCTGACAAGGACTTCGCCTGGGTGCAGCAGCACGCCAAGGGCTACGACTGCACCGTGGTGAATGAGAGTCCCGCCACCGGCCAGATCGCCCTGCAGGGGCCGCTGTCGGTGAGCATCCTCCAGCCCCTGACGAAGACACCGCTGGAGCCCATCGGCTACTACTTCTTCACCCACGGCGAGGTGGCCGGGATCAAGTGCCTCATCAGCCGCACCGGCTACACCGGCGAGGACGGGTTCGAACTCTACTGCGCCGCAGGCGACACCGAGCGCCTCTGGAATGCCGTGATGGCGGCCGGGACGCCCCAGGGGCTGCTGCCGGCGGGCCTGGGCTGCCGGAACACGCTCCGCCTGGAATGCAAGATGGCCCTCTACGGTCACGAGATCGACGACACCATCCACGCCCTGGAAGCCGGGCTGGCCTGGATCGTGAAGCTGGACAAGGGGGACTTCATCGGCCGCGCCGCCCTGCTGGCCGCCAAGGCCGCCCCCGCCCCCCGCAAGCTGGTGGGCTTCAAGACCCTTGAGAAGCGTGACATCGCCCGGGACCACATGCCCGTGGTCCAGGACGGCAAGCAGATCGGCTTCGTCACCAGTGCCGCGCCATCCCCAACCTGCGGCATCAACCTCGGTCTGGCCTACGTGCCCACCGAACTGGCCAAGACCGGCGGTCGCATTCAGATCGAGATCCGCGGCCGGGCCGTGGCCGCCGAAATCATCCCCACGCCCTTCTACAAACGGGCCAAGTAACCTTCACCCAACCGCCAACTGCCCACCCCTCCGGAGGCCCCATGTTTCCTGCCGACCTGAAATACACCAAGGACCACGAGTGGTTGAAGCCTGCGGGCGACGGCACCGCCCTGGTGGGCATCACCCACTACGCGCAGGATGCGCTGGGCGATGTGGTGTTTGTCGATCTGCCAGAGGTCGGTGAGGCCATCGGCCATGGCGAGGAGTTCGGCACGGTGGAGTCCGTGAAGACTGTCTCCGAACTGAACATGCCTTCCGATGCCGAGATCCTCGAAGTGAATGGCCTCCTGGCGGACCATCCGGAGGCCGTGAACGAGGATCCTTATGGCAAGGGCTGGATGGTCAAGGTGCGGCTGAAGGGCGCCCTGGCCGCCGACCTGCTGGACGCCAAGGCCTACGAGGCCCTGGTGAGCGCCGAGAGCCACTAGGCCCTCGTGTTCTGGCCCCTCCTGCCGGCCCTCCTCGCCTGGGGAACAATTCCCGCACAGGCACCTGCCCAGGCGCCGGTACGGGCGCCCGCGGTCCAAGTGCAGGTCCAGCCATCCGCTCCGCCCGAGACGGATGCCGCCCGGATTGACCAACTGAAGGCGCTGCTGGAGGAGGCTGGGCGCGCCGTGGATGCCGAGGATTTCGCCACGGCCTCCCGGTGCATGGATTCCGCTGATGTGCTCACGGCCGATTGGCCCACCGGCCTCCTGAAACAGCCCGATGTCCAGGTACTCCTGCAGCGGATCCAGGATCTGGAGTCCCAGATCCCGGACCAGGGCGAAGCCGAGCCCGACTCTGGACTCAAGGCACCCGAAGAAGTCGTCTCCCTGACGGGTGAGGATCTGCGGGCGGAACTCGAGCGGGTCCGGCGCGCCGAGCGGGATACCTCGTACGACTTCCCCATCGACTTGAACGACAAGGTGCTGACCTGGGTCAACCTCTTCAGCACCACCAAGAAGGGTTTCATGGAGAACGCCCTCGGGCGGGCCTCCATGTACATGCCCATGATCCGCCAAGTCTTCGCCGAGGAGGGCATCCCTCAGGATCTGGCCTTCCTGGCCGTCATCGAATCGGGCTTCCGGAACGAGGCCAAGAGCCGGGCACGGGCCGTGGGCATGTGGCAGTTCATCCGGTCCACGGGACGGATCTACGGCCTGACCTACAACCGGTGGCTGGAGGAGCGGCGCGATCCAGTGAAGGCCACCCGGGCCGCGGCAAGATATCTCAAGCGCCTCTATGAAATCACCGGCGACTGGTACCTGGCCGTCAGCAGCTACAACGCGGGGCCCCTCAGCCTGGACCGCGCGGGTCAGAATCTGGGGACGCGCAACTTCTGGGACATGGCCCGGTCCCGGTGGTTGCGCAACGAGACCAAGAACTATGTACCCGAACTCTGCGCAGCCATTCTCGTGGGACGCCATCCGGACCGTTACGGCATCCAGGTCGATCCACTGCCACCCTTCGTCTACGAGACGGTATCCGTTCCCGTCAGAACCGGCTTGGCCGCCCTGGCCCGGATGGCGGAAACCGACACGGCCACGCTGAAACACCTCAACCCGGAACTGCTGCGGGGCTCCACTCCTCCCGGGAGGTACACGCTGCGCGTGCCCCCAGGCAAGGCCCTGGTCTGCGCGCGGGCCCTGGCCAAGGGGTTGGGCGGGAAGGTCCGGGCAGAGCGCATCTACACCATCCGTCGGGGGGACAGCCTGGCGAAGGTGGCCCGCCGCCTGAAGGTCGATCCCGAGGACCTGCTGGCCGAAAACAACCTCACCGCCCGCGAGTTCCGCCCCGGGCGCCGGCTCCGGGTGCCCCCTGCCGAAGAGATCGGTGCGGCACTCAGGGGTCGACGGGGGACCATGGACAGCCGGCCCCTGGAGGCATTGCCCTACCTCCCGGGCGCAGACGTGGCCACCCTTCCCGAACCCAAAAAACGGCCAGCGAATCTTGGAACGCTGCCCTCGACGCTTCCTGCGCCGGCGCCGCCCGACACGGTTCACACGCCGGCCCCCGACTCGACACCCGCGCCCGTTCCCGCATCGCCTTCCGTGGTCGAACCTGCACCATCCTTCCTGCCGGCACCCGTCGCACCCCTCGAATCCCGTTCGGGATCCTCACGCGAAGTCGAGACCAGGAAGCCACAGCCCCGTAAAATCCGCGCCCGACGCGGTGACACCCTGGCGAGGATCGCCCGTGCCCATGGCGTTCCGCTGGGTGAACTCATCCGCCTCAACCCCGAGGCCGCGAAGCGGCTTCATCCCGGAGATACCGTACGCCTGCCAAGCCCGGATGGTGCCCGTACCGCCGCGGCGCCCCAGAAGGAACGGGCCGAGGTCCATGTGGTGAAGCGCGGTGAGACCCTCGCCGCCATCGCACGGCAACATCACCTGGAGATCCGCGAATTGCGGCGCTGGAACGGGCTGAAGGGCGACCGGATCCGCCCTGGGCAGCGGCTGCGGTTGAGGCCCCGTTGATTCCACTGCTTGCACAGGGCCCGAATGAGTGGGATACTGGGTCTTCCCGATTGGGGCCATAGCTCAGCTGGGAGAGCGCTTGCATGGCATGCAAGAGGTCGTCGGTTCGATCCCGATTGGCTCCACCAAGAAGAAGGCCACCGCAAGGTGGCC